>JBOGGX010000124.1:0-8800 GCA_050744245.1 Acidimicrobiales bacterium
GAGCACGACCGCCGCCCCGCTGGCGGCCACGTCGGCCACTCCGAGCTCCCTCCGGGTCTCGATCTCCACGCCCAGGCTTCGGCACTCGGCCTCCAGCCAGTCGGCGAATGAGCTGATCCGGCCGCGACCGCTCCCCCGGGCGGCCACCCGGAGCATCCCCCCGAGGGCGGCCGAGCGCTCGACCAGCCGGACACGGTGACCCTGGCCGGCCGCCACCCGGGCGCACTCCAGCCCGGCCGGTCCCCCGCCGACGACGACGACCTCGCGGGGCGCGACCGCGCGCCCGTCGAGCGGAGGGTCCTCGGTCTCGTGGCCCGACGACGGGTTCCCGACACAGGTGACGATCGGGTTGCGGGCATCGCGCACCTGGCACGTCTGGTTGCAGAGGATGCAGGGTCGGATCGTCTCGGGCCGGCCGGCGGCGAGCTTGGCGACCAGGTCGGGATCGGCGATCTGCGCTCTGGTCATCTCGACCAGGTCGCCCACGCCGGCGACGACCGCGGCCTCGACCCGGTCGACGTCGACGACAGAACCCTGCAACCCGACCGGCGCGGTGCCGGCGACCGCGGCCCGCACCATCCGGCACAGGTCGGTGTTGAACGCCGGGCCGGCGTGCCCGTCCGGACGGGTGGCGGCGGTGGTGAAGATCGAACCCCGCACCACCATCACATAGTCGACGAGCGGTGCCAACTCGGCCGCCAGCGCCGCACCCGCCTCGGGGACGATGCCGGCCCACGGCGCCAGCTCGTCGCACGACAGCCGCAGGCCGAGCACCCGGTCGGGCCCGAGCCCGCGCCGAACGGCGCCGAGCACGTCGCGGGCGAACTTCGATCGGTCACTCCCCCACTCGTCGTCCCGATGGTTGGTGAGCCCGGACAGGAACTGGCGGATCAGGCTGTACTGCCCCGCGTTGACCTCGACGCCGTCCAGCCCGGCCGCAGCCGCCGCGGATGCCGCGATCATGAAAGCTTCGATGACCGCGGCAATGTCTTCACGCTCCATCCACTTTGGAACCTCACGGCTGGCGACCTCGGGCACCCGGGACGGAGCCCATAGCTCCCGCTGGCTGTAGGCCGACGAACCCTGCCCGCCGGCGTGGCCGATGGCGGCCAGCGCCAGGGCCCCCTCGTCGTGCAGGGCGGTCCCGATCCGACTCCACCCATCGAGACAGTCGGCGGCCAGAGGCGCCCGTTCGTAGGGCCAGTCGAAGGGATGGACCGACGCCTCCTCGGTGACGATGATCCCCGCCCCGCCGACGGCGCGGCTCCGGTAGTAGGCGACATGCCGGTCGCTGATGGCGCGGCCGTCGCCCAAGTTGGTCTCGTGCGGGCCGAACAGGATGCGGTTGCGGGCGGTGCGGGGACCGAGCGCGATCGGTTCGAGCAGCCTCACCGCCGAGGCAGCAGCGCCACCGGCCGCGAGTGGTCGATGCTCGGGCGCGGAACCGTTCCCACGCCCGCCAGCGCGGCCTCGCCGTGGCCGAGCACGCACTCGGGATCGGGTCCGTCGAGCGGCAGGCCGGTGAAGAACTTGGCCGCCAGGCAACCGCCCCGGCAGGCGTCGTAGCTGCCGCAGGAGGCGCAGGCCCCGGCCGACTGGGGTTCCCGGAGCGACAGGAACAGCTCGGACGTGCGCCACACCGCCGGGAAGCCCCCGGGGTCACGCACCGATCCCGCCTTGAACCGGTCATGGATGACGAACGGGCAGGCGTAGACGTCGCCGACCGGATCGATGAGACAGACCACCCGGCCCGCGCCGCACAGGTTGAGCCCGGGCAGCGGTTCGCCCAGGGCGTTGAGGTGGAAGAAGGAGTCGCCGGTGAGCACGTCGGGCCGGTCCAGCAGCCAGTGGTAGAGCCGGCGCTGCTGCGCCGCGGTCGGGTGGAGACGGTGCCACGACTCGGCCCCCCGGCCCGACGGCCGCAGGCGGGTGACCCGGAGCTGGGCACCGTAGGCGCGGGCCAGGCCCTCGAGCTCGTCGAGCTGGTCGACGTTGTGGCGGGTGAGGGTGACGCTGATCTTGAACGGCCCGAACCCGGCCGCGCTCAGGTGGTCCATGGCGCGCCGGGCGGCGGCGTAGGACCCCTCGCCCCGCACGGCGTCGTTGGTGGCCGCGTCGGCGCCGTCGAGCGAGATCTGGATGTCGAGATAGTCGAGGTCGGACAGCCGCCGCGCCTTGGCCGCGTCGATGAAGCTGCCGTTGGTCGAGAACTTCACGCCGACCCGGCGGTCGACGGCGTACTCGATCAGGTCGAAGAAGTCACGCCGGATGGTGGGTTCTCCACCGCCGATGTTGACGTAGAAGACCTGCATGTCGTCGAGCTCGTCGACGACCCGCATGGCGTCGGCCGTGGTCAGCTCGTCGGGGTCACGGCGGCCCGACGACGACAGGCAGTGGATGCACGCCAGGTTGCAGGCGTAGGTGAGCTCCCACGTGAGGCAGATGGGGGCGTCGAGCCCGGTGGCCAGCCGGTCAGCGAGCATGGATCACCTCCGATGCCTCGAGCGAGCCGAGGGCGGCGAGGAACGCCGGCCACCGCCGCTCGGCCACTCCGGCGGCCCGGAGCGCGTCACCCACGGACGGCTGGCCGTCGAGCGCGCGCACCACGGCGACCATGTCGGTCGACGTGAGAAAGGTCACCCGGCGGTTGGCGTAGTGATAGCAGAGGGCGCCGAAGGGCTCGGGCCGCAGGGCCACCTGGGAATCGAGCCGGTAGGCACCCTCGACGGCGACCCCCACCTAGTACACCCCGCACATGCCGTCGATCGAGATCTCCTCGACCAGCAGCTCCTCCTCCTCGATGAGATCGTCGTCGGGCGGGTCCGCGTGCGCCGACTCGATCACGGACGCCGGTTCGGTGGTGGTGGCGTTCTCCATCGGTCCCCCTCGTCGGGTTGGCGGCGTGGACGCCGATCCTACGACGACCACCTGCAGGGGGTTACGAACTCTGCGCCGCCGGCGGGGGCAGGGGTGGGGGCTGGCCGCTCACCGCCTCGAGGCCCTGGCGCAGCGCCTCCATCTCGTCGACCACCGAGTCGACGTCGGCGCCGAGGCCGGCCAGGTCGGTCACGTCCCCGGCCTGGACCGACAGCTCGATGGCTCGCACCACGGCCTCATCGAGGCGGGCGTTGAGCAGCCGGAGCCGGTCGCGGGCGTCGATGATCACCGCGTCCATGCGGCGGGCCGAGGCCAGCTGGGCCTCGAGGGCGGTGACCGTCTGCTCCAGCGCGGGCGACATCCCGGTGCCACCCGCGGTGAGCTCGTACAGCTCCCGCTCGGCGTCGGTCGTGTCGATGCCCCGCCTGGCGTCGCTGAGCTCCTCGCCGCGCACCGCCACCCGCCACGTCTCCTTGACGCCGTCGTCGATCCGATCGCCGATCTGGCTGAGCCGCTCGCGCAACGGGCCCGACCGGGCCGCCTTGACCGCCTTGCCGAACCGCTCCCTGGCCTGCAGCGCGTCCTGCATGAACCGCCGCCACGGATCGCGCAGGCTGAACGGGTTCATCTCCTCCCGCCGCTCGCCCCGGGGCATGGCGGCGGCCACCCGGCCGGCCCACGCCGCGGCGCCGAGGCCGATCGCAAGCGGAATGCCCCCGCCGGCGACGATGCCGACCGCGGCCCCGGCCCCGGCGAGCAGGATGGCCAGCGGCGACGTCATCGCCCGCCCCACCCTCCGGTTGTAGAGGCGGTCGCGGAAGGTCGGTCCGGCCATCCGATCCCTCAGAAGTTGGAGATGACCGACGTGAGCACCTGGTCGATCGACGTCGGGTCGCTGGCGTCGTAGGCCGCCCCGGCGCTGGCCTCGGCGATCCGCTCGAGCGCGCCCTGGTCGGCCCCCGAGCTGTAGCCGATGGTGAAGATGCGCACCGGTCGTGACGCCTGGCCCTCGGTGCCTGACTCGAGCGTGTCGAGCAGCTCGTCGAGCTGCTGCTCGTCGTCGTTGGTGTTGCCGTCGTCGTTCTGGCCGTCGGTGAGGAGGACGACGGCGTTGATCGCGGTCGGGTCGTAGCCGGCGAGCGCATCCTCGTAGCTCACCTGGCTGATCTCGTACAGGGGGGTGCCGTTGGTCGGGATGAGGTCGTCGATCGAGTTCCGCAGGCCCTCGGCCTGTCCCCCGACGGGCGCGTAGTCGGCCAGGTCGATGTAGATCTCGGACTCCGGTCCGCCGAGGTCGGTCGAGAAGATCCGCAGCGCGACCACGTCGTCCGGGGCGAACAGGTCGAGGGCCGAGACGGCCGCGTCCTTGGCCAGGTCGAGCCGGGTCCGGCCGTCCCCGACCCCATCGCCCATCGACCCGGAGACGTCGACCACGAGCATGACCCTGGCCCGCTTGCGCTGCGCGGCCCATCGTTCGAGCAGCTCGATCATCACGCTCGGCTGCGGCACCTCGAGGAGGGTCTGGGGCTGGTCCGGATCGACGCCGTTGTCGGCCGAGATCGGGTCGGCGATGGCAACGTCGGGATTCCCAGGCCGGAAGCCGAACTCGAGCACCCGCTCCTGCACGTCGGGCGGCTGGACGAACTCGGCGAACAGGCGGGCCGCTTCGAGCTGCGCGGGCGACACCCACTCGGCGTTGATCTCGAGCAGCGGGTTGTCGGAGAAGAGGGTCCCCTCCTTCGGGTAGATGGCGACGAGCGGCACGCTCGGCGGCCTCGGCTCCTCGCCGGGATCGAGCACGCCGTCCGGGTTGCCCGCGTTGTAGTCGATGACCGACTTCTCCTCGACCGCGGCGGCGGACACGTAGGTCAGGGCGGTGTCCCGCTGGTCGGCCCGGTACCAGTTGTTGAGGAAGGTGAGGGTGGTGTCGCCGTAGTGCACGACGGCCGACTCGACGGTCGTGGCGAAGTCGACCACCTCGGGCCGGGCCAGGTCCTCGGCCGACAGCCCCGACGTCTTCCCGGTCGCGGCGTACGACTGGGCCACCAGGGCGTTGAGCCCGCTGGTCGAGAAGTTGGGGTTGGTCTTGCCCAGCTTGAACGCGCCCCACTCCGGGTGCCCGAAGGCGGCCCAGCCGTCGCCGCTGCGGGCCAGGTTCAAGATGTCGGACCACCCGATCGGCGTGTCCGGCCAGCCGAGCGCCTCGGCCATCGGTTGGGGCATGGCGATGACGAGCGGGGTCAGCATGAACGGGTCGCCGTCGCCGACGATCGGCTCCTCGCCCCGATCGACGAGCTGCTGGTTGACCACCGCCCCCCAGGTGCTGGCGGCGGGCGACCAGATGACCGGCGGTGGGCCGTCGATCCTCTCGTCCCAACCTCGGGCCAGGGCCTGGGCCGCCGCGCCCGAGGCCTTGCGCTGGGGCCGGGCGAAGACGCACTCGCCGTCGAGCTCGGCGTCGGTCTCGTTGAACTCCCTGGCCAGCTCGGTCATCAGGTCGATCTTCTCCGGCGAGATCGCCATGTCGACGACGATGCAGTCGCCGGGGTCGCCGACGTCGATGGCGCCGCCGCCGCCGTCGTCGTCGTCACCGCCCGAGCAGGCGACCAGCCCGGCGGTCACGCTCAGCATCGCCACCATGGCCCCGGCTCGTCGGAGTCTCGCCCGCGTCATCATGCGATTCTTCTATCTGGACAGCAGCGCATACAGGACACCGCCCGAGGGAAGTCCGGTGTCGTCGGCTCCGCCCGCGCTCCAACCGGTCTCGACCAGGGCGTCGACCAGGGCCGGTTCGTCGGCCAACTCGGTGACGCGCTCCTCGTCCCCGCTCCCCGCGATCGGGACGACGACGACATCGGCGCTGGCCACCGGGTCGGTGTCGACAGGATCGAGTCGTCCATCGGCGCGACTGCCGGGCACGTCGTCGTCGAAGCGGGCGGTCGTCGTGCCGACGGCGTCGAACACCCTCGTTGGCGGGAACGCGACCAGCAGTTCGGCGAACGGGTCGCCCTGGCCGGAGTTGTCCGTGATGACATCGAGCCAATCGTCGAAGGCCGGGTCGAAGTCGTTGGTGGCGAAGTCACTCGTACCGAAGTAGTTGCTCGCCGCGTTGCCGAGCAGCAACAGCCCGAGCCCGCTTGTGCGGGCGGGGATCCCGACGTTGGCTCCGGCGTCACCCAGGCAGCGCCAACCCACCGGCTGACCCGAGCCACAGGGCGCGGCGGTGTCGGGCACGACCAAGGCCAGCTCGGTGGAGACCACCGGCCCGCTCGGCGTCCCCAACGCGTCCTCGGGCTCGTCGATGGCGACCACCTCGGGCCAGGGTTCGAACGTGATCCAGCCGTCGTAGCCGCTGTCGCCGGCCACCAGCTTGTCCATCGTCTCGCCCGCGTCCTCGATGACGACATCGACCCCGTCGGCGTCGGCGGCGAGCGCCCGGCACGCGTCCTCGAGCTCGGTGACGCACGCCATGACGATCGTGTCGTCACCGTCACCGCCACCACCTCCGCCGCCTCCGCCGTCGTCGTCACCGGTGATGAGCTGGCGGATGGCGATGGCCGCGACGACGAGGGCCACGGCCCCGAGGAGGGCGAGCACCCGCTGCACGGCGCCTGACGGTAGCGGCCGCGGCTGTGTCACAATCGCCGGGCACGAATCGGGACAAGGGGGGACACATGAAGACCAAGGCCGCGGTTCTGTGGGAACTCGGCAAGGACTGGGAGATCGAGGAGCTCGAGCTCGACGGGCCCGGCGAGAACGAACTGCTCATCCGCTACACCCACGCCGGGTTGTGCCATTCGGACGAGCACCTACGCCACGGCGACATCGTCCCGAGGTTCCCCATCGTCGGCGGCCACGAGGGCGCAGGCATCGTCGAAGAGATCGGGCCGGGCGTCACCCGGGTCAAGCCGGGCGACCACGTCGTCTGCTCGTTCATCCCCAACTGCGGCGTGTGCCGCTGGTGCGCCAGCGGCAACCAGAACATCTGCGACATGGGCGCCACCATCCTCGAGGGCTACCTCCCTGGCGGGCGCTTCGTCTTCCACGGCCGGGGCCAGGATCTCGGCGCCATGTGCATGATCGGCACCTTCAGCCGGTACGCCACCATCCATCAGGCCTCGGCGGTCAAGGTCGACGACGACCTCGATCTCGGAACGGCGGTGCTGGTGGGCTGCGGCGTTCCGACGGGGTTCGGCTCGGCGGTGTACGCGGCCAAGGTCGAGCCGGGCGACACCGTCGCCGTGTACGGCATCGGTGGCATCGGCGCCAACGCCGTGCAGGGGGCGAGGATCGCCGGGGCGTCCAACATCATCGCCGTCGACCCGCTGCCGTCGAAGCGGGAGTTCGCCGAGACGATCGGCGCCACCCATTCGGTCGAGAACGGCGTGGCCGCCCTGGCGCTGGCCCAGCAGCTCACCGAGGGCGTCGGGGCCGACAAGACCATCATCACCGTCGACGTCGTCACCGAGGAGGTCGTCTCCCAGGCGTTCGACGCCACCCGCAAGGGCGGCAAGATCGTGGTCACCGGGCTGGCCGACCCGGCCAAGGCCACCGTCCATCTGTCCGGCGCCATCCTCACCCTGTTCCGCAAGGAGGTGGTGGGGACCCTGTTCGGCAACTCCAACCCGACCTACGACATCCCCAAAATGCTGCGGCTGTACCGCAGCGGCGACCTGAAGCTCGACGAGCTGATCACCCGCACCTACACCCTCGACCAGATCAACCAGGGGTATGAGGACCTGCTGGCCGGCAAGAACATCCGGGGGGTGCTCGTCCACGACGCGGCCTGAGGGGCACTACCGGCCCGAGCCGCTCCTCGCCCGGGTCGCCCGGGACCTCGTCGGCCTGCGGCGCCCGGCCGAGGTGTTGGTCGTCGCGTTGGCCACCGGGCGCCATGTCCTGCTCGAGGGCCCGCCCGGCACGGGGAAGTCGACGCTGCTGCGGGCCATCGCCGACGAGGCCGACGTCGACCTGGCGTTCGTCGAGGGCAACGCCGAGCTGACGCCGGCCCGCCTCATCGGCCACCACGACCCGGCGCTGGTGCTCGACCGCGGCTACACGGCCGACACGTGGGTCGACGGGCCCATGCTCGACGCCATGCGGGGCGGTGGGCTGCTGTACCTGGAGGAGCTGAACCGGATCCCGGAGGAGACGCTCAACCTCCTGATCACCGCGTTGGCCGAGGGCGAGGTGCACGTGCCGCGGCTGGGCCGGGTGCGGGCCGCACCGGCGTTCCGGCTGGTGGCGGCGATGAACCCGTTCGACGCGGTGGGCACGGCCCGGGTGGGTCAGGCCGTGTACGACCGGATGTGCCGCATCGCCATCGGCTACCAGGACGAGGCCGCCGAGCGACAGATCGTCGAGCGGGTGACCACCGTCGGCGGCGACGAGGCCCGGTTGGCGGTGGCGCTGACCCGGCGCACCCGCGACCACCCGGACCTCAGGATGGGATCGTCGGTGCGAGGGGCGGTCGACTTCGTGCTGCTGCTCCGGGGTCTGAACGAGCTGCGGGGCGTCGGTCCCGGCCCGCGGCCGGACCGGTCGACCGTGCTCGACGCCGCCCATGCGGCGGTGTCCGGCCGGATCCGCGTGGAGGACGGCTGCGACCGTCGGCCGGAGGAGGTCATCACCGAACTCGTCGACCGGCTGCTGGCCGAGGCCGCCGACGCCGCCGGCGCCGCCGAGGAACCGGACCCGGGAAAAGTCGGCCCGGCGGAGCCGCCAGCTGACGGCGGCTTCGGCCGGATCCTCGAGAACGGGGAGGCCAGGGCCGCGGTCACCGCGGCCGCTCGCCGGACCCTCGGCCGCGACGCCCTGGCCCGGTACCACGAGGCGTTCTCCTCCGTCTCGCCCGCGGTCGGCCGGGTCGACGAGGAGGCGGTGGCCGACCTGTTCGCCGGCGACCCGGACGCGGCCGTGGCCC
>JBOGGX010000125.1:0-5670 GCA_050744245.1 Acidimicrobiales bacterium
GTCGAGCACCGCGTCGTGGTCGCGGCGCAGCCGGGCCAGGGCGGCCTGGTGGGCGGCGACGGCGTCGACCAGCCGGGTCGACCGCAGCACGTCGTCGGCGGCGGGGAGCGCCCGGGCCCGTTGGACCTCGGCCCTGTGGTCCAGTTCGGCCGCCGTCGCCCCGGTCGCGAGCCGGTCGATGTCGGCTCGGGCCTGGTCGAGGGCGTCGGCGTAGCGGTCGAGGACGCCGGCCGCCTCCTCCAGGGCGGTCGCGGCCAGGTCGTGGCGGATGGCGATCCGTTCCAGCTGGGCGACCGCTGTCCGGGCCGCAGCACCTTCCCAGGCCGCGGCCGCCGCGGTCGCCTGAGACCGGACCGAGGACCCGGCCACCCCCAGCGTCTCCCGTGCCGCCCGCCACGACGCGGCGTCGGACCGCACCGCGCCCAGGTCGTCGGCCGGGTAGGCGAACTCGGTCATGGCCAGCATGAGAATAACACGACAACCCATGACAGTGCACATGGGCCGGCCGTAGTTGTCGCGCTCCACCACCGTGGCGGTGGTCAGGCGCGAAAACCTCGGCCGAACAGGGCTCCGTATGCTCGATCGATGCCCGTGTCCCGCCGCGAGCGCGATCGCGATCCCCGGCCCAGGATGCTGGCCGCGGCCGGGCTGCTGCTCGGGATCGGTGGTCTCGTGTTCTTCGTCCTCGCGGTGACGGGATCAGGGCGGTTCAACGCCGACTCGTCGCCGCTGCGGCCGACCGACGCCGAGTTCAGCGTGGGCGACGCCGGGGCTCGGGCGGCGGCCATCGAGCGCGATCGCACGCCGTTGCTGTTCCAGGACCCGGCCGACTTCGTCCGGCCGATCTGGCTGAGCCACGTGGGCGACGATCCCGGCGAGGGATGGTACGCGTTCGTCGCCGCCCGAGGATCGTGCGCGATCGAGTGGGACCTCGACGCCCAGGAGTTCGTCGACTGCGACGGGCGGCGCTACCCCGTCGACGGCGACGGGCTCGAGCAGTTCGACGTGAGGGTCGAGGACGGCGACGTGATCATCGACCTCGAGGCCGACGAGCCGACGACGAGCCCGCCGACGACGATCGCCGAGTCGGGCGGCTGACATGACCAGATCACGACCCGCGAGTCGATTTCGGGCCTCCCCGATCGTCATGTCGCAGAGTCATCCATCACCGGAGGTGCGCCGATGGCATACGATCAGGAGTTGGCCGAACGCGTCCGAGACCTGCTCGCCACCGAGCCGGGCCCCATGGAGCAGGCGATGTTCGGCGGGCTCGCGTTCCTGCTCGACGGCAAGATGTGCGTCGGCATCAGCGGGACGGAGCTGATGGTTCGCATCCCGCCGGACACCACCGAGGCCGCCCTGGCCGAGCCGGGCACCCGGCCGTTCGACATGACCGGCGGCCCATGAGGGGCTGGCTTCTCGTCGGCGCCGATGGGATCACCGCCGATGACGACCTCGCGGCATGGGTCGATCGCAGCCGATCCCATGTCCGGTCGCTTCCGGCCAAGAAGAAGTCGAGACCGAGATGAGCGACCTTGGAGCCCGACCGCCACGTCAGCTCGGAACGGAGTCCAGGCCCCGCTCGACACCCGCGTCGGCGGCCAGGTAGCCGGCCGCGGCCCGACCGACCAGCTCCCCCAGCACGCCGGTCGATGCGGCCAGCAGCTCGCTCGTGCCCCCCCACGCCGACGCCACCGCCTCGACCCCGGAGGCGATCGAGGCCTCGACCACGCCGCCGCCGGCCGACCGGACCAGTGCGGCCGCCCCACCCGTCGACTCGCCGATGCCGCACAGCGCGCCGGCCACGCCGACCAGGGCGGCCGGCTCCACCACGATCTCTGCACCCATGTCATACCCTTTCCTGTCCACAAGTTCATGCCTTTCTACCGATCTTCGGCATCGACGTCAACTGCGGCCGCCGACGTAAGCTCTCCGGGCGATGCAGGCCGTCCACGTGACCCGCAACGGTGGCCCCGAGGTGCTCGAGCTGGTCGAGGCGCCCGATCCGACACCCGGCCCGACCGACCTCCTGGTCCGGGTGGCGGCCGCCGGTCTCAACTACATCGACACCTACCACCGCGGCGGGCTCTACCCGATCGACACGCCGTTCGTGCCGGGGATGGAGGGGGCGGGGACGGTCGAGTCCGTCGGCGCCGGGGTGACCAGGTTCCGACCGGGCGACCGGGTGGCGTGGGCCGACGTGCTCGGCTCCGACGCCGAACTCGCCGTCGTGCCCGAGCGCCGGGCGGTGGCCGTGCCCGACGACCTCGGCCTCGACTCCGCCGCCGCGGCGATCCTCCAGGGGATCACCGCCCACTATCTCGCCATCGACACCTATCCGCTGGGCGCGGGCGACCGGTGCCTCATCCACGCCGCCGCAGGCGGGGTCGGCCAGCTCCTCGTCCAGATGGCCAAGCGGCAGGGCGCCGAGGTCTTCGCCACCGCCGGCGGACCGGAGAAGGTCGAGCTCGCCCGCCGGGCCGGGGCCGATCACGTCATCGACTACCGGGCCGAGGACTTCAAGGACGCGGTCGAGCGGCTCGCCGGGCCCAAGCCGCTCGTCGTCGTGTACGACGGCGTCGGGGCGGCCACCTTCGACCGGGGACTCGAGCTGCTCCGTCCCCGGGGGCTCATGGTCGCGTTCGGGAACGCGTCCGGCCCCCCGCCGCCGCTGAACATCCTGCGCCTCTCCCAGCTCGGCGCCCTCTACGTCACCCGGCCCACCATGGGCTTCTACATCGCCACCACCGAGGAGCTGGAACGGCGGACCGGCGATCTGTTCGCGTGGATGTCGGCCGGCGTGCTGACCGTCAACGTGGGCGCCCGCTACGCGCTGGCGGACACGGCCGACGCCCATCGGGCCCTCGAAGGGCGGCGGACGACGGGCAAGGTGCTGCTCATCCCCTGAACCAAGGGAGCCGTCATGAACATGGAATCGATCAGGCGCTCCAACGCTCAGGGCGGCGGCCGGCTCCGCCGCTGGTTGTCACCGAAGGTCGTCGTGGGGGGCGCGCTGGGCCTGCTCGCGCTGGTCTTCATCTTCCAGAACACCGCCCGCGGGCGGGTCGAGTTCCTGTTCTGGGACTTCGAGGCGCCCGCGTGGTTGTGGCTGCTCGTCATCTTCGTCGCCGGGGTGGTCGTCGGCTCGATCTGGCCCTGGTTCCGGCGCCGACGGGGTTGAGCCTCCCGCCCGTTCGATCATGACGCTGACGTCGTACAGCGTCTCGCTGAACACCAACGGCGACAGCCGTCCGAACGGGGCCGAGAACCGGAGCTCGCGGGTCAGGTCTCGACCGCCGAGATCCTTGACCACGACGAGCTCGGCCCACTCGCCCGACGACGGCCCCTCCCTGCGGGGCACCGCCCCCACCCTCCATCCCCGGCTGCGCAGGAACCGCCAGGCTCGACCCAGGTCGATCGCCCGCTCGGCGAACCGGTAGGTGGCGATGGCGTCGTCGGTCTCGTCGGCCGATCGGCGGAACACGGGCCGCAGCACCTGAGCGATGGGCTGGGTGACCTTCCGCTCGGCGAGGAAGGCTCGCCACGCCCCGATCTCGGCGTCGTCGGCGAGGAGCGGATGCCACGGCCTGATGACCACGACGGGCGAGGTCGGGCCGCGGTCGAGACCCACCGGCGCGCCATTCGACGTCACGAAGCCGACCGGACCGTCGACCGGACCGTCGACCGGACCACCAACGCCGGTCGCCGCGTCCGGCCCGGCCACCGGCATCCCGGTCCACCGAGCCGGTGGCTGCTCGATCGACCAGACCAGGTGGCGAGCCAGGCGGCCGATGACCGGGTGCTCGACGTACCTCGTGGTCCACGTGGCCAGATCCCACGACCGGTCCTCGGCCAGCGTCGACTCGATGCGAAACCGCTCCGCCCGCACGATCCTGGCCCACGACACGCGGGGCACGTGCGGCTCCGGCAGCGCAGACCGGGTGGTTCCGAGCCGCCGTCCGGCCGCGTCCAGCGCCCGCCCGATCGGCGCCCGGTCCGGGGCGCTGGGCTCGGCCCAGTACAGCTCGGCCAGACGGTCCGCGGCCTCGGTCGTGCCCAGCCGGGCCAACCCGGCCAGGGAGTCGTCGGCGAGCGTGCCCGTCGGATGATCGAGGACGGACGCCTGCCGGTACACCCGGGCCAGCAGCCCGGCCACCCACCGCTCCCTGGACAGGACGGCGAGCCGCACCGCCCCCCGGAGCAGCCGGACGCTGGCCGGGGTCACCGCCGGCCGCCAGGCCGAGGTCGGGGTTTCGACCATCCCGCCGAGCAGCAACCGGCCGACCTCGCTCCCTGTCCCCTCGCACGCGTTCAGCAGGGCGTCGGCGCGGGCGAGCCACGACGCGGTGGGCTTGGGGCCGGCGGCCGAGGAGATGAGCTCGACCAGGGCCACCAGCGACGGGTCGCCGTCGACCAGGCGGGCCAGCGCCGGGCGCACGGCGCGCGACCATTCGTCGCCCCATGCCAGGATGTCGAGCGCGTCGAGCGTAGCCATCGCCGGCGGCAGGACGCCGAGCAGCCGGCTGCGCAACCGGCCCGCGGTCGCCGACCGGTCCGGCACCAGGAGCTCCACCGCCCGGGTGATCGCGGGAACAGCATCCACCGCCGCCGCCGGGCTCAACCGCTCACCCGCCGAGGCCACCAGGCCGATGATGCGGCGCCGGGCAAACCGGTGGCTGCCCAGGGCCAGCTCGACCAGCAGGCCGAGGTCGGCCGGCGTCAGCGGCAGGCGCCGGCCGACGAGCATCGTCAGACGCGGGCCGGCGTCGTCGGTCCGGTCAACCCGGCGCAGCCGGTCGGCCAGCACGACGGCCAGCGACGCCATGGTCGGCCCATCGGTCACGGGGACGCGCTGACGCTGGCGGCGCCGCTCGTCACGGTCGAGGAGTTCGGCGTCGGCCGCCAGGTGGTCGGCCAGCTCGCCCGCCCGCTCGATGTGGGCGCCGAGCAACTCCTCGTCGATGTCGGGACGGGGCCCGAACAGCCGATCGAAGATCCATGTCACCTGGACCGTCCGCGGGCCGTGACCGCCGAGCGGCTCAGCCCAGTTTCTCCAGCGGCGCCCACGACAGGAGCAGCCGCTTCTCTCCAATGCTCGGGAAGCGCACGGTTGCCTCGGCCTTGTCGCCCCGGCCCGAGATGTCGATGATGACGCCCTCGCCCCACTTGCCGTGGCGGACGTCGTCGCCCACCCGCAACCCGAGCGCCTCGGCCCCGCTCGACCGCGACGACGCGGCCGGCGCCATGGCCCGCTCGACGATCTCGTCACGGTTGCGCGAGATCGTGTCCCGGTTGGAGCTCCAGCCGAGCGGGCCGCGGCTCGCCCGCGGCCGGCGTTCGCGGCTGCCGTCGGCCACCTCGACCAGCGACTCGGGGATCTCGTCGAGGAACCGGCTCGGCGGGTTGTACTGGGTCGATCCCCACAGCGTGCGGCTCCAGGCGTGGGTCAGGTACAGCCGGCGCATGGCCCGGGTGATGCCGACATAGGCCAGCCGCCGTTCCTCCTCGAGCTCGTCCGGCTCGCCGAGCGACCGGATGTGCGGGAACACGCCGTCCTCGAGGCCGACCAGGAACACGTCGGGGAACTCGAGACCCTTGGCCGAGTGCAGCGTCATGAGGATCACGTAGCTGTCGTCGTCGTCGTTCTCGGGAATGTCGTCGGTGTCGGCC
>JBOGGX010000126.1:0-2539 GCA_050744245.1 Acidimicrobiales bacterium
GCGTGGAGCGTCGCCGTCAGCGCCCCGCCGCCGAGGCCCAGGACGATCAGCGCCGTCCGCCAGCCGAAGCGGTCGACGAGCGCCCCGCCGAGCGGCGCGCACACCGTGGAGGCGAGGCCGCCGGCCACGGTGATGGCGGTGAGCGTGCGGTGCCGGCGGGCCGGGTCGATGGCCACGAGCACCGCCATCGCCGGCTCGTACAGGGTGGCCGCCATCGCCAGCCCGATCAGCACCCAGGCGAGGTAGAGCACGACCGGGTGGGGCGCGAGCCCGAAGCCGACCATGCCGACGGCGCCGATCAGGGACCCGGCGGTCAGCACCAGCCGGGGATCGTGGCTCGCCAGCGCCTTCGCCACCGGCGGGGCCGCGAACCCGGCGACGGTCAGCCCGATCGTCAACGCCCCCGACACGACGGGCTCGGACCATCCCAGGTCGTCGGTCATGTCGGGCGCCACCACCGTGAACCCGTAGAACAACACGCCCCACGAGGCGAGCTGGGTGACCGCCAGCGTGAGGGTCGCCCGCTTCAGTCCCGGCGAACCCCAACCCGGCGCATCCAGAACCTCGGAGTCCGCGACCGCCACCGCCGCAACCTAACGAGCGGTCTCCACCATTCCCGAGGCAATATCCCACCGCGTCCGAGGCGAAGGCGATAGCGCACCGCAACGGTGCGCCATCGCCTCAGGGTGCGTCGGGGTGGGCCATTGCCTCGGGAATGGTTAGGCGAGGCCCATGAAGCCGCTGACGAGGCGCGGCCAGTCGCGTACCTGGCGGAGGGTGCGGGCGACGTGGAGGTCGGCGCGGGGGAGGATCTCGGCCAGGCGCTCGGCGGTGGCCAGCGGGTGGGCGTGATCGGTGTCCCAGGCGAGGATCAGCGCCGGCTGCTGGAGGTGGGCCAGCTGCTGGGGCGACGGCAGATCCGACGCCGCAGCGCCCCGCAGCACCGCCGGCAGCAGGTCGGGCGCGACACTGGGGATGCTCGGTCCCGGGCCGCTCATGCTGGCGAGGATCGGCGGGCGCACGTCGACGCCCACCGCCACCAGCCCCTCGTCGTCGCCCTGCGAACGGACGTAGGCCGCGTTGGTGCGGTAGTGCTCGGCCTGCACGGCGTGGTTCTCCCAGGCCGCGGGCGGGGTGACCAGCACGAGGCGGTCGATGCGGTCGGGCGCGGCAAGCGCCGCCTCCAGCACGGAGGCGCAGCCCATCGAGGCACCGCCGGCGGCGAAGCGGGGGATGCCGAGAGCGTCGGCCAGACCCACGAGGTCACGGCTCAGCTCGCCCCACGAGTAGGCGGCGACGTTGTTGGTGCCACCCGACTCGCCGTGGCCCCGGGCGTCGTAGCGCACCCACCGCCAGCGCTGCTCGACCACCGTCCGCCAGTCGAACAGACCGTCCGTGTCTTCTTGGGCGCGGCTGCTCAAGAAGCCGTGGCACCATACGAAAGCCGGCCCATCCGCCCCGATGATCTCGACCATCAGGTCGGCGCCTCGTACGGCGACTCGCCCAGCCTGGGCGAACATGCTGCTCCCCGCGGCAGCCATAGCCCGGAGTTTATGCTCACGCAATGCCCCGGACGTGGACTTCTGCTTTGGTGACCGGAGCGTCATCGGGTATTGGGCGCGAGATCGCCTTGATCTTGGCGGGTGAAGGGACCCGCGTCGTGGCGGTCGCCCGCGACCGGCAGCGGCTGGAAGCGCTGGCCAAGGAGGTCACGGAGGGCGCGATCGAGGTCCTGGCGGCCGATCTCGCCGACCCCGAGCAGCTCGCGACGGTCGAGGCGCGGGCGGCCGATGTCGACCTGTTGGTGAACAACGCGGGCTTCGGCACCTACGGCGATTTCGTCAGGCTCCCGGTCGACGGCGAGGAGCGCGAGATCAAGGTGAACGTGTTGGCGGTCGTCCGGCTCACCCACGCGGCGCTCGGCCCGATGCTCGAGCGGGACCGGGGGACGATCCTCAACGTGTCGTCGGTCGCCGGGCTCCAGTCGACGCCGGGCAACGCCACCTACGGCGCGACGAAGGCGTTCGTCACCAGCTTCAGCGAAGCGGTGCACGAGGAGGTCCGGGGCACCGGGGTGCAGGTGAGCATGGTGCTGCCCGGCTTCACCCGCACCGAGTTCCAGGAGCGGGCCGGCATCGAGGGCCGCAAGATCCCCGACATCGCCTGGATGGACGCGACCACATGCGCCCGCATCGCCCTCGACGGTGCCCGCGCCGGCAAGCCCTTCAACGTGCCCGGCGGCGTCAACAAGGCACTGGTGACCGTCACCGGCTTCCTCCCCCGGAGCCTGGTTCGCCGGGTGGCGGCGCGGATGACCCGCCGCCTCTAGGGTCGCGGGGTCCCCGGCCAGGCCCACGGGCCCCGTCACCGAGGACCGCCGCCCTACAGCCGCCGGCCTGACGGCCGGCAGCGGGCAACGATCCTCGGCGCCACCCGCTCGTCCTACCCACCCCAAGGTGCAGTCAGCGGCGTCGGCCTGCGGCCGACTCGAAGGGCATCTCTGGTTAGCGCCCGCTGCAGGCGCGGACCTGGTCGGGGG
>JBOGGX010000127.1:0-5604 GCA_050744245.1 Acidimicrobiales bacterium
CCGTCACCGCGCCCGACGCCGCCGCCGCCCGGGCCGCGGCCGGCGAGGTGCTGGGCGAGGCGCTGGCGTCATAGCTGCTTGCGGACCGGTCCCACCACCTCGACCATCACGGGCACGCCGCCGACGATGTCGGGCAGGGCCTGGTCGGGCTCGAGCTCACGGCTGAGGTTGACCTTCACCGCGTAGCCGTCGGGGGTGCGGGCGATGCCGACACCGTTGACCGCCTCGTGATCGGCGAGGAGCTCGACGACCGTGGCCTTGGCCTGCCTGGCGTCGGTGCGGGACGGCACGTCAGGGCGCCCGCTGCTCGGCGGCGCTGAGGACCAGCTCGGCGTCGAGCGAGTTGAGGACCACGGCGATCGGGTTGAGGTAGGTGAGCCCGCCGCCGCCTGGTCCTCCGGTTTCGCTGCCGGCGAACAGCAGGCCGACGGCCCGGGCGCCGCCGCCCGCGGTCAACACCAACGACCCGGAGTCGCCGCCCTGGGAGAACGGGCCGCCCGTGCCCTGGACCTCGATCTGGTCGTCGAAGCGCACGACACCAGCGTCGTACTGCACGCGCAGGTTGTCGAGCTCGATGGCGGTGATGGTGCCGGTGGTCCGGCCGGTCGTGCGGCCGTGCTTGGCGACCGGGGGGATTTCGGTCTCGTCGGTCTCGTCGTCGAGGTCGAACAACCCGGTCAGGCCGCCGTCGTCGTCGAACGTGCCGAGCGACCACCCGACCTCGTCGTCGATCGACGAGAGCGCGCAGTCGACGAGGTTGACGCCGTCCGGGTCGATCGGGGTGAAGGCGGCCAGCCGGCCGATCACGTCGTCGGCGACGGTGCCGCCGTCGAAGGCGCCGGGCTGGAGGATCTGATCGCCGAGCTCCGCCTCGTTCTCGTCGGCCAGCACGTGGTTGTTGGACAGCAGCTCGACCGCCCCCGGGGCGGCCACGGTCGGCCGGCGGACGAAGGTGCCGATCGTGCCCGCGGTGACGTCGACGTGCGACACCGACGCGCCGGGCTCGATCGGCCTGATCCGCTGGCGGTGCCACGGGATCGACTGCTTGCGCACGACGCCGATGACCCTGACGTCGACGTCGTCGCCCAGCCGGTCGACCCAGTCCGCGATCACCTGGGCGCCGGGCCCGGCCGGGTCCTGGGGGCGCAGCGCCAGGGCGAACCGGCGGCCCGGTCGCAGGGCGATCCCGACGGCGACGCTGGCGGCCGGGGTCGGCCCGCCCGGTCCTGCGGAGGCGACGGAGATGCCGTTGTCGAGTTCTTGACGGAATTCGATCTTGGCCTCGCGGGCCGAACTCAGGTCCATGGCGCAGCGTACGTTCGAGCGACCACTCGGCACGCGCTCTCTGGCGGCAGGCGTTCTCCGGCGACGTGCGCGTTCTCTGGCGACATACGCGGGCCATGCCGGCCCAACTCGACACAGAAGCGAGCTAGGCGTGACGGGTCCGCGCGGTCCCGGCCATGGTCGACCAAAGCCGTCCGCTGTCGCGCACGCGGCGTTCGAAGGTGTCGAAGTCGACGTGGACGATCCCGAAACGCTGGCCATAGCCGTGGGCCCACTCGAAGTTGTCGAGCAGCGACCAGGCGAAATAGCCGTGGAGGGGCACGCCGGCGTCGATCGCGTCAAGGGCGGCGTCGAGATGGCGCCGGAGGAACTCGACCCGGTCCGGGTCGTGTTCCGGCCGGTCCGGGTCGACGGGATAGGCGGCCCCGTTCTCGGTGACGTAGAGCGGGAGGGTGCCGGTCCGGGACGCCACGAACTTGAGGGTCTCGGTGAGGCCGGCGGGGTACACCTCCCAGCCCATCCCGGTGCGCTCCTGTTCCTCGCCCGGTGACGACGGCGGCAGCTCGGGCAGCCGGGGCGAGCGGACGAGGCTGCGGGTGTAGTAGTTGATCCCGAGGAAGTCGATCGGCGCCGCGATCAGATCCAGGTCGCCGTCCAGCACCTCCCGCCCCTCCCACCCCCAGTCCCTGGCGCCGTCCTCCGGGTAGCCCCGCCCGCTGATCGGGTCGAGGAACCAGCGGTTGGCCTGGTCGTGGCCGACGAGCGCCGCCTCCTGATCGAGCGGGTGGGGCGTCGCCGGATGCTGGGGTTCGAGGTTGAGGACGATCCCGGCGGCCGCGTCGCCGGCCGCCGACCGGATCGCCTGGAGCCCCAGCCCGTGGGCCACGAGGAGATGGTGGGCTGCGGCCAAGGCCGCCGCGGGCTCGGTCCGGCCCGGCGCGTGGGAACCGACCCGGTAGCCGTGGTCGGCGACCACGAAGGGCTCGTTGAGCGTGGCGAAGTGGCCGACCCGGTCACCGAGCGCCTCGGTGACGACACTGGCGTAGTCGGCGAAGGCCTCGGCCGTGGCCCGCTCCGGCCAGCCCCCACGGTCCTCGAGCGCCTGGGGGAGATCCCAGTGGTAGAGGGTGACGTAGGCGGCGATGCCGTTGGCCAGCAGCTCGTCGACCAGCCGGTCGTAGAAGTCGAGTCCGGCCCGGTTGACCGGACCGACGCCGTCCGGGATGACCCTGGGCCAGGCCACCGAGAACCGGTAGGCGCCCAGGCCCAGATCGGCCATGAGGGCGACGTCGTCCCGATAGCGGTGGTAGTGGTCGCACGCCCGGTCGCCGGTGTCGCCGCTGGTGACCCGGCCCGGCGTGTGCGAGAAGCGGTCCCAGATGCTCTCGCCCCGGCCGTCCTCCTCGACCGCGCCCTCGATCTGGTAGGCGGCGGTGGCCGCTCCCCACAAGAAGCCGTCGGGGAAGGATCGCTCGCGGTTACTCACGAGCCGAGTTTCTAGCCGGGCGGGGCCACCATGATGTGCGAGCATGTCCGCCCATGCGGGTCCTCATCGCCTCGACCGCCGGCGCCGGTCACTTCGGTCCGCTCGTGCCGTTCGCCCGAGCCTGCCTCGAGGCCGGGCACGAGGTGCTGGTCGCCGCGCCCGCGTCGTTCGCGTCCGCCGTGGCCGCGGCCGGGCTCGGCCACGTGCCGTTCGCCGACGTCCCGCCCGAGATCATGGGGCCCGTCTTCGCCCGATTGCCGAGCCTGACCGAGGACGAGGCCAACGACGTGGTGATCGGCGACGTGTTCGGGCGGCTCGACGCCAGGGCCGCCCTCCCAGGTGTCACCGCAACGATCGCATCCTGGCGGCCCGACATCGTCCTGCGGGAACCGTGCGAGTTCGCCTCCCTGGTCGCGGCCGAGTGGTTCGGCGTGCCCCAGGTCCAGGTGGCGATCGGCCTCGGCTCGCTCGGGGCGTGGGTGCTTCCGATCCTGGAGGAGCCGCTGAACGAGTTGCGGGCCGAGGCCGGCCTGGCCCCCGACCCCACGCTCGAGTGCCTGCGCACCCTCCCCGGGTTCACCTCGGTGCCGGCCGGGTTCGACGAAGAGGTCGTCGAGGCCGACGGGCGGCTGTGGCGGTTCAGGGATGCGTCGCTCACCGCCCGGCCGGGATCGCTCCCCGAACCGTGGGGCTCGGCCGCCGACCCGCTGGTGTACGTGTCGTTCGGCTCGGTGGCCGGCGGCGTCGGCCGGTTCGCCTCGGTGTATCCCGAGGCGGTGGCCGCCCTGGCCGGGCTGCCCTTACGGGTGTGCTGCTGACCACCGGCGACGGCGGCGACCCGGCCGGCCTCGAGCCCTGGCCGCACAACGTCCACGTCGAGCGCTGGTGGCCGCAGGCCGAGGTCATGCCGCTGGCCTCGGCCGCCGTCGGCCACGGAGGGTTCGGCACCACCATGATGGCGTTGGCCGCCGGCGTGCCGCAGGTGGTGGTGCCGCTCTTCGCGTTCGACCAGAGGGTCAACGCCGAACGGGTGGCGGCGGTGGGCGCCGGCGTCCACGTCGATGGCGGACCGACGGCGGTCGCCGCCATCCCGACCGCCCTGGGCCGGGTGCTGTCGGACCCGTCGTGCCGGCGGGGCGCCGAACGGGTGGCGGCCGAGATGGCGACCATGCCGGACGTGTCGGCGTCGGTGCCGGTCCTCGAAACGATGGCCGCCCGCGCCGACGGCTGACGGGCCGCCCCGCTCAGCCCGGCTCCGACGCCCCGAGGCGATCGTGGGCCACGCTGGTGGCCGCCACGAGCACGGCCAGGATGATGCCGATGCTCAGCACCGGTTCGGGCAGCCACACCGCGAGGAGGACGGCGACGATGGTCACCGGTGTGGCCGTCGATCGCATCGGCCCCGGTCGCTCGTCGCCGACGTGGAGGACCCACAGGCTAATCGAAGGATCCGGCCGACCTGGACGACCGAGATGCCGAGGGCGTAGCGCAGGTTGGCCGCCCGCCGGGCGGGGTCGTTGGCCGCCGCCCGCAGCCACTGGGTCACCATGGCCAGCCGCATCAGCACGTAGCCGAGGACGGCGACCGGCGACTGCTGGTCGGAGAAAAGCTCGGGAATGCCGGCCGCGAGCAGCAGGGCGCCCGAGATCTGAACGAGCACCGCGAGCCGGTAGGGCACGTCGTCGTTGTCGTACGCCGAGGCGAACCAGGTGAAGTTCATCCAGGCCCACCAGATGGCGAAGAAGACGAACAGGTAGCTCACGATGGCGTCGGCGACATGGCCTTCGGCCAGCGCGTGGTGCAGGCTGGCCGCGCCCGACGCCACCGCGACCACGAAGCAGAGGTCGAAGAACAGCTCGAGCGGCGTCGCCGCCCGATGCGACTCTGACGGCGACCGAGGCGCCATGCGGGCCCGCCACGGGGCGTTGGTGGTGGTCATCCCGGAACCGTAGTGACGGTGCCACGATGGGCGGCCGAGGAGGATGCGATGGAGACCTGGGACGCAATCATGGCGAGACGCAACACCCGGCAGCTCGCGGCCCGGGCGGTGCCGCCCGACGATCTCGACCGGATCCTCGAGGCCGGACGGCGGTCGCCGTCGTCGCGCAACTGGCAGCCGTGGGACTTCGTGGTCGTCACCGACCCGACCCGGCGGGCCGAGCTGGCCAAGGTCTGGCCGTTCGCCGGGCACGTGGCCAGTGCACCCGCGGCCATCGCCGTCGTCGCGCCCGTGCCTTCCACCGACCGACAACGCGACCTGCTGCACTACGACCTCGGCCAGGCGACGATGAGCATGATGCTCGGCGCGGCCGACCTGGGCATCGGGACGGCCCACGCCGCGGTCGGCGACCAGGTCCTGGCCCGCTCGCTCCTCGGCCTGCCCGAGGATCGATTCCTCGCCTATCTGATCTCGGTGGGGTACCCGGCCGACCGCCCGCTGCGGCCGGTCAGGCACCCGGACCGTCGCCCGTTCGACGAGGTCGTCCACCGAGACCGCTGGTAGCTTAGCTACTTCGACCTGAAATAGTCGAGTCGAAAATTGGCTTTGACCTGGGGGTTCGCGAGTTGGGGGGCTCGCGTTTCGGTTCGAGTGTTGAGACGATGGCCTCAACCCGTGCGGAACCCCTTCCGGCACAAGGAGTTGAGGCCATCGTGCTGCGTACCGTGAACCATAGACCACCGCTGCTGTGGGAGACGCTGCTTCCGGCCGAGTGCCGGGCCATGCCCGCCGCGCTGGAGGCGGTCGACCGGCTCCTGGACGACGAGCGGTTCTTTGCGCCCTACCGTCGCCACTTCGACCCCGCGCTGGGCCGGCCGTCGATCCCGATCGAGAC
>JBOGGX010000128.1:0-16538 GCA_050744245.1 Acidimicrobiales bacterium
AGCCTCAGGCCGGCGGCCTGACCGGCCCGGACCAGCGCCACCCGTTCGATCATCGACGGCGCATACAACCGGTACCCGGCAGGCGACCGGGTCGTAGCGGTGAGCACACCGGCGTCGTCGTAGAAGCAGCGTCTTGGTCGTCTCGCCCGTCGCCTCAGCGAGCTGACCGATGCGCAGCCAACCCGCTCGCCGGCATGCCTCGGCGTGTGCCATGCCGCCATCGTGCACCCTCCAGTCGACGGGAAGGTCAAGCCGGGCTAGGCTTCAGCAGTTCCGCGTGGGCGGCCGGCCAGCCTCTCCTCGGCGTAGTCGATCGAACGCGGGGCGAGCGCGCGGCGACGTCGTAGTGCGTACCGCAACACACCGCACGACGGCTATTCGCTCGTCGAGCTCGGTTCTGGGCGCGACAGATTGGTCGGCATCGACCCCAGGGCAATCGGTCGCGGGTTCGCCGTCGTTCGAGTTCGTTAGCGTGCCCGCGGGCTGCCCGGTCCTCGCGCCGAGGCCTCAGCCACGTCGACTGTGCGGTGCAGCGGATGAACTCGGCTGCCCCGGAGGGCGAACAGCTCCCCTGCGCGAAAGCCGCCGTAGGCTCCCAACCACACGAGCGCCTCGTACCGGCGGTCGATCGCTTGTGCCAGGGTCGCGACCTCTGCGGGGGTGAGGAATCGCATCTCCTCGGGCTCGATTCTCGGGCGGGGGACGCCTCGCGCCGGATTGGAACGGATGGCCCCGGCATCGGCCGCGAGCTGGAGCACTTGGCTGAGGATGTGGACGATCTTGACTACCGTCCCCGGCGACCGCCCAGCGGCGACGAGCGATGCCACCCACTGTCGGATGGCAAGGTGATCGATCTCGCCGATGGGCCGCTCACCAAAGGCGGGAATGACCACCGCCCGCAGGTAACCCTCGTCTCGCGCTCGAGTGGATGGGCGGAGCGCCACGAGGGTGCGCCGCCACTCCCCGGCCCATTGAGCGAACGACACCGCGCCGAGCGCAGGGTCGATCCAGTCGCCGCGAGCCAGGTCGGCCTCGGTGAGGGCCAGGAACCGCTCGGCGTCCGTTCTGCGGGCGAACGTTTGCGGTGCCGTGTGGCGTTGACCTGAGAGATCGCTGTAGCGAGCTTGCCACCGCCCGGACGGCAGTCTCCGCACCGATCCGAACCGTCGCTTGTCGCCCATCATCCGAATGGGCCGCAGCGGCGCCAGGCCGCTGGCGACGGAGTGAAGATCGATTGGGCACGCGTTGGGCACGGCAGGCCAGTCGCCCTGTCGCCCCGGCTCCGGCCGTCAGCGAGAAATGGCGTGTGACCTGCCGGTTCGCGAGTGGGGCCAGCAAGAATCGAACTTGCGACCTCATCCTTATCAGGGATGCGCTCTAACCGACTGAGCTATGGCCCCGGCGTCCCGGAACGAGCAGGCTACACGCGGGTGCGGCCGGGCGGCGTGGCCGGGGCGGCCCGGCGGACGTTCTCCTCCTCGATCACGGTGATGCGGATACCGCCGACCAGATCGCTGATGAGGTTGAACAGCACGACCAGCAGCACCATGAACAGGCTGTTGGCGATGACCATGACCGCACCGCCGTAGAGCGAGGCTCGGAAGATCGTCTCACCCTCGATCGTCAGCTCGCCGCCGACCAGGTCGTTGATGAAGTCGAGGAAGTTGTCGATGGTGCCGGCGGAGATGGCGAGGCTCCACAGCAGGGTGCCGGCCACCATGAACGTGATGAACAGGCACACGTTGAAGATCAGCGAGATCTTGAACACCGACCACGGCTCGATGTGGCGGACGACGCGCTTGACCTTCTTGGCCCGCAGCCTTCCCAGCTGACGCTGTTCGCGCCGCGACAGGCGCCGGCCGCGTTCCTCCTCGACCACCACGCCGGTCTCGCCCGGCGGCAGGGCCCGAACGGGCCGCCGTCTGGGTTCGGTCCGGGGGGTCGCTGGCGGGGCGAGCGTCGGCGCGACCAACGGCGCGGCGAGCGCCTCGGCGACAGGGACCGGAGGGACGAGCGCGGCCGCGGCCGCCATCGACCCGGCGCCGAAGGTGACCCCGTCGATCGGGGGCGACGGCTCGGGCCTGGGTGGGGCAACCGTGGCCACTCGAGCCTCGGCCGCCCGGGCGGCCTGCGCGGCCGCGACCTGCTCGGACTCGCTGAGCGACCGGGTCGGCGGTGCCGGCGGCAGGTCGACCTCCCGTGGCGGCGCGGCGGTGACCGGCGGGCCGTCGAGCACGGGCGGCGATGCCGGCATGGCCGGCGGGCTCAGCCGGTCGGAGATGAACCGGGCCGCTCGGGATCGGCGGGTACCGGGCGCCGGCGGATAGTGCGTTGTGCGCCCCTGCGCCTCGTCGCCGACCGAGGTGGCGGTGGCGTCGGACGCGGCGGCCAGGCCGGGCTGGTCGGCGGACATCGGGGGAAGTGTAACGACAACCGTCGCTCCGACCGAGGCGCGCCGTCCCTACGGGTCGCCGCCACCGCACGGGACGAAGTGCACGGGATCGCTCCTGGGAAGCGGTTGGCACAGCCCGGCCTCCGCCGCCACCGACACCAGCGCGGGTACGAACGAGGACGGCACGTCGATGGCCATGCCCCGTTCGTGGCCCGAGGTCCCGGGTCGGGCGACGGGATAGGGATTGCTCGCCCGGTTGGCCCACAGCCGTTCCTGTTCGGCTCGGCTCCTGAATCCAGACGCGACGGGAACGACGCGGCCCAGCAGGTCGTCGGCCCGGCCGAGGGCGGCGAGGAGCACCGGCGCCAGGCCGTCACGGTCGTCCCCGCCGGCCGGCCCCGGGCCGCTCGGTCGCGTGGCCTCGGCCCTCGCTCGGGCCGTGGCCCCGTCGAGCTCGATCACCACCTCGACCATCTGGCCCTGGGCCTCGAACGAGGCCAGGACCGCGCCGTTGGCCCGGGCCACCTCGTCGGCGCCGGACCGACCCTCGACCGCGCCGGCCAGGGCCGCCGCGTCGGCCGCGCTGCGCGCCCGAGCCCTGGACACGGCAAGGCCGCCCAACTCGGCGAGCACGACGGCCGCCACACCGGCCAGCGCAACGATCACGGTGACGAGCGGCAACGCCTGCCCATCGTCACCACCACGTAGACGACGTCCACCCACGACGACCTCCCACGACGACAACGGTTCGCCGGGGAAGCGATGGTGAGCATAGGACACCTCGGACGGGCCGGCGTCGTCGCCGGCGTCGTCGACACGGGTGCCGGTCGGCGCGGTGGCGCCGGGTCGACAGGCGATGCTGGCAGAGGCCTCCTGGCACTGGCGCGAGGGCAACGGGCAGCGACCGACCGGGCCTACCCTGCGGCCGTGGTCGACGCCCTGTTCGTACCGGCCGACGGCGGCCTGTTCCACCCGACCGAACTGGCCAGGGGGCCGTGGTCGGAGCTGGCCCTGCACGGCGGCCCGGTCGCCGCCCTGCTGGCCCGGGTGGCGGAGGCGGCGGGAGTCGCGGCCTCCTCGTCGGTCCAGATGCAGCCGGTGCGGCTGACCGTCGAGCTGTTGCGCCCGATCCCCCTGGCGCCGATGAGCGCCACCGCCGCCGCGGTGCGCACGGGACGCAAGGTCCAGTGGGTCGAGGCCGAGTGCACCACGGCCGACGGCACCCCGCTCGCCCGGGCCCGCATGGTCAGGATCCGCAGCGACAAGGTCGACGTCACGATGGACCACCAGCCGACCGCGGCCCGACCCGACCCGCCGGCGGCCGGCCACTCGCCCACCGCCTCCCTGGCCACCAGCGACTACCCCGCGTTCCACAGCGAAGGGGTCGAGCACCGCTTCGTTGCCGGCCGGTTCGACGTGGTCGGGCCGGCCACCGACTGGATCCGCCTCCGCGTCCCGGTGGTGCCGGGCGAAGAGCCGTCACCGCTCCAACGGGTGGCCGCCGCGGCCGACTTCGGGAACGGCGTGGCCGCCCCGGCCCGGTTCGAAGAGCTCCGGTTCATCAATGCCGACCTCAGCATCCACCTGCACCGGCTGCCCGTGGGTGAGTGGGTATGCCTCGACTCGGTGATGTGGTTGTCGGACCGCGGCGTCGCCCAGGCCGAGAGCGAACTCCACGACGAGCAGGGCCGGATCGGGCGGTCGCTTCAGAGCCTGCTGCTGGAGCGGTAGCCGGGCACCACCGCGGCCGGGTGCCCCAAAAACGAACCACTGCGGATGCGTCATCTGCGCCGGTCCCCCAGCGGTGGCTCCGCCATGGTGACACCCATGCGAACACCGCGCTCCCCCATCATCGCCGTCGGCGTCCTCACCACCGTGGCCGTCGTGCTCGTGGGGGTCGGTGTGACCACCGCGACCGCCACCGGACCCGACGACCGTCGGGTGCGGATGGTCGAGGTCGCCGAGACCGGCAGCCGGTTCGTCTCCTACCCCGACCTGGTCGACGCCGGCGGCGTCCCGACACGCGGCAACTACTTCGTCACCGAGGGCTACATCTACCGCCAAGGAGCGCCGACCTGTCAGCACGTGCAGGCGTCGTCTACGACGCCGAGGGCAACCCGTCGCCCGAGTTCCCCGAGCGGGTGATCGGCACCTGGACCTGCTACGGCACCCACACCGAGGACGCGGCCACCACCGCCACCGGTCCCCTCGTGGTCTCCACCCAGCTCTACGACCGGGGCGCCGCCTTCGGCGACCACACCGTCGTCACCAACGGGTTCGAGCGGGCCGACATCGGTGTCGCCGTCGACCGGGCGGTCACCGGCGGCACGGGTCCGGCCCGCAACGCCCGCGGCTTCCAGACCCAGACCCCGCTCGGGTTGAACAACCCGGATCTCGTCATCGGCGGCGTGCCGTTCTTCGGGGTCACCCTCGGCGTCGAGCTCGCGCGGCACTGAGGCACGACCTCGGTCACGGGTCAGTCGACGTCGTCGCCCGACAGCACCGGGGCGACCGCGGCCACGGTCTGGCCCGGTTCGAGCGTGACCACCCGCACCCCGGTGGCGTCGCGTCCCTGGGACGAGATGCCCCGCACGGCCATGCGGGCCAGCGTGCCGCTCGAGTTGATGACGAAGATCTCGTCGTCGATGCCGACCATGAACGCGGCCACCACGAAACCCTTCCTGGCCGTGAGCTTGATGGACCTGACCCCCTGGCCGCCCCGGCCCTGACTGTTGAAGTGCTCGAGCCGGGTGCGCTTGCCGTAGCCGGCATCGGTGACGACGAGAAGGGCGACGTCGTCGCGGCACGTGTCGAGCGACACCACCTCGTCACCCGACCTCAGCTTCATGCCCCGCACACCGGCCGCGGCCCGACCCATCGACCGGACGTCGTCCTCGCTGAACCGGATGCCCTGACCCTGCTTCGACACCATCAGGATGTCGTCGCCGCCGTTGGTGGGAACCACCTTCACCAGCTCGTCGTCGCCGCGGAGGTTGATGGCGATGAGCCCGCTGCGCAACGAGGAGTCGTACTCGTTGAATTTGGACTTCTTCACCTGCCCCTTCCTGGTGGCGAAGAACAGGAAGCGGTTGGTCTCGTAGTCGCGGGTGTCGATGATGGCCTGGATCCGCTCGCTGGGCTGCAGCGCCAACAGGTTGATGATGGCCGTCCCCCGGGCGGTGCGGTCCTTCCGCGGGATCTCGTGGGCCTTGAGCCGGTAGACGCGACCCAGGTTGGAGAAGAACAACAGGTAGGCGTGGGCGGTGGTGTGGAGGATGTGGGTGACGTAGTCGCCGTCACGCAGCCGGGCGCCGGCCACTCCCTTGCCGCCGCGGCCCTGGGTGCGGAACGAATCGGCCGTCACCGTCTTCACGTAGCCCTTGGCCGACAAGGTGACGACCAGCTCCTCGTCGTGGATCAGGTCCTCGATGTCGAGGTCGCCCGGGTCGAGGGTGATCTCGGACCGGCGGGCGTTGGAAAACTTCTCCTTGATCTCGACCAGCTCGGTCTTGATCACCGCCCGCAGCCGTGACTCGTCGGCCAGGATGGCCTGGAGCTCGGCGATGGTCGCCCGCAGCTTGGCCAGCTCATTGTCGAGCTCCGTGCGGCCCAGCCGGGTGAGGCGAGCCAACGTCATTTCCAGGATGTGCTCGGCCTGGACTTGACTGAACTCGAAGGGTGCGGCGACAAGCGCGGCCCGGGCCGCGGGCTTGTCGTCGGAACCCCGGATGGCGGCGATGATGGCGTCGATCATGTCAAGCGCCCGGGCGAGACCCTCGACAATGTGGGCCCGCTTCTGCGCCTCGGCCAGCCGGAACTCCGACCGCCGGCGGATGACCTCGACCTGGTGGGCAACATAGTGCTGGAGCGCCTGCAGCAGGTTGAGGGTGCGGGGGACGCCGTCGACGAGCGCGACCATGTTGACCGCGAAGTTGGTCTGCAGCGGGGTGTGCTTGTAGAGGTTGTTCAGCACGACCAGCCCGGGCGCGTCGCGCTTGAGGTCGATGACGAGCCGCGTCGCCGCGCCCGACGATTCGTCGTTGATGTTGGCGATGCCGTCGATCTCGCGCCCGTTCACCAGATCCTTGATGCGGGCCGCGGTGGCCACGATCGAGGTCTGGTACGGCATCTCGGTGACGATGATTCGGTCGTGGGTGCGCCCCTCCTCGATCTCGGCCCGGGCCCGGAGCTTGATCGAGCCTCGGCCGGTCCGGTAGGCGTCGAGGATCCCGCCCCGCCCCATGATGTGGGCGCCGGTCGGGAAGTCGGGCCCCTTGACGAACCGCATGAGGACGTCGGCGCTGGCGTCGGGATGGTCGATGAGGTGGAGCGTGGCGTCGACCACCTCGCCCAGGTTGTGGGGCGGGATGTTGGTGGCCATGCCGACCGCGATGCCCTGGCTGCCGTTGACCAGCAGGTTGGGGAACCGGGCGGGCAGCACCACCGGCTGCTCGAACTCACCCGAGTAGTTGGGGACGAAGTCGACCGTCTCCTCGTCGATGCCGGCGAGCAGGTGCATCGACAGGGTCGCCAGCCGGCATTCGGTGTAGCGCTCGGCGGCCGGGGAAAAGTCGGGCGACCCGAAGTTTCCGTGCCCGGCGACCAGCGGGTGGCGCAGCGAGAAGTCCTGCACCATCCGGGCCAGCGCGTCGTAGATGGCCTGGCTGCCGTGGGGGTGGTACTTCCCCATGACCTCGCCGACCACGCGGGCGCACTTCATGAATGACCGGTCGGGCCGGGCGCCGACATCGAGCATCCCCCAGAGGATGCGGCGGTGCACCGGCTTGAGCCCGTCGCGCACGTCGGGCAGCGCCCGGGCGGTGATGACCGACATCGCGTATTCGAGGAAGGAGCGTTCCATCTCCTCCTGGATCTCGATCGGCTCGACCTCGACCCTGAGGTCGCCGTCGCCGTTGTCGGTGCTGCCGTTGCCGTTGGGTCCGTGGGAATCGGCCATCAGATGTCCAGGAAGCGAACGTCGTCGGCGTTGGTGACGATGAAGTGCTTGCGGCTCTCGACGTCGTCACCCATGAGGATCGACATGACCTCGTCGGCCAGCGCCGCCTGCTCGACGTTGACCTGCAGCAGGGTGCGCTTGTCGGGATCCATGGTGGTGTCGCGGAGCTCCTCCCAGTCCATCTCGCCCAGGCCCTTCAACCGCTGGAAGTCCTTCTTGTGGTTGGGGTGCTCGGCAAGGAACTGGGCCTTGGCCCGGTCGTCCTTGAGATACAGCTTCTCCCGGCCGACCTCGGTCGAGTACAGCGGCGGCTGGGCGATGAAGACGTGGCCGTGCTCGACCAGCGGCTTCATCTGGCGGAAGAAGAAGGTGAGCAGCAGGGTGCGGATGTGGCTGCCGTCGACATCGGCGTCGGCCATGATGATGACGCGGTCGTAGCGCCGCTTCTCGTACTCGAACTCCTCGTTGCCGACGCCCGCGCCGATGCCGGCGATGAGGGCCTGGATCTCGAGATTCTTGAGCATGCGGTCGACGCGGGCCCGCTCGACGTTCAGGATCTTGCCCCGAATGGGGAGCACGGCCTGGGTGCGGGGGTTGCGGGCCTTGACCGCGGGGCCGCCGGCCGAGTCGCCCTCGACGATCAGCAGTTCGCGCTCCTCCCGGACGCCCGAGGTGCAGTCCTTGAGCTTGTCGGGCATGCCGGCCCCGTCGAGCAGGGTCTTCGAGCGGATCACGTCGCGGGCCTTGCGGGCCGCCATCCGGGCCTGGGCCGCGGCCAGGGCCTTCTTGACGACCTTGTTGGCCTCGGTCGGGTTCTCCTCGAGCCAGTCGCCCAGCTTCTCGTTGGTGGCCCGCTGGACCAGCGTCTTCATCGAGGTGTTGCCCAGCTTGGCCTTCGTCTGCCCCTCGAACTGCGGGTCGGTGAGCCGCACCGAGATGATCGAGGTCAGGCCCTCGCGGATGTCCTCGCCGAGCAGGTTGTCGTCCTTCTCCTTGAGAAGCGTCTTGGCCCTGGCGTAGCGGTTGACCACGCCGGTGAGCGCAGCCTTGAAGCCCTCCTCGTGGGTGCCGCCCTCGACGGTGTTGATGCCGTTGGCGAACGAGTGAATGCCGTCGGTCTGGTAGCCGGTGTTCCATTGGAACGCGACCTCGCACTCCTGGCCCTCGTCGGCCAGCTCGTAGGAGCCGACCTTGGAGAACAGCGGCTCCTTGGTCGCGTTGAGGTGCTTGACGAAGTCGCGGATGCCCCCCGAGTACCGGAACATCACCCGCTCGGAGGCGGCGTGGGCCGGGCGCTCGTCCCTGAACCAGATCTCGAGACCCCGGTTGAGGAACGCCATCATCTGCAGGCGCTCGGTGATCGTGCGGGCGGTGAACTCGACCGTCTCGAACACGAGCGAGTCCGGCCAGAAGGTGACAATGGTGCCGGTGCGTCCCCGGGGGGCCTCCCCCACCACCTTGAGCTTGGTGCGGGGCACGCCGCCGTCGGCGAACTCCATGCGGTAGCGCCGGCCGTTGCGGTCGACCTCGACCACCAGATGGCGGGACAGGGCGTTGACCACCGACACGCCGACGCCGTGGAGACCGCCGGACACCTTGTAGCCGTCGCCGCCGAACTTGCCCCCGCCGTGGAGCTTGGTGAGGGCGATCTCGACGCCGGACAGCCCGTTCTCCGGGTTGATGTCGACCGGGATCCCCCGGCCGTTGTCGACGACCCGGCAGCCGCCGTCGGCCAGCAGCACCACGTCGATGCGGGTGGCGTGGCCGGCCATGGCCTCGTCGACCGAGTTGTCGACCACCTCCCAGACGAGGTGATGCAGCCCGGACGGCCCGGTGCTGCCGATGTACATGCCCGGTCGCTTGCGGACCGGGTCGAGACCCTCCAGGACGGTCATGTCCTTGGCGCCGTACGAGGTGGTTTGCTGCGCCAAAAGACGCGACCTTTCAGTGCGGGAATTCGGGGTGATGGCCCACGGCCTCGACCCGCCAAAATTGCAGGTCAGAGCGGGAAATCACGATCACCTGATTGTAGCAGGAACGCACCCGTTCCCGGCTCATCCCTGGCGTCGCAGCCGCACCTCGACCCTGGTCACCCGGCCGGGGCCGATCCGCTGGTCGAGCCGGTGAAGGAGCTCGCCCTGGCGGAACCTCAGCTCGGTCGCCCAGACCGGCTCGTCGACGGCGACGACGAGCATCCGGTCGCGCACGACGACGGGTCGGGCGTGACCCGCGAGGTCACCCGCGACCTCGGGCCAGTGCCCGAAGATCTGCTCGAGCACGTCGACCTGGGGAGCGCCGAGGCCGCGCAGCACCCGGTCGAGCAGCTCGCCGATGCTGGCCGGCGCCGGCGTCGAGCCGGTCTGGCCATCGGCCTCGGCCCCGGCTTCGTCCGGCTCGAAGGTGCTCGTGCTCAGACCTCCCGCAGCTTGCCGTCCTCCACCACCAGCACCTGCTCGGGGGCCGCTCCCGGGGGCAGGTGGCTGGCGCTGGTGAGGACGGTCTGGCCGGTCGGGAGATGGGCGAGCAGGGCCTCGCTCCGGTCGGGGTCGAGCTCGCTGAACACGTCGTCGAGCAGGAGCACCGGCGGGGTGTCGACCGCGGTGGTGACGAGCCGGTGGGCGGCCAGGCGCAGGGCCAGGGCCACACCCCGCTGCTCACCCTGGGATCCGTGGGTCCGGCCGGGCAGGCCGTCGATGACGAGCTCGAGCTCGTCGCGGTGGGGACCGACCAGCGTGACCCCCCGCCGAACGTCGTCGTCCCGGCCGGCCGCCAACGCCGCGGCCAAAGGACCGTCCCACGACGGCTGGTAGAGGGCGGTGACCTCGATGTCGCCGCCGGCCAGCTGGCCATAGGCCAGCTGGACCTCGGGCCCGAGACGTTCGACCAGCTCGCGGCGGGCTGCGGTCAGGGTCTCCCCCGCCGCGGCCAGCTTGGCGTCCCACACGTCGAGCGTGAATGCCGCGCTCGAGTCGAGCCGTCCGCCGACCTGGCGCAGCAGGGCATTGCGTTGGGCCAGTATGCGGTCGACGTCGCGCTGGACCGCGTCGTGCCGAGGGTGCAGGCCGACCAGCGTCTCGTCGAGGTACCGGCGCCGCTCGGCCGGGCCCCCCTTCACCAGCGTCAGGTCGTCCGGGGCGAACACGCTCGTCCGCACCCCGCCGAGCAGGTCACGCGACCCGGCCAGGCGCTGCCGGTTGATCTGCACCCGGCTGCGACCCCGAGGCGCCAGTTCGGCCTCGATCAGCACGTCGCGGTCGGGCCAGGCCACCTCGGCCCGGATCACGGCCTGGGCGCATCCCTGGCGGACGAGCGCATCGGCCGGCGCCCCACGGAACGACCGCATGGTGGCCAGCCAGCCGATGGCCTCGAGCAGGTTGGTCTTGCCCTGGCCGTTGGCCCCGACGATTCCGGTGATGCCGTCGCCCAGCGTCAGCTCGGCCGAGTGGAACGACCGGAAATCGTTCAGCCAGAGGTGGCGCAGCCGCAATGTTCCACTTTGGACTATGTCGAAGCTAGGTGACCCGGACGGGCATGAGCAGGTACAGGAAGTCGGACCCCTCACTGGACCGGATGACCGCGGGCTTGAGGGCGTCGAGGGTCTGGATGATGACCTCGTCGCCCGGCGTGGCCTCGACGCCGTTGAGGAGGTACTCGGGGTTGAACGCCACCGTCAGCTCGGTGCCCTCGTACTTGGCGTCGAGCTCCTCGTGGGCCTGGCCGACGTCCTGGGTGATGGCGGTGAGCTCGAGGCCGTCGGGCACCAGGTGGAGTCGCACCGGCGTGGCCTCCCTGGCCATCAGCTTGACCCGGCGCAGGGCGTCGAGCAACGGGTCGCGTCCCACGGTGAGCTGGTTGGGGTAGCTCGACGGGATCAGGCCACGGTAGGGCGGGAACTCGCCTTCGATGAGCCGGGTGACCAGCCGAACCGCATCCTCACCGATCTCGAACGCCGCCTCGCGTTCGCCCAGATGGAGCACGAGCGACCCCTTGGGGTCGAGCAGGCGGGCCAGCTCCGACAGCGCCCGCGACGGCACGAGCACGCTCTGGCCCTCGGCCAGCACCGAGGCCCCGGGCAGGTCACGCAGGGCCAGGCGGTAGGAATCGGTGGCGACCAGCCGCAGCCCCCCCTGCTCGGCCGCCAGCAGCACACCGGTGAGGATGGGTCTGGCGTCGTCGGCGCTGGCCGCCGACACCACCTGTTTGAGCGCGGCCACGACGTCGCCGGCATCGAGGGTGACCGCGTGCGCCGGCAGGTCGGCCAGCTTCGGGAACTCCTCGGCCGGCAGGACGCGGATAGCGAACTGCGACCGGCCCGCGGTAATCCTCGCCTCCTCGTCGTCGATCACGATGTCGACCCGCCCCGGTTCGAGCGCCCGCGCGATGTCGGTCGCCAGGCGGGCGGGCACGACGGCGACACCGTCCTCGTCCCCGGTGACCTCGGTCTGCACCGAGATGGTGAGATCGAGGTCGGACCCGGTGAGCTCGAGCCGGTCGCCGCGGAGCTCGATCCGCACGCCGGAGAGCACCGGCAGGGCACCGCCCCGGCTCGACACGGCCCGGCCGGCCGTGCCGAGCGTCTCGACGAGGGTGTCACGCTCGCATCGGAACTTCACGATGTGGTCTCGCTTTCTGTTTCGAGCGTCTGGTTGAGATAGGAGAAGTCGTAGGGCCTGTGAATTGTGGACGAGGCCTCGACCCCGCAGGTCACGGTGCCGCGGCTATCGGCCGTCGCCCCCAGCCTCGCGCGGCGACGAGGCGGTTCCGGGGACCGGTCCCTCCCAACCTGGGGGTGACCGGCGGGTCGTCCACCACCTGTCCACCACCTGTCCACGGGTCCGCCCACGGCTACCAACCATTGATGACCTTCTGGGACAATTCCTGGACCTGGTCGTAGATCTGGCGCCGTTCCCGCATCTGGTTCTCGATCTTCTGCACCGCGTGCATGACCGTGGTGTGATCGCCCTTGTTGAACGCCTTGGCGATCTGCGGGAACGAGAGGTCGGTGCTCACCCGGCAGACGTACATGGCGATCTGACGGGCGGTGACCAGCGGCCGGCTCCTGTTCCGCGACAGCAGCTCGTCGATGGTGAACCCGAACATGTTCGATGTTGCCTCGAGGATGACCTTTGGGGTGATCGGGCGGGGCTGGCGCTCCTTGAGCAGGTCGCCGAGCACGCGTTCGGCCAGGTCGGTCGACGCCGGCTCGTTGGTCAGGCTGGTGAACGCGGCCACCCGGGTGAGCGCCCCTTCGAGCTCACGGATGTTGTCGGTGATGTTGGTGGCGATGTACTCGAGAACCTCGTTGGGGAGATACGTGTCCTCACGTTCGGCCCGCTTGCGCAGGATGGCGAGCCTGGTCTCGAGGTCGGGCGGCTGGATGTCGGTGATCAACCCCATCTTGAACCGGCTGCGCAGCCGGTCCTCAAGGGTCGGTATGGCGTCGGGGGGCCGATCGGACGACAGCACGATCTGTCGGCTGCCCTCGTAGAGGGCGTTGAACGTATGGAAGAACTCCTCCTGGGTCTCCTTCTTGCCCTCGACGAACTGGATGTCATCGACCAGCAACACGTCGATGTCGCGGTACCGGCGCCGGAAGGCCATGCCCGAGTTGGTGCGGATCGAGTCGACGAACTCGTTGAGGAAGGTCTCCGACGACACGTAACGGACCCGGAAGGTGGGGTAGTTCTCCCGGACATAGGACGCGACGGCCTGGAGCAGATGGGTCTTGCCCAGCCCGGCGTCGCCGTAGATGAACAGCGGGTTGTAGCTCTGCCCCGGTCGCTCGGCCACGGTCAGGGCGGCGGCGTGGGCGAACCGGTTCGACGCGCCGATCACGAAGCCCTCGAACCGGTACCTCGGGTTGAAGCTCGAGCTGCTCCAGCCGTCCGTCGCGGTCGTCATCTCGGCTCGCGTCCGGGCGCCGGCGTTGACGGCGCTGCCGTTGCCGTTGCCGACGGCGGCGCCGTTCGCTTCGACCCCGTTGCCGTCGGCCTCCAGTGGATCGGTGACCCGCAGCTCCCTCGCGGTCGATGGCGCGACCTCAACCACCACGTCGGTGCTGCGCGCCCCGACATCGGCCAGCGCGGCCTCGATCAGATTGCGATACCGCGACTCGATCCGCTCTCGGACCCACGGGCTCGGGACCGCCAGCACCAACCGGCCCTTGTCATCGGTGCGGGCCGCGATCTCGGCGAAGGACGACAACCACACCGCTTCAGACACGTGGTCGCGTACGACTTCGGCGCACGACTTCCACAGGAGTTGCGCATCCGCCACCAGCCCCAAGTCCTCTCGATCGTCCGTTCCGTCCACAGTTGCGTCCACAAAATGTGGACAACGCGGACACGGCCGCGGCCAAGTGGCCGGGCCGGATCCCGGTGCCCGCCACCCCCGCGGCGTGTGGCGGAGGCGCTCGCCGGAGCGAGAACACGACCGCCACCGAGGTGGTTCGGGCACGGTACCACGTTGTCCACAGGGGGTCGACAGACCGACAAAGCACCTGGTGGGAGGGGGAATCCACCCATTCCCGCCGGGCGCAGGAGGCGAGGCGAGGAGAAGGGCGGCGGAGCCGCCAGGCGGAGCCACGGGAGCGGCGTTCGAGTGGCGCAAACAACACAGCAAGCAACCCAGAAGTGGCGCAAAGGGCACACAGCCCTCTAGCCTGGTCGGCCAGCGCGCCCGCCGCGTCCCGCCCGCCGCGCCAGCGTGGGTGGAACGCCAACGACGCCTCGGTTTCGATTCGGTCGCGAGCGCCCCCGTCGGGGTCCGTCGCTCGCGAGAGGAGCACCAGTGAAGCGCACGTACCAGCCGAACACCCGCCGGCGGGCCCGCCGGCACGGCTTCCGCCACCGGATGTCGACCCGCGCCGGGCGAGCCATCCTCCGTGCCCGCCGCCAGCGTGGCCGTCACCGTCTCTCCGCCTGAGTCACGGGCGAAGCGGCCGGTGATGCGGGGAACGTCGGTCGAGCCGCTCCGTCGGCGCGCCTGCTTCGACGCGCTGCGGCGCGATGGACGGCGATCCCGCCACGGTGCCCTCACCGTGACCACCCTCCCCGGCGCGCCGGGCGAGCGGGTGCGGGTGGGCTACAGCATCGGGCGACCGGTGGGCCCGGCGGTCACCCGCAACCGGGTGCGGCGCCGGCTTCGGGCCATCGTCGCCTCGCTCGATCTCACGCCCGGCGCCTACCTCATCGGCGCCGGTCCGGCCGCGGCCGACGCCTCCTTCGACGACCTCGACACCGCGCTGCGCCGCCTGCTGGCCGATCGGGCCCGGCCATGAGCGAGCCTGAAGGGCTCTCGCCTGCGGCCCGGCCGTTGCACGCCCTGGTGCGCGGTTACCGCTACGTGTTCGCCGGCCGGCCGTCGCCGTGCCGATTCCAACCGTCCTGTTCGACCTACGCGCTCGAGGCCGTCGAGGTCCATGGCGCCATCCGCGGCACCTGGCTCGCCGTGCGCCGGCTGGCCCGCTGCCACCCGTGGGGCCGCTCGGGGTACGACCCGGTCCCGCCGCGCCGGGCCCGGAAGATGGCCTCCGAGCCGCCGACACCGCAGGGAGCCGCCTGAGCCATGTTCGACATCATCGCCCGCGTCCTGGCCTGGTACTACTCGATCTGGCCCTCCTACGGGATGGCGATCGTCTTCCTCACCCTCACGGTGATGATCCTGGTCCTGCCGCTCACGCTGAAGGCCACCCGCTCGATGCTGATGATGCAGGCGCTGCAGCCTGAGATCAAGAAGCTGCAGGCCGAGCACCGCGACGACCGGCAGAAGCTCAACGAGGAGATGCTCGCCCTCTACCGGCAGAACAAGATCAACCCGCTCTCGGGCTGCCTGCCGCTGCTGATCCAGCTCCCGGTCTTCATCGTGTTGTACCAGGTACTGCAGGGTCTCACCCGCAAGGGCGAGGACGGCACGTTCGACCCGAAGTACATCAACCCGGACACCGCCCTCTACCAGGCCCTTGACGGGTCGACCGAGATGGTGTCGTGGGGGATCGACCTGGCTCAGTCGGCCACCCGCGTCGCCGCCGAGAGCTTCGTCGCCGCCATCCCCTACATCTTGCTCATCCTGGCCGTGGCCGCCACCACCTACGTCCAGCAGAAGCAGATCTCGGCCCGCAACCCCAACTCCAACACGCTGAGCAACCCGCAGCAAAAGCTGTTGCTGCGGATCCTGCCCGCGTTCATGGCGTTCATCTCGCTCGGGCTGCCGGCCGCGCTCGTCGTCTACTTCCTGGTGTCCAACCTCTTCCGCGTCGGCCAGCAGGCGTTGATCTCCCACGCCATCTACAAGCCGGCGGTCCGAGACGGGCTGGTGCCGCCGAAGGCCGACACGACCGCCGACGCCGCCGACACGGGCAAGAAGCCGGCCAAGCCCCCCGTCGGTGACAAGGTCATCGACACCACCGCCCGCCCGGCGAAGACCCAGTCGGGCAAGACCCAGTCGGGCAGGACCCAGTCGGGCAGGACCCAGCCGGGCAAGACGTCGACCGCCAGGTCGCCGTCGACGTCGAGGAATCAGACCGGGAAGAGCGCGTCCGCCCGGACGTCGTCGGGCCGGGCCCAACCTCCCAAGCCGCGGCCGGCCAAGTCGTCGACGGCCAAGTCGCCGCCGGCCAATGCCGCCTCGGCGGTCGACGCCGCGGCCGAGCCGGCCCGCTCCGGGTTCCTCGGTCGGCTCAGGGGTGGCGGCAACGTCACCAGCGGCAACGGCGCCGAGCAGACATCGAAGCCGGGACCCTCGACCGGCCGCTCGACCGGCCCGCCCCGCCCGGCCTCGGGCCGGGTGACCCCGCCGGGCGGCAAGAAGAAGAGGAAGTAGCGCCGTGGAGTGGGTGGAGACGACCGGCAAGACCATCGAGGCGGCCAAGGAGTCGGCCCTCGACCAGCTCGGCGTGGCCGAGGACGACGCCGAGTTCGAGATCCTGGCCGAACCCAAGGCGGGGCTGTTCGGTTTTCTGCGGGGCGAGGCCCGGGTCAGGGCCCGCGTGATGCCGACCCGGCCCAGACCCAAGGTCGAGCGGCGTGATCGTCGGCGGCGGCGGGGAGGCCAGGCGCAGGCCGGCGGAGCAAGGGACAGGACACCCGATCGCGCCCGCGTGGCCGACGACGCGGGCGAGGGGCGCGACGAGCAGCCCGCGGCCCGGGCGAGCCGATCCGGCGATCGCCGCCGCTCCCGCCGCCGCGGGGG
>JBOGGX010000129.1:0-6829 GCA_050744245.1 Acidimicrobiales bacterium
CCTCGCCGCCGCCGCGGCGATACGCCGGTTCGGTCCCGCCCGATCGAGCTGGCATGCCGTCGCCGCGCTCACCGGCGCGCTCATGCTCGCTCCTCAGCCGTCGCGTCCCCTGTAGACCCCGCGCGACTCTCGACCACCATCACCACCGCGTCGCCAATCTCGCCACCGGCCGCTGCCCGGCGCTCGGTTGGCCGCGACACTCAGCCTCATCCAACGTGTCGCCGTCATGCTCATCCAGCGTGGCGGCCGACAGAGCGGGGCGAGTCCACCATCGAGGCCAAGGCGGTGTGTGCGGGGCCCGTGTGGTGCGGGCCGAGTGTCTGGAGTTCGCGTTGGCCACCGGGGAGAAGCTCGGCATCTGGGGTGGGATGAGCGAACGGGAACGCCGCCGCATGCGCCGGGAACGAGCCCGCGCCGGCATCGAGGTGTCGGAGTCGGCGTGAGCGACCTGGGCACCGACACGATGCTGTTCGGGCTGATCGTGATCGTTGCCCTGGCCGTGGCTGTGGCCGTGGCGATCGGCCGCTGGTGGCGGCGCCGGGTGTTCGTGATCGGCTTCGTCGTGGCGGTCGCGCTCGCCGAGCTTGGACCGATCGTGACCGGCGCCGCGGTGCTCGCCATCGTGGCCGCGGTTGGGGTGTGGCGGCTGGGGTGGCCCGGCTCGTTCCACCGGGTGGTGATGGGGCGGGTGCGGGCCAGTCAACGCCGCTGCTGGTACCGCCAGCACTGGACAGCGTTGATGATCGGCCACGGACTTGGTCGGCAACGCAAGGACAAGACCACGGTGCCCCGGCTCCGCCGGCGGATCGGGTGCGGGCCGTGGCTGGACCGGCTGTGGATACGACCCCTGGTCGGCCAGTCGGTCGAGGATTGGGAGAAGGAGACCGAGGCGTTGGCCATGGCCCTCGGGGTGCGGGAGTGCCGGGTGGCCATCGAACGCCCCGGACTGCTGCGCCTCGAGGTGGTGTTGGCCGACCCGCTGGCCGCCGTCGTGCCCGCGCTGCCGGTCGGGTGGCGGGTCAACCTGGCCGCCATCCCGGTCGGCATCACCGAGGACGGTCGACCATGGACGATCCGGCTCACCGCCAACCACGTCCTCGTGGCCGGGGTCACCGGGGCGGGCAAGTCGTCGGTCGTCTGGTCATTGATCCGGGGTGTCGCCGCGTTGGTGCGAGCCGGGGTGGTGAAGCTGTGGGGGGTCGACCCCAAGGGCGGGATGGAGCTCGGCGCCGGCCGGGCGTTGTTCACCCGGTTCGCCGGGGGCGACCTGGACGGGATGGTCGAACTGTTGGAGGACGCGGTGGCGGCCATGCGGGGCCGGGCCGCCCGCTACGCCGGGGTGCGCCGCACCCACCAGGCCAACGTGTCCGAACCGCTGCTGGTGGTGGTCGTGGATGAGATGGCGTTCCTGACCGCCTATGTCGGGGACAACAAGCTGCGGGATCGGGCCAACAAGGCCCTCGCCGTGCTGTTGACCCAGGGCCGAGCAGTTGGGGTGTGTGTGTGGTGGCGGCGTTGCAGGATCCCCGCAAGGAGGTGCTCGGCTACCGCAACCTGTTCCCCACCAAGATCGCCCTCCGCCTAGACGAACGCACCCAGGTCGACATGGTCCTCGGCGAGGCGCCCGGAACGCCGGGGCTCGCTGTGACCGCATCCCCGACGGCACGCCGGGGGTGGGATACGTCAAGGTCGACGGGATCCGGGAGCCCCAACGGGCGGGCCGCCCACGTCACCGACGCCGACATCGCCGAACTGGCCGCCCGCTTCGCTGCTCCGGTTCCGTCCGAGGCCGAGGAGCCGGCGACGTGAGTGGGGTGGTGGGGCGCGGTGGTGCTCCTTCACGTCGTGGCCGCCAATCCCGACGGGTGGAGCCGGTGGGTCAAGGGCCGCAGAGCCCCCGAAATTTCGTGGGTGCAGGGTCCCACCGAAGGTTCGGGGGCGTGCCCTTGACGCTCCGGCGGAACCCGTCACGCTCACCGGCCGGCGTGAAGGACACCCCCCGGGAGGCAGAGCCGGGTGAGCGTGGTGCCGCCGGTCGACGCCGTCCGCGAAGCCGCCCGCACAGTGGGTGTGTGTGTCCGCCCGATCGTGTCCAAGGTGACCGACGTCGAGACCGGCGAGACCCGGATGGTCCCGATCGCGTGCGGGTCGACCAGGGAGGCGCAATGCCCGCCGTGCGCCGACCGGGCACGGCGGCTGCGAATGCATCAGTGCCGGGAAGGCTGGCACCTCACCGAGGAACCCGACAGAGACGATCCGAGTGACGACGAGTCGGGCGACGTCGACGACGGCGGGGGGGACGGGGGTCGGCGGGTACGGTCGACCCGGCGGCGGGAGGATGCGCCGGCCCTGCCGATGGTGCCGATGGAGGACCGGACAGTGGGGCGGGTGTTCGTCAGTCCGGACGGCAAGATCTATCGGCCGTCGATGTTTCTGACCTTGACCCTGGACTCCTACGGTCGGGTGGACGGTGACGGGGTCCCGGTCGACCCCGACTCCTACGACTATCGGCGGGCCGCGCTTGACGCGCTGCACTTCGGGAAGCTGGTCGACCGGTTCTGGCAGAACCTGCGCCGCTGTGTCGGGTTCAAGGTCCAATACTTCGCCGCGGTCGAGGCCCAACGGCGGGGCGCACCGCACCTCCATGCCGCGGCGCGAGGGAGCTTCGCCCGGCGGGTGGTACGTCAAGTGGCCGCGGCCACCTACCACCAGGTGTGGTGGCCTGACCATGAGACTCCTGTGTGCGTCGACCGGTTGCCGGTGGGGACCGACGCTGGCTACGTCGACCCCGACACTGGTGCGGTGCTGCCCACCTGGGACGAGGCCCTGGACGCCATGGACGCTGACTCGGAGGCTGTCCCGGCCCATGTGGTGCGGTTCGGCCGCCAGGTTGACATGCAGGGCTTGTTGGCCGGGACCCCCAAGGCGGACCAGGCCATTGGCTATCTGTGCAAGTACCTGCCCAAGGACCTCGGGGCCACTTTCGACGGCGCCGCCGACGAGGAACAGTCGCCGCGGCGGGTGGCCCACCTTGATCGGCTGGCCGAGGAGGTTCGGTGGCTGCCGTGCAGCACTGGTTGTGCCAACTGGCTCCGCTACGGGGTCCAGCCCGCCAACGCCCGCCCGGGACTGGTGCCCGGTCATTGTCCGGCCAAGGCGCACGACCGGGAGAGCCTGGGGTACGGCGGCCGACGGGTTGTGGTGTCCCGCGACTGGACGGGCAAGACGCTCGACCAGCATCGGGCCGATCGGGCTGCGGTGGTGCGAGCCACGCTCGAGGCGGTCGGGGTCGACGTCGACGACCACCAGGAGCTCGCCGTCGGCACCAACGAGGGGCGGTACTCATGGGAGGTCCTCGGCCGCTCGGCGATCGACGATCGACGATCACAGCTACGCCGCCGTCGTGGCCCACGACGTTCGGCGACGGCAGCGACGGCGGGCGAACTACGAGGCGGCCAAGGCGAGAGCTGGACCGCGCGCGCTGGTCGGCGCGGAAGCTGAGCCGGCCGCGGCGGTGTGCGATCAACGGCAAGGAGGGGTGTTGCGATGACGAGTGGTCGCGGCGTTGGGTTCGTCGGTGGTCTTTGGACGATCGATGATGTGGCGGCATTTCTTCGGGTGCCGGTGACGACGGTGTACGACTGGCGCTATCGGGGCAACGGAGGCCCGCCTGCATACAAGATCGGGGGCACGCTTCGGTTCGATCCGGATGACGTTCGGCAGTGGCTGGCGGATGAGTGCCGGGAGCGCCGGCCGGCCTGATGCCTGGAAACATCGCCCGGCGGCCAGACGGCAAATGGCGGGCTCGCTACCGCGACGTCAGGGGCCGGGAGCATGCCCGTCACTTCGCCCGGAAGATCGATGCCACGCGGTGGCTGGCGTCGATTGAGATGGCTCGAGTTCGGGGTGAGTGGGTCGACCCGAAGCGGGCGCAGGTTCGGGTGGGTGAGTGGGCGATCGAGTGGCTCGCTGGTCAGGTGCAGCTGAAGCCGTCGACGCGAGCGCGCTATGAGCTTGCTGTGACTCGGCACACCCTGCCGTGGTGGGAGCGGGTGCCGCTGGCGGATGTGTCGTACGCCGACGTGTCGGCCTGGGTGCAAGCGCTCGGCTCGTCGGGGCTCGCGGCGTCGACCGTCCGCCAGGCCACATCGGGTGCTGTCGTTGATGCTGGCCCATGCGGCGCGGGACGGTCGATTGGCGAGGAACCCTGCCGAGGGTGTGCGATTGCCGCGGGTTCAGCGCCGCGAGCCGGTGTTCCTGAGCCACGCGCAGGTCGCCGGGCTGGTGGAGGCGTGCGGCTTCTACGGACTGATCGTCGAGTTCCTCGCCTACACGGGGCTTCGGTGGGGCGAGGCGACGGCGTTGCGGGTGGCGCGGGTCGATCTGCTGCGCCGGCGAGTTCATGTGGCGGTGGCGTTCGTGGAGGTCGGAGGGCGGCTGGTGGAGGGCACGCCGAAGACGCATCAGGCGCGATGGGTTCCCTTGCCGCGGTTCCTGGTGGCAAAGCTCACCGAGCACATGACAAGCATGGTCGTGGTCGGCGATCTGGTGTTCACCACGACGACTGGGGCGCGGCTTCGGAACTCGAACTTCCATGACCAGTGTTGGGACCAGGCGGTCGCGTCCTGTGGTCTCTTAGGTCTGCGCGTTCACGACCTTCGGCATACGGCCGCCAGCCTGGCCGTGGCGGCGGGCGCGAACGTCAAGGCGGTGCAGCGGATGCTTGGTCATGCGTCGGCGGCGATGACTCTCGACGTGTACGCCGGCCTGTTCAGCGACGACCTGGACGAGGTCGCCGAGGGCCTCGATCGGGCCCGGTCGCAATTCGAACGCGGACTCAGCGCGGACTGGCCCGCTGAGTCGGAGGGGGGCGGGCCACCGGCGTGATCGACCGCAGTAGGACTGACCTGCAGCGTTGGGTGGTGGGCCGCCAGGGGATCGAACCCTGAACCGACGGATTAAAAGTCCGGCGCTCTGCCAATTGAGCTAGCGGCCCGGAGCGAACACTACCGAGGCGGTTTGGGCGAACCCCCGGGCTCAGTGTCGAGCGGGTTGCGGTCGTGGGTCACGGCGACGCCGCGATCACGAACGCACCCGGGATGGTGAGGATCCATGCCCACACCACTCGGCTGGCAACGCCCCATCGCCCGGCCGACAGTCGGCGGGTGGCGCCGACCCCGACGATCGAGCCGGTGATGGTGGGTCGTCGACACAGGGAAGCCGGCCCATGAGGTGAAGTAGAGGGTGGAGGAGGCCGCGGAACCATCGGTTGAGGTTGTCAACCCGGGGTGTAACTGTGATCGCCCCACATGATGGCGAGCGTCATGAGCAGGGCGATCGCCAGCCCGGCCCGCGGCGAGATGATGATGAACACACCGATCTTCCGAAGGCTCTCGATCAGCACCACCTGGATCGAGCCGGTGGAGGCGACGGCCGCGCCGGCCGTGCCGCCCACCAGGGCGTGGGACGAGCTGCTGGGCAGTCCCAGCCAGAACTGATGAGGTTCCACCCGATGGCCCCACCAGCCCGGCGCCGAAGATCAGGAAGGCGACGACGTTGAAGAACGCGGCCCACATCACGGCCACGCGCGGCGTAAGGACCTGAGTCGACACCACGGTTGCGATCGAGTGGCTGCGTGGTGGGAGCCGTTGACGAAGTCGAAGCCGGAGGACGATGCTTTCCACGATGTCGTAAATATTCTCGATCGCGTTCAACGTCACAACGTCGAGTTGAGCGCTGCATGACGGCGCGGGTGATCTCGTCGCCCCGCCGCTCGAAGGTTCTGACCTCTTCGAACGACCGGTCCCTCTGGTCGTCGTTCGACAGCTCGCGCAGGCTCCGCGTGCACTCGGCCACGTTGGTCGCAGCGACGTTTGAAGAGACGGAAGAGGCCCTCATCCGACGGTAGGAGTCGAAACCGTATGGCGACGGTCGCCGTCCCCGTCAGGCCCCGATGGCCAGGTAGCGGGTGCGGCGGGCGATGTGCTTGGCGTGATCGCCGAGCCGCTCGTAAAACCGCCCGACCAACGCCATCTCGACTGCGGCGGAGAAGCTCACCTCGCCCGAGCCGAGCCGCTCGTACAGCTCACGCTTCAAGGCGTTGAGCGGCTCGTCGATCTCGTTCAGGCGGTCCGCCGCGTCGGGGTCGCGATCGACGAAGGCGTCGGCCGACGCCCTCCACATCTGGCTGGTGATGGTGCCCATCTGCTGGACGATCCCCCGCAGCTTCGGCGGCAGCTCGTTGCCGAGGCCCTCGGCGGCCCGGCTGGCGATGTGCTCGGCCAGGTCGCCCGACCGCTCCAGCTCGGGGACGATGCGCAGCACGGTGAGCAGGAACCGGAGATCGTTGGCCACCGGTGACTGCAGCAGGAGGTTGCGCTCGACCAGCTGCTGGATGTCGGCATCGAGCTCGTCGATCAACTGATCGCGGTCGACCACCTTGCGGGCCAGGGCGCGGTCGCCGGCGAGGAAGGTGTCGGTGGCCGCGGCCAGGCTCTCGCTGACCATCGCGAACAGGCGGATCACCTTCTGCTCGATCTCCTCGAGCGCCTCGCGGAAGGCGATGCGGAGGGGTTCGGGCACAGTGAGAACCTACCGTCGCGGCTAGGTCACGCGTGACCGCGCACCCGGCTCGTCCAGGTAAGCGCGCCGCTGGACGAGCCGTCGCATGCGGTCGATGGCGTCCCACACCTCGACGAATCGGGCTCTACGCGACCAAGCGTGGTTGGCGACCTCGGATTCGAGCGGCGGGGCGAGTTTGCCATTTGACGCCGCAGCGGAGCAGTAGTCGGAGCCGATAGTTCTCGAAGTTGCGGAACCCGTGCCCGAT
>JBOGGX010000130.1:0-5544 GCA_050744245.1 Acidimicrobiales bacterium
CTCGCGCGCCCGAGGGCGGGCTTTGCCCGCCCGACAACCTCACCGCAACGGCGGTCGCGCTGGGGGGAGGCCGGGAGAGGGGCCTGCCCCCCTCCCGCTAATTGGCCGGGTGGGTGATGGCCAGGGCCTCCGGATACGAGCCCTCCCGCTCCGCCACCCGCTCGACCACCGCCCGCAACAGCCGGGCCATGAGCAGGTGGGCGGGCCACGGCGCCCCGGCCAGGTACAACGGCGTGGTGTCGCCGATCCGACGCTTGAACTCCCGCGCCACGCGGTCGGGTTCCTCGAATCCGCGCCGGTTGGCCGCCTCGCCCGTGAGGATGTCGGCGTCCTCCCGCACGAACACCACCGATGGCACCACCGCCGCCCGATCCCCCAACCCGACCACGGCCACCCGGCCGTCCCGGTGCACCGCGGCCGCGGTGTAGGTCGTGCCCAGATCGATGCCCAATTGGTAACCCATCCCCGGCGAGAGCTCCTACTCGATGTCGAAGTCCTGGATCTCGCCGCTCTCCGGGTCGATCCTGACCAGTTGACCGCCGTCCTGGTCGACGACGAACACGCCGTCGGCGTCGCCGACGATCCCGACCGGACGGCCGCCGACCTCGATCTCCTCGGTGAGCCCGGCGAAGTCGATGCGGGTCACCGTGCCCGTCGACTGGTTCGCCACCCACAGCTCGTCGTCGACCGTCAGTGCGGTGGCCAGTCCCGCCCCGATCTCGAATGTCTCGGCGATGGCATCGGTCTGCGGCCCGCCCGGTCCGGCCAGGAGTAGCTCCCGCACCAGTCCGCCGTCCATCTCGATGAAGTAGATGTTGGCGCCCGCGGCCTCGACATAGCCGGCGGCCTCGCCGTCGATCCCGCCCACCTGGCTTCCGGTCGCCGGGTCGAGCCTGGCCACCTGGCCGTCGGCGCTGGTCACCCAGACGAACCCGCCCTCGAAGCTGACGTCGACGGGCGCTCCGATGAGGGTGATCGGCGTGCTCTGCCCGGTGGTCACGTCGATGCGGTTGACCCCGGTCTCGGTCAGGTCCCACAACGCGCCGGCGCCGGCGACCGTGCGGTTGGCGACGAAGGGGTAGTCGACGGGCGGGAGGTAGTCGGTGTTCGACACGGTGCCGGTGACGGTGAGGGTCGCGGGGTCGACGGCCATGAAGACGTTGCCGCCGTCGACCCACACCCGCTCGCCGTCGGTGACGACGGTGTCGCCCGTGTGCGGTAGCGGGAGGGTGGTCGGGTTCGTCGGGTCCTCCGGGTTGATGGCCAGCAGCTCGCCGGTTCCGGTCGGCAGGAAGGCGATGCCCGCCGCCTCTCGGGCCAGACCGGCCACTTCCAACGGTGCACCGAACTCCGCCTCACCCGTGTCGAAGGGCGTGGTCGTGCCGCCGATGAAGTCGGCCAACCACACGATCCCACCGGCGAAGGACGGCGCCGCCGGGAACAGAAAGGTCGACAGCTCCTCGACGATCTCGCCTTCGGTGTCGAGGAGGTAGAGCGTTGGCGCCGCCGCGCTCTCGAACACACCCACCAGGTCGGGGGCGGCCACCAGCTGGGCGTCGCCGATGCCTTCGGTGCTGACGGTCATGGCGTCGATGTCGTCGTTCGCCACGTCGACGCGGGCCAGGGCGCCGCCGCTCACCCGGCTGTAGGCCCACACGGTGTCGTCGTCGCCCTGCGCCAGCCGGATCGCGGTCACGAGGTTCCCATCGATGGGCAGCTCGACGAGCTCGGTCTCGCCGGTCTCGAGGTCGATGTCGAAGAAGCTCGCCGGCTCGGAGCCGACGGCGCCATACAGGGTCGTTCCGTCGACGATGAGGTCGGGGTACAGGTCGTCGAAACCGGGCAGGGCGGCGGCCGAGCCGTCGATGACGTAGTCGACGATTTCCGCCACGGTCATCTGCTCAGGATCGACCCGGACGATCCGGTCCTCGGCCAGGACGTGCGGTTCGCCCTGGGCGACGAACAGGCCGCCGGCCGCGACCGGTGCCGCGCTCTGGCGGACGGTGCCGTCCAGGTCGACGCGGGCCATCACCCCGTCGAACCCGAGCACATAGGCCCGGTCGCCGTCCGAGGCCAGCGAGAAGGCGCTGACCTCGGTGGGCACCTCGACGTCGATCTCGCCGTCATCGTTGACGTGGAGCACGGTGGCCGGCGTCCCGCTCTGGGTGACCCTGGCCCAGATGCCCCCCGTGGCCGGGCGGATCTCGATGTTGCCGCCGGGCTCCCCCGCCGCGCTGAGGGGCACGGGGATCCGGTTGACGACCGTCGCCTCGGCCCGGTCGATCTGGAAGATCACCGGGCCGCCGATCCCGCCCCCACCGGCCACGGCCCACACGAACTCCTCGGCCACCACCGGCGGGTCGAAGACGTTCTGGATCGGGAGATTGGCCACGATCTCCCGGTCGTCCCGGTTGACCTTGACCAGTCCCCCGAGGCCGGTGCTGCCGATCCACAGGTCGCCCTGGTCGCTGACCGCGCCGAAGCCTGACGGGGTGTCACCGGCTGCCGGGTCATCGTCGTCGCGCAGGACGAAGAAGCCGACCGCGGCCAGGATGACGGCCGCGGCCGCGCCGATCGCGATCAGGACCACGGGCGGTCTGCGCTTGGCGCTCGGTTGCGGCGCCTGCGTCGGCGGAGCCACGAACGACCGCCCGACGGGAGGCACGGCCACCAGCGCCGGCGCCGCCTCCTCGGTGTGGACGACCGTGACCGTCTCGGCCGTCGCCGCCCCGGCATCCTCGGCCGCAGCCACGGCCGCGCCCTGGGCGATGGCGTGCTTCGGATGGGCGTCGACCGCCACCGGTCTACCCAGCGCGGCCGACACCATCTGGCCGACGAGCGGGATCCGGCTCGACCCGCCGACCAGGAGCACGGCCTGCACCTGGTGGGGTTGGACGCCAGCCGAGTCGAGCGCCCGGCGCAGCGCGGTGATCGTCTCGTTGACCGCGGGGCGGATCATGTTCTCGAACTCCCCCCTGGTGAGGCGGACGTCGTGGCGCAACCCGGGGACAGAGATCGGAATCGAAACCTCGACGTCGCTCGACAGCTGCTCCTTGGCCTCGACCGCGTCGGCCCGCAGCCGCCCTACGGCCTGCACCGCGTCTGGGTCGGCCGCGTCGAGGCCGGACACGGCACCATCGAGGGAGTTGTCGACATGGGCCAGGACGGCCGCGTCGAAGTCGATGCCGCCCAGCCGTTCGATGCCCTCGGGCTGGCCGATGATCTCGAACCCGCCGTCCTGGGTGCGCCGCAGCACGGCTGCGTCGAAGGTGCCCCCGCCCAGGTCGTAGGCGCCCATCACCGCCCCCGGGGCGACGCGCTCCTGGCTGGCGTAGTGGACGGCGGCGGCCTGGGGTTCGGTGAGATAGGTGACCGGGTAGCCGCCGAACCCGGCGTGGCGCACCGCCTGGCGCAGCAGGTCGAGCTTGTAGGCCCCCCAGTTGGCCGGGTGGGTGATGGCGATGGCGTCCGGGTAGCTGCCCTCGCGCTCGGCGACCCAGTCGACGACCGACCGGAGCAGCCGGGCGGTTAGGACGTCGGCCGAGTACGGGACGCCGCCGATGATGATCGGTGCCGGGTCACCCACCCTCCGCTTGAACTCCCGGGCCACCCGCTCGGGCTCCGACCGGCCCCTCCGGTTGGCCGCGTCGCCGGTGAGCACGCCGCCGTCGTCCTTGACGAAGACGACCGAAGGGACGACCGTGCTCCGGTCACCGAGCGCCGCCACCTCGACCCGGCCGTTGCGGTGGACGGCGGCCGCGGTGTAGGTGGTCCCGAGGTCGATGCCGAGCTGGTACCCCATACGGCGGGACATGTTGTCACCCACGCCACCCGCCTCAGTACGCGGGGTGGTCCTCCGCTCGCAGATAGCTTCTGGCCATGCCCGCAGCGTCCAGCACGCCGTTGTCCGTCCACCAGCCCACGGGTGAGCCGAGAGGCGGTGTGGTCGTGATCCAGGAGGCGTTCGGCGTCAACGACCACATCGACGACGTGGCCCGACGGTTCGCGGCCGAGGGCTATCTGGCCGTGGCGCCGCATCTCTTCCATCGCCGTGGCGATCCGAAGGTGGGCTACGACGACCTGCCGGCCGCCATGGCGCCGGTCCAGCAGCTCCAGCGCGACGAGATCCTCGATGACGTCGACGCCGCCCTGGCCGAGCTCGACCGGGCCGGCATCGCGCCCGAGCGCCGCTTCATCGTCGGCTTCTGCATGGGAGGAACCGTCGGCCTACTGGTCGCGGTTCGGCGTCCGGTGGCCGCGGCGGTCACCTTCTACGGTGGAGGAGTGAAGAAGGGTCGCTTCGGGTTCGGGTCACTGATCGACGAGGCCCGCCAGCTCACGGCGCAATGGCTCGGGTTGTTCGGCGATCTCGACCACGGCATCCCCGTCGAGGAGGTCGAGGAGCTTCGCCTGAGCGCCGCGTCGTCCGGCCAGCAGACCGAAGTGGTGCGGTACGCCGATGCCGGGCACGGCTTCCACTGCGATCAGCGGCCCAGCTACCACCGCGCCTCGGCCGAGGACGCCTGGGGCCGCACCCTGGCCTGGTTCGCCGCCCACGCCGGTTGAGACTCATCTCGCGCGTATGTTCGGCCCACGAGGCGGCGCGATCTAGGCTGGCCGAGTGACGGCGACCTCCAACTTCGGCGTGGGCCGGCGCGAGGGTCACGACGCCAGCGCCTTCTACCAACGGTTCCGCGCTCCTGAGCTGTCGAGCGACGATCGGGTGCCGGTGCCGATGCCCGTCGTCGAGCCCTTCATCCACGGCGACTCCCGCTCGATGGACGCGATCGACGACGGGTCGGTGGCGCTGGTGGTGACGTCACCGCCGTACTTCGCAGGCAAGCAGTACGAGGAGGAGCTCGAACGGGACGGCGTCCCCGGTTCCTATCTCGACTACCTCGAGCTGCTGCGCGCCGTGTTCGCCGAGTGCGCCAGGAAGCTCGAACCCGGTGGTCGCGTCGCGGTCAACGTGGCCAACCTCGGGCGCAAGCCCTACCGCAGCCTGTCGGCCGATGTCATCGGCATCCTCGAGGACGACCTCGGGCTGCTGCTGCGGGGCGAGCTGGTCTGGCAGAAGGCCGAAGGGGCCAGCGGCTCGTGCGCGTGGGGCTCGTTCCGCAGCGCGGCCAACCCGGTGCTGCGCGACCTCACCGAGCGGGTGGTGGTGGCGAGCAAGGGACGGTTCGACCGGGCCCGCCCCGCCACCCGACGCAAAGCCGAGGGGCTCCCCCATCGGAGCACCGTCATGACCGACGACTTCCTGGCCCTCACCCTCGACGTGTGGTCGATCCCGCCCGAGAGTGCCAGGCGGGTCGGCCATCCGGCGCCCTTTCCTGTGGAGCTGCCCGAGCGGCTCATTCGGCTGTACACCTTCGAGAACGACCTGGTGCTCGACCCGTTCATGGGGAGCGGCGCGGCCCTGGTCGCCGCGGCCAGGCTCGGTCGCCGCTACGTCGGCTACGACCTCGACGCCGGCTACGTCGAGCTGGCCAGGCGCCGGGTCGCGGCCGAGGGCCGGGCCGAACCGCCGCCGCCGGCTGGGGG
>JBOGGX010000131.1:0-1867 GCA_050744245.1 Acidimicrobiales bacterium
GTCGTCGGCCCGGCTCGCCACGCCGAGAGCGCGAGGAGCCCGGCGCCCACGGTGATGGCCACGTCGGCCACGTTGAACGTGGGCCACCAGCCGAGGTCGAACACGTCGACCACGCTGCCGCCCACGAGCCGGTCGGCCACGTTGGCCAACGCCCCGCCGACGACCAGACCGGCCGCGAGCGGCGACCCCAGCGCGCCCCGGGCAGCCAGCACCGCCACCACGACCGCGACCGCAGCGGTGAGCGCCACCATCGCCCCGGCCGGCAGCGCGCTGCCGACCCCGAACGCGACGCCGGTGTTGTGCACCAAGCGCAAGTCGATTGGCCCGGGCAGGTCGATAGGGCCGCCGGCCAGCACCGCCGAGCCGATGACCTTGGTCACCAGATCGACTGCCGCCGTGGCCGCCGCCACCAGCCCCAGCAGCGCTGGCCGGGCCACCGGTGGCGCCGGCGCCGCCGGGGTGGGCGCGGCGAGCCCGGTCACTCGCTGGGGGCCCGATAATTGGGGCACAGCTCGATCCGCTCCCCGCTCAGCGCCAGCAGCTCCTCGCCAGCCCGGATGACCGCCACGACCTCGGGCGCGGCGATCCGGTAGAAGACCTGCCGGCCTTGGGGCCGGTCGGCCACCAACCCGCAGTCCTTCAGGCAGGCGACGTGGCCGGAGATGTTGCCCTGCGAGCCGCCGAGCGCCGCCACCAAGTCGGTCACCCGCCGCTCACCCGCCGCGAGCTCGCGCAGGATCCCCAGCCGGGTGGGATCCGCGAACCCCCGGAACAACTTGGACACCAGCTGCACGTCAGCGGCCGTCGCCGTGGACCCCATCACGCCTCCCGATCAGGCTCAAAAGCATCGGCATGCACCGATGTTAGCGGCCGAAGCGACGCAGGACCCTCGGGGCAGGGACCAACGACCCTACGAACCCTCGCCGCCCCACCCCACGATGGGGCAAGGAGGTGTCGCGTCGTGATGTGGAGAGACGGCAACTGGGGTTGGTGGCTGTTCATGCCGGTGGTCATGGTCGCCTTCTGGGCCGCGGTCATCTGGGTGGCCGTCACCGCCGTGCGCCGGCAGCCCGGCCCGGCCCAGGATCCGTCCCGCGACGCCGAGCAGATCCTGGCCGAGCGCTACGCCCGCGGCGACATCGACGACGACGAGTACCACCGCCGCCTCGACACCCTCCACAGCCGCACCCGAATCGGAGAGCAGCGATGAGCACGATCACCGAAACCCCCCTCACCCCCGACACGCCACCCCCGGCCCGCCCGTCACGATGGCGGCTCGCGACCGCGATCAGCGCCGCCGTCGCCGTCGTGGCCATCGGCGTCGCGACGTTCGCCCTGACCCGGGACGACGGCAACGACACCACGACGATCGCCACCCGCGACGCCGCCGCCACCCAACAGGTCGGCGAGGCGTGCCAGCAGTGGTTCGACACCCAGACCACCGCCACCACCACGCCCGGCTCGGCCGGGTGGTGCGGCTACATGAGCGACTGGATGTACGACCACATGGCGTCCGGGCAGATGATGGGCCCGATGATGTGGGGCAACCCCACCGCCATGTACGACACCTGCGTGCAGGCCATGGGCAGCTACCAGCCCGGCGTCGAGGACCCCGCCCAGTGGTGCCAGAACATGGTCGGCTGGATGACCGAGCACATGGGCAACTGGATGAACCAGGACTGGGACGACTGGCACGACGACTGGGACAACTGGGACGGGACGATGAACCCGCCGATGATGGGCCGCTGACATCCATGCGAGCCTTCGAAACGACCGTCGAGCTGTCACCGGCCGACGCCGAAGCGGCGGTCCGCGCCGCGCTGGCCGACCAGGGCTTCGGCGTGCTCACCGAGATCGACGTCGCCGC
>JBOGGX010000132.1:0-3590 GCA_050744245.1 Acidimicrobiales bacterium
ACGCCCATTCGTTCTTGGGCCTTGCCCACCAGCACCACCCCGAAGCGACCGTCGGCGGCGGCGGCCAGTTGGTAGGGGCGGGCGATCTGTTCCTTGGAGTCACCCCGTCGGAACCGCGCCACCGGCAGGCCCTGTTGGATCACGAACGCGTCGAGGTCCCGGACCATCCGGTCGTGGTTGTGGCCCAGCAACGCCGGCGACGGGATGTTCCGTTTCCCGAGCAGGGCCGCTCGGTGCAACAAGAACTGGACCAGGCCACCCTCGTACATGAGGCTCGGGATGTAACCGGCGATCCCGATGCGATCCACGCAACGAACCCGGAGCGTGACGTGATCGGCCAATAGTCTGGCCACAGTGCCCACAGCGGCCCCCTCACCCGACCGTTGCCGCGGTCGAACGGTGCGATGAACCGGAGGACGCCACGTCGGAGGGAGTCGAGACCGCGCACGTGGCTCGGCGGTCTGAGCTTGCTCGCTAATCGAGCTCGCGCCCGGTGATGCGCTCGTGGGCCTCCACGTATCGGGCGCTGGTCGCCTCGACCACGCCGCCGGGGAGCAGTGGCGGCGGGGGGGTCTTGTCCCAGTCGAGGCCGTCGAGGTAGTCGCGCACCGGCTGCTTGTCGAAGCTGGGCTGGGGTCCGCCGGGAGCCCACTGGTCAGCCGGCCAGAAGCGTGACGAGTCCGGCGTCAGCACCTCGTCGCACACCACCAGTTCGCCGTCGACCACGCCGAGCTCGAACTTGGTGTCGGCGATGATGATCCCACGGGCGGCGGCCCAGTCGGCACCCGCCCGGTACAGGTCGAGGCTGATCCGCCGGGCCCGGTCGGCCATATCGGGACCGACCAGCTCGACCGCCTCACCGAAGGAGATGTTGACGTCGTGGCCCTCCTGGGCCTTGGTCGACGGGGTGAAGACCGGCTCCGGCAGCCGGTCGGACTCACCGAGGCCCTCCGGCAGCGGCGAGCCGTGCATGGCGCCGGACGTGCGGTACTCCGTCCAGGCGGAGCCGGAGAGGTAGCCGCGCACGATGCACTCGATCGGCAGCATCTCGGCCCGGTGGACGAGCATTACCCGGCCCTCGAGCTCCGGCCGCCTGGCCTCGGGCGGCAGATCGTCGAGGTCGGTGGAGATGAGGTGGCTCCCCCCGATGTCGCGGAGCTGGTCGAGCCAGAAGGCGGTCATCGCCGTCAGCACCCGCCCCTTCTCTGGGATGGGCTCGGCCATCACCACGTCGAAGGCGGAGATCCGGTCGGAGGTGACCATGAGCAGCCGGCCGGGGCCGGCGTCGTAGATGTCACGGACCTTGCCCGAGTGGACGCGAGGCAGGTCGATGTCGGGAACCTGGTGCAGCGCGGCGGTGGTCAAGCCGTCAAACCTAGTGGCCCGTTTCGGCGCTGCGGATCCACTCGGCCATGCCGGGGAAGGTGAAGCGGAGCAGGCCGCGCCCGGCGGGTCGTACCACGCCCTTCTGCAGCAGCCGGATGCGCAGGTAGCTGATGTCCTCGTAGGACGCCGCGCCGAGCTTCTCGCGGACCGAGCCGACGGCCACCGGCCGGTCGTGGTCGATGGACTGCAGCTCGGTCATGACCCTGAGGAACTGCTGCTCCTTGGGCGCCAGCCGCTCCCACCGCGGGGTGAACACCTGGATGGCGGCCATGCGGGCCGCCTCCCGCAATGCAGTGGTGACGGCGGCGCGGTCGACGATGCGGCCCCGTTTGGCCTCCCACACGTGGTAGCCGAGGAGCTGGACGAAGTACGGGTAGCCGCCGCTGGCGTCGACGAGGATGGTCAGCGCATCATCGGTGAAGCGCACGCCCCGGTCGGCCGCCGGCTTGGTGAGGGCGAGGCGGGAGGCGTCGGGCCCGAGGAACCCGAGCTCGATCTTCGGCATCCGTTCGAGAAAGGTCATCTCGGGCCCGGTGAGCAGCGAGGGCAGCTGTGGCAGCCCGGCGACGATGAGGGCGATCGGGAGCTGGCGCCGCTTGGTGACAAGCTGCAACGTCTGCGACAACACGAGGAGATCGGTTGTCTCGGCCGCGTGGGCCTCGTCGACGGTGAGCAGAACGCCCCGTTTCTTGTCCGCCGCCAGCTCGCCCAACCGGCGCAGGGTCACCTCGAGCTCTGCCTCGATCGGCAGGCGCGGCGTCGCCTCGGCCTTGCGTTGCGCCTCGGCCCTGACCACGCCGAGGTCGATCTCGGCCTCGATCGTCAACTGGCCCCGACCGAGCCCGCGCCGGGTGAGCCGTCGCCTGGCCTCGGGCAGCCCGAGCCTGAGGAGCACCTCGACGAAGCGGCGGCCACGGACGACGTTGTGGACCACCGGCCACCCCAGGCCGGCCACCCGTTCGCCGATGGCATCGAGAAGCACGGTCTTCCCGACGCCCCGCTCGCCGTAGTAGGCGTGGGTGAACCAGAGGTCGCGGGGCCCGGAGCGCATGGCCCGCTCGGCCCGATCGATGTGCTCGTCGCGGCCCACCAGCACGGGAGGGCCGACGCCCCAGTCCGGGGTGAACGGGTTGCTCGGCTTTGCTTCTGTTGTCGGCGGACTCACGCCCATGCCCGAACACTACGCAGGCCGTGTGACACCGAAGGCGATGCCCCTGTGTGCTCGTGTTGTCTGCGCTGGCGCCATGCGCAAGCCTCGGCCGAGCGACGCTGCGCAGCCGCCAGGCGGAGCAGCCAACCACACGGGAGTCGGTTGCCGAAGGCCGCCGGCGAGGCCGAAGGCCGAGCGGCGCAGACAACTCAGTCGTCCAGGACGTAGACCGCTTCGGGATAGTGGCGGATGTGGCCCCGGGCCCGGCGGGCCGCCACGAGGTCGTGGAGCCAGAGGTTGTGGTCGGCGAGGGTCCGGTCGGACCGCAGGGGGGCGAGCGGGGCGTTCAGGGCCAGCACCCGGTCGCCCACGACGAACCGGGTGATGCCGGCCGGCAGCCGGTGGCCGTCCCGGGCCGCGGCGAACACGGTCTGGAGCGCGAGGCGGGGGAACACGACCAGTGCGGCGGCGTCGGGCTGGTCGGCGATGGCCGACGCGAGGACGACGTCGGTCGTGCGGGCGATCACCGACGCGCCGAGGTAGGCCGCCACCAACGGGTTCAGGGCCGCGAACGGGTGGCGCCCGCCGGTGGGGTGGACAACGAACCTCCGGCCGTCGACCAGCCACAAGGCGCACATCGTGTGGTCACCGTGTTCGGCCGGGCGCAGGTCGCCGTTCTCCTCGAGGCGGGCGTCGGCCACGCCGTCGAGGACGCGCAGCAGCCGGTCGGGGTCGATGTCGAGGATGACGTGGCACCAGGTCTCCAGCCGCAGCCGTTCGGGCACCGCCACCTGCACGATGGCGTGATCGAACCCGAGCTCCTGTAGGGCCGCCATCCGGGTGGCCCCGTCGAGCAGCACGAAGTGGTCGCCGACGGCGGCCACCACCGGCGGGTTGGCCAGCCTGCCGTCGGCCTCGAGTCGTCCGACGAGCCGCTCGACGCGGTGCGGGTCGGCCTCCTCGTGGGGCACGACCGCATCGATCGGCACCACCCGCAGATCGAACGGCTCACCCATCCGGCCCCTCCGTCCCCTCCGTCCCCCGACCCCTCTCC
>JBOGGX010000133.1:0-36802 GCA_050744245.1 Acidimicrobiales bacterium
GTCGTCATCGGCCTGCTCGCCGGCGCCGTCTTCGTCGGGGTCGGCGCCAGGCCCGATGCCCCGGCCGCGGCCGAGATCCCCTCCCTGGTGCTCGACGTCCAACGAGACATCTCGTCGCTGCGGGCGACCGTTGTCCTGCACGTGCGCCAGCCCGCCGGCGAGCCGGCGGCGCAGCACTTCACCGGCACGCTGACCTACCGGGCGCCGGAGTCGCTCGCCATCACCCTCGTGGACGACGACGGGGCGCGCGCCGTGCTGGCCGTCGACGGCAGCACCTGGTGGACCGCGGGGCCGAGGCGCTGCACCCCGCCGTCGGTCGCCCGCTGCGCCACGATCACCACGACGAGAGTGATCGTCGACCGGGAGCCGTTCGCCTTCGCCGCAGCCACGCCCCTCGACGTGGTCGCGCCGGTCGCCTCGTTCGCCCTCTCGGGTCCGCCGACCGACCTCGGGCGGCGCCGGCTGGAAGGCCGCGACGCGGTGGGTGTGCGCGTCACCGCGGCCCAGGTCGCGCCGCTGCTGGCCGGGTTCGACCCGACCGGTGCTCTGCGCCAGCTCCACCCGTCCGACCCGGCCGACGTCTGGCTCGACGCCGAGCATCTGGTGCCGCTGGCCGTCGTCGTGCGAGCCGGCGGGAGCGACGATCGGAGCAGATGGGCCGCGGCTCGGGGGTATGCCGACGAGCCGGGCGCAGTCATCATCGACCTCGCGCTGAACGACGTTCGCGTGAACGGTGACGTGTCCGATGGGGCGTTCCCGCCGCCGCCAACCGGGGCCGGGAGCATCGACGGCGGGTTCACCGACGGCGATCCCGACGGGGTCGACGTCCCGCTTCCCGCCTACCTGCCCGCGGGGGCGACGGCCTATCGCGCCGGCGAGGTGAGGTCCGCCGGCGGCCCCGCCGTCGACGTCCGCACCTGGAGCGACGGCCGGGCGTGGCTGGCGATCAGGGCCACCCGGGCGTGGCCCGGGCCGCGGCTGTTCGGCGACGTGGGTGACGTTGTCCGACCGGTCGATCTCGGTGCCGCCGGCGTCGGCTACGTCAGCGGCGACGGGTCGCGCGTCGCGGTGCACGCTTCCGATGTCGACCTGGTCGTGACCGGCAGCTACGCAGGCGACGAGCTGCTCCGGGTGGCGGCGTCGGTCGGCGTCAGGGGGGCGCCGGTGCCCGCCGGATGGGCCGAGGCGACGGCGACCGGCGCGGATGACCCTCTGATCGACGCCCGTGTCCTCCTGCCCGCCGGCCTCGAGGGCTTCGAGCCCGCAGGCGTCCGGGTGGACGGCACGACGGTGACCGCGGCCCAGACCGGCGCCGGCGAGCGACGATTCGTGCTGACCGCGACGCCGGGCGACACGCTGGCCCCGCCGATCGACCCCGATGTGGTCGCGGTCGCCGTCCGCGCCGTGGTGGGTCGCTACGCACCGGTCCGGGGCGACCTGGAGTGGGTGGAGGACGGGTTCGTCTACAGCCTGCGCAGCACCGGGCTCGGCCTCGGCGACCTGCTGGCCGTAGCCGACGGACTGGAACCGGCGTCGCGGTGACGCGGATCCTGGTCCTGGGGGCGGCCACGGTGGTGGGCGTCCTGGTGGGCGGCGGCACGATGCTGGCCGTGCAGGGCGGCCAGGCCCGCGACGGGGCGCCGTCGATGGTCCGGCCGAGGCCGAGTCCGAGTCCGACGGTGGCCCCCATCCCGCCCACCGGGACCGATGGGCCCGACGAGCAGGAGCTCCTGCTCGCGTGGACGTCCGGCGGCCTGCCGAGCGGGCTCGGCGCGATCGCCGCGACCATTCCCGGGGTGACGGCCGCCGCCGTGGTCGGGGGCGACCCGGTCGACCTGGTGAGGAGCCTCGACGGCGACGGGAAGGTGGTCGACGAGCCGGCGCCGGGTTGGTTCATCCCGATCGACGCCATCGCCGTCGATCCGTCGACGTTCGCCGCGGTCGTGCCCGCGGCCGACCGGGCCACGGTGGCCTCGCTGGGCGCGGCCGAGGCCCTCCTCGGCGACACGTCCGCCCGGCTCCGGCGCATCGGCGTGGGGGGCCGGCTCGAGCTGGCCGGCGGCGGGGTGGTGGCCATCTCCGGCGTGGTCCCCGACGAGACCATCGGGGGCGCCGAGCTCGCCGTCGACCGGGCGACCGGCGCCCTGCTCGGGATCACGACCGAGCGGGCCCTGCTCGTCGCCCATGCAGCCGACCGGGCCGCGGTCGAGGCCGCGCTGGCCTCGGCCGTCCCGGCCGGGGTGCCCGTGCGCTTCCGTGCCCGGGGCGAGACGCCCTACCTGCGGGCCGGCGACGCGGTGCTGCCCCAGATCGTCATCAAGGACGTGTTCGGCGAGTTCGCCTACCGCCCAGGTCCGGCCGGCGAGCGTGCGGTCGAGCTCGATCCGGAGTGGGTGGCGGCCAACATCGGCGAGGCCGAGCTGCCGTTGCTCGGACGGGTGCGCTGCCATCGAGCCGTGCTGCCGGCCATCGAGGCCGCCATGCGCGACCTCGAGCTGGCCAACCTGGCGTCGGTGGTCGGGCCGGAAGACTTCGATGGGTGCTTCGTCCCCCGGCTGGTCCGGCCGGGCGCCCCGCTGTCCCACCACAGCTGGGGCATCGCCGTCGACCTGCACTACGCCGACAACCCGACCGCCGTGGTGTCGGCCCAGGACCCCCGGCTGGTGGAAGCGCTGCTGCGGGCCGGGTTCGGCTGGGGCGGCGGTTGGCTCGTTCCCGACCCGGCCCACTTCGAGTACGTCGCCCCGCCCTCGGCCCGCTGAGCGGTCAGGCCTCCGGCTGGCTCCGATCGCGGCGACCATCGGCGATCAGCGCGGCGAGCTCGCGGGCCCTGCCGGCATTGGGTTTGGTGCCCTCGAGCACCCAGCCGGTGCCGTCGGTGAAGGCGATGTGACCGAGTTCATGGCGGCGGAGCAACCGGTCGGCGGTGACCGCCAGGTGCCCGATCTGGCGGAGCTGCAGCGGTGACGGCTTGGGACCCTTGGCGAACAGCAGCCTGGTGGCGCCGCCCATCATCCGCCGGGCCGACCCGGAGCCCGGCACCTTGACCCCGGCCAGCACCTCGCCACCGGCGATCTCGTCCTGCTGCTTCATCACCATCTCCCATCACTCGGGCCGTCGTCCGCGACCGGGACGGTAACGCCGGTCAGAACTTCAGAAGTTCCAGCGCGGCGGCGGTGATGTCGTGCACCTGGGGCAGGATCGCCTCCTCCAGCGTCGGCTCGTAGGCCACGTGGCTGGTCTTGGCCCCGACCCGGCCGATCGGGGCGTCGAGGTCGGTGAAGCACTCCTCGGCGATCCAGGCCGCCACCTCGGCGCCGAACCCGATGAAGCGGATGTCCTCGTGGACCACCAGCACCTTCCCGGTCTTGGCCACCGACTCGCCCACGATCTCCTGGTCCCACGGCGAGATGAAGCGGAGGTCGATGACCTCGGTCGCGTAGCCCCGCTCCTGCAGCTGCGCGGCGGCGTCGATCGACTTCTGCACCGTCGCCCCCCAGCTGACGACGGTGAGGTCGGTGCCCTCCTGGCGAAGGTCGCCCCGGCCGAGCGGCACCACCCACTCGGGCGGCGGGAACGGGTCGCGGGTGTAGGGCTGGCGCAGCAGGTGCTTGTGCTCGAGGAAGAGCACCGGGTCGTCGCAGCGGAACGCGCACCGCAGCATCCCGGCCGCATCTCTGGCCCGTGCGGGGAACATCACGATGAGCCCGGGGATGTGGGCGAAGATCGACTCGCCGCTCTGGCTGTGCCAGATGGCGCCGCCCCGCAGATAGCCGCCGATCGGCACCCGGATGACGACGGGCGCGCGGAACGCCCCGTTCGACCGCCACCGGATCGTGGCCGCCTCGGTCTTGATCTGGGTCATCGCCGGCCAGATGTAGTCGAAGAACTGGATCTCGGGACAGGGCCGGAGTCCTCGGATGGCCTGGCCGACGCCGCGGCCGATGATGTTGGCCTCGGCCAGCGGCGTGTTGTAGCAACGGGCCACGCCGAACATGCGCTGCAGCCCATGGGTCGTCCCGAACACGCCCCCCTTGCCCTCGACCTGTTCGATCCACTCCTCCGGGGCGTCGGCCACGTCCTCGCCGAACACCCGGATCCGTTCGTCGGCCTCCATGAGCTCGAACAAGGTCCGGCGGATGGCCTCGCCCAGCGCCACCGGCGCCGCCGCCTTGTCGTCGGCGTCCGCGTCCGCCGCCGCGGCCACCGGCGCCGGACCCGGGTCGAGGATGTCGGGCACGACGTAGACGTGCTCGAGCACGGTCGACGGGTCGGGCCTGGGGGCCGCCAGTGCGGCCCGGGCCGCCTCCGCCACCGTCGCCTTGGCCTCCTCGCGGATGCGTTCGAGGTCGTCCTCGGCCAGCACACCCCCGGCGACCAGCTCGTCGCCGAACTGGGTGATCGGATCGTGGCGCAGCTCCTCTTCGAGCTCACCGGCCGAGCGGTATTTGCTCTGGGTGTCGGCAGCCGAGTGCGAGTAGGGCCGGGTGACCTTGGCGTGGATCAGCCCCGGCCCCTCGCCGGCGCGTACCCGGGCGATGGCCCGGGCCCCGACGTGGCGGGACTGGAAGTAGTCGCGGCCGTCGACCTGGGTGACGGCCAGCCCGCGGAACCCCCGCACCATCTCCGAGATCGGCGCCGGCGACTGGTCCTCGGCCCGGACCGAGATGGCGTAGCCGTTGTCGGCCACCAGGTAGAGGATCGGGAGGTGGAGCCGGCACGAGGTGTTGAGGCTCTCCCAGAACTCGCCCTCCGAGGTCGATCCCTCCCCGAGCGACACGTAGGTGAGCTCGTCGCCGTGGGCGGTGGCGCCCGGCAGGTCGCGGCCCTGGATGTAGCGGGTGGCCTCGGCGCACCCGACGGCCGACAGGCACTGGCTGGCGGTGGCGCTCGACTGGGTGACGATGTTGCGGTCGGCCGAGCCCCAGTGGCACGGCATCTGGCGGCCACCGGACGCGGGGTCGGCGGAGGAGCCGACGGCCTGCAGGAGGATGTCGGTGGGGGTCACCCCGAGGCCGAGCACGAGCGAGCGGTCGCGGTAGTACGGGAAGAACCAGTCGTAGCCGGCTCTGAGCGACCGGGCCAGGGCGAGCAGCAGCGCCTCGTGACCGGCCCCGGAGATCTGGAAGAACACCCGGCTCTGTTTCTGGAGGGCGATCTCCCGGTCGTCGAGGTAACGGGAGACGACGGCCAGCCGGTAGTCGTCGATCAGCTCGTGGGTCGGGAAACCCCGGTAGGTGGTGGCTGGGTCAGAGATCGTCGTCACGTTCGTCTCCTGGCCAGGCCGGCATCCGGATCGCGATGCCGGCGCGCTGCATCGGGTCCTCTCTCCCGAGGCGGAGGCTAGCCGCCCGACAATGGGACCCACCGGCGGCGACCACCGCAAACTCGACGCAACTGCGGTCGAAATTCGACCGTGAGTGCGTCGAGAATGCGGCTTTCCCCCGCTACGGCGGCTCGAACGTGATCTCGGGTCGGTCGACCTCGGGGGCCATGAACCGGGCCACCGCCTCGGCCTCGGCCTCGACCTCGGCCTCGACCGCGGCCTGCCGGCGCCTGGTCAGCCGGGCCAGCGGGCGCAGGGCCAGACGAACCCGGCCCCGCCCTCCTTGAAGTCCCAGGTCCCGGCGACCATCCCATCGACCAGGAACGTGGCGAGGACCTGACCGTTCCTCGTCTGGAACACCGCGGGCCGGTACTCATCGGGCAGCACCCGGACCCGGTTCCGCGGGGCGTGGCCCAGCAACACGTTGTCGAACCGGGCCAGGAACCGCACCGGCACGTCCACGTCGGGGTCGGGCCGGGGGGCGTCGACCAGGTCGTAGAGCGGCGCCCCCTCCGGTCCCGACAACGTCACCAGATCGGGTTCGAGCTCGGCCAGGGCGGCCCGCACCCGGGTGATCCTGGGCTCGAGGAAGAACGACTTCACGTCGTCGGGCTCGGCCGGTCCGAACGCGGCCAGGTACGACCGGACGACATGGACGAACGCACGGTCGGCGTCGACTGCGCCCTCGGACGCGGCGTCGGGCAGGGCGGTGCGAGCGGTCAGGTGGCCGTCGCGGGGATGACCATCGAGCCGGGTCGTGTCCGGCGTCCGCAGCAGCCACGGGTAGGTGCGCACGATGAACCAACTGCTGGTCGACGGCAGCTCGGCGCCCGGTGTGCGGTTGGCCTCCATCCAGTCGGTGATGAACCCGAGGAACTCGTCGTAGCGGCGCGGCCCGTCGTCCACATAGGCCAGCAGCTCGGACCGGAGCGCCTCGACGTCGACCGCCGCGCCGAGAACCTTCGCCCACACGCCATCCGATCGGATGCGGCCGCGTACCACGGGTACTCGGCCGCGCTGACCACGTGCAGGGTGCCGCGCGTCAGCGACGCCTTGACCACCCTGAGCTCGTCGAGTGCCTGCCGTAAGTCGTCGCGACCGAACCCGTCGACCCTGGCCCGCAGGGCGATGAACGGCGAGGGGTTGTACTGCGTCTGCAGCGGCCCGACGGTGTCGACCGCCCGGTCGACGGGCGTGCCCTCGGGCATGGGCTCGATGAGGCGCTGGCGGGCGAGCGTGAACCGGTTCAGAGCCCGGAGCGAGAGGGTTGCTGCCACCGGGCCGATTGTGGCGCAGTCACCGGCCCGTCCCATGCCCTCTCCCCAACCATTCGTTCTTCGGGTGGTTATCGCGCCCCCGACCGCGAGAACCACCCAACATTCGACCAGGGTGACGGTCAAGTGGTGAACGTATCGCTCAAGCCTCCGTCGACCAGTTGCACATCCTGCCGGATCACGACAGCCTACGCACACGACAGACAGGAGGTTCCTGGTGAGCGACACCATCGAGAACACCAGCGTCGACGAGCTGGTCGGTGCCGTCGACCACGACATCGCCGCCGATCCCTTCCCGGTCAAGGGCATCGACCACCTTCGCTTCTACGTCGGCAACGCCAAGCAGGCGGCCTACTTCTACTCCGCGGCCATGGGCATGACGTGCGTCGCCTACCGCGGCCCCGAGACGGGCTCGCCCGACGCCTGCGAGTACGTCATGCGCTCGGGCAGCGCCCGCTTCGTGCTCACCGGCGAGACCGGGCCGGGCACCGCGGTCGGCGACTTCGTCGCCCGCCACGGCGACGGCGTGGTCGACATCGCCATCGAGGTGCCCGACGTCGAGAAGAACTTCGGGTTCGCGATGGCGCAGGGCGCGACCGGTCTCGACGAGCCGCATTCGGTCGAGGACGAGAACGGCAAGGTGGTCGTGGCGACGATCGCCGCCTACGGCGATACCCGCCACACGCTGGTCGACCGGTCGAACTACCGCGGCCCCTTCCTGCCGGGGTTCGCCGCCCGCGAGCCGGTCGTCGCTCCTCCCGACGACGACAAGCCCCTGTTCCGTGCGGTCGACCACGTGGTCGGCAACGTCGAGCTGGGGAAGATGGACGTGTGGGTCGGCTTCTACAACAAGGTGATGGGGTTCACCAACATGGCCGAGTTCATCGGCGACGACATCGCCACCGACTACTCGGCCCTGATGAGCAAGGTCGTCGCCAGCGGCACCCGCAAGGTGAAGTTCCCGCTCAACGAGCCCGCGGTCGGCAAGCGCAAGAGCCAGATCGACGAGTACCTCGAGCGCTTCGGTGGTCCCGGTGTGCAGCACATCGCCTTGGCAACGCCCAACATCGTGCGATCGGTCGACGCCATGCGGGCCCAAGGGGTGGAGTTCCTCGAGACGCCTGACGCCTATTACGACGATCCCGAGTTGCGGGAGCGGATCGGCGAGGTGCGGGTACCGATCGAGGAACTCAAGGCTCGCCGGATCCTGGTCGACCGTGACGAGGACGGCTACCTGCTCCAGATCTTCACCAAGCCGGTCCAGGATCGGCCCACCGTGTTCTTCGAGCTGATCGAGCGGCACGGCTCGCTCGGCTTCGGCAAGGGCAACTTCAAGGCCCTGTTCGAGGCCATCGAGCGGGAGCAGGAAGCGAGAGGCAACCTCTAGAGAGCTGGGGGGTCCGCAGGGGGCAACGCGGGAACCGAGGGGGCGAGCTCCGATCCGGAGCCCGCCCCTCTCGCGTTCAGCCCTTGGCGTAGAGCTCGGCGACCTTGTCCCAATCGACCACGTTCCACCAGGCGGCGAGGTACTCGGGCCGGCGGTTCTGGTACTTGAGGTAGTACGCGTGCTCCCACACGTCGTTGCCCAGGATGGGCACCTGACCGTCGGACAGCGGGCTGTCCTGGTTGGCCGTGCTCGTGACCGCCAACGAGCCGCCATCGGAGACCAGCCACACCCAGCCCGAACCGAACCGGTTGGCCCCCGCCTCCTCGAACTTCTTGCGGAAGTCGTCGATGGACCCGAACGCCGCCTCGATGGCCTGGGCGACCTCAGCCCCCGGATCACCACCTCCGTCGGGGCTCATCCACTCCCAGAACCTCGAGTGGTTGAGGTGGCCGCCTCCATGGTTGCGGACCGCGGTGCGCTTGTCGTCCGGGATCGAGCCGAGGTTGCCGATGATGTGGTCGATGCTGCGGCCCTCGTGCTCGGTGCCGGCGAGCGCCGCGTTCAGCTTGTCGACGTAGGTCTGATGGTGCTTGTCGTGGTGAAGCCGCATCGTCTGCTCGTCGATGTGCGGTTCGAGGGCGGCATAGTCGTAGGGAAGCGGGGGAACCTCAAACGGCATCGCGTGGACTCCTTTGCTCGTCTGACGTCAGTGACCCGAACCTAACGGGATGCGACGCGACGCACCACCCGGGCCCTCCCGGTGAACGTGACACCTGACCACCACGGTTGCCCCGTCGCTTCGACGCGTCGCCTCCGGCCGACGGAGGACCGGGTCTCAGCTGCGGGCGATGGCGAAGCCGCCCGGCGGGACCTCGACGACGGTCGCCCCGGCCGGGCTCTGGGTCTCCCGCACGAGCCGTCCGACGGCGTCGAAGGTGGTGACGGTGGCCGTGGTCCCGGCGGGAAGCGCCAACACCACGGAACGGCGATGGTGGGCGAAGTTGCGCAGGAGGGCGGTCGATCCGCTGCCGTCGGTGAGCACGACGTGCTCGACCTCGGGCTGGACGAGCACGGCATCGACCATGGACTCGGTCCCGCGGGCCCGGACGGTGACGGCGTCGACATCCCTGACGCTGCGGGCCAGGGTCTCGACGGCGAGCAGACCCGGTGCCGGCGAGTCCCCCTGGGCGCCGACCGCCGCGTGGTCGATCGTGCCCGCGATCCGGTGCGGCACCGTCCACGTCGTCTCGCCCGCGGCCGGGTCGAGCAGCACCACCGGCAGCAACAGGCTGGTTCCCGTGGCGGGGATGCCGAGGGTCACCGTCCCGCCGGCCGGAAGGCTGACTCCGGCCCCGCCGCTCCACAGGCTCTCGCCCGTCCACGCGCTGTCCGGTATCACGATCTCGGCGCCCGCGCCCAACTGTCCCGACTCGGCTTCGACCAGCGTCCACGTCCGCCGTTCGACGGCCTGGGCGACCATCGCCATGCCGGCCACGTCGGGCGCGCCGTCCAAGGCGATCATCGCCAGGAGCCCGTGGATGGTCGACTCCGCGCCCGAGTTGAAGTTCACGGCTCCGTCACCGGCCACGCCGTCGTAGGTGCGCCCGGTCGCCGCGTCGTACATCACCTGTCCCGCCGGGTTGTTCCCGAAGAACCAGGACGCAGCCACGCCGGCCAGCAAACGCAAGCCGGGCCGGGCGGCCGCATCAGCCGTGGCCATCAGCGACCCGAGGCGCGACTCGGCCCCGTAGGCGATCTGAACCAGTTCGGAGGGAGATGGCAGCCACCCGTTCTCCGGACCGGCCGAGATCAGCATGTGCGGGGTGAAGGCGGCGACGTCGGACACGGCGGCGTCGACGAGGTCGCCGTCACCGGTGACCGATGACGCCCGGGCCAGCCCGGCGGGGGCCAGCCCGCCCCACGCGTGCCACACCGCCTGGGAGAGAGCCCAGGGCAGCACCGCGCCGAACGGCCACAGGCGGGGATCGCCCGATCGCATGGCGGCGACGCCCTCTCCGAGCCGGGCCAGCGCGACCAAGGCGTCGCCGTCGCCCGACGCCTCGACGTAGGACGCCAGCCCGAGCAACGCCTCGCCGGTGGCGTCGGCCCCGTCGGCGATGAGCCAGGCCGGAACGTCCACCCCGTCGATGTCGAGCCACTGGCCGTACCGGGCGAGCACCTGGCGCTCGACCGCGTCGATGGCCAGCTGCATGCGCTCATGCAGGAACTGGGCGAAGGCCGGGTCGTCGTCGACGAAGGCCTGATAGCCCTCACCGATGGCCCAGATGGTGCGGGCCAGCCAGTACGAGGGACCACTGTCGGAGGGATCGGGCAGCTCGACCGGGTCGGCGCTCGGGTTGAGGGTGCCGTCCGGTTGCATCCAGAGGACGACGTTGCCCGCATGCTCGCCGTCGACAGTCTGCAGGTAGGTCAGGGCCCGCAACAGCTGGTACGCCGAGTCCCTGCTCGAAACGGCACCGGTCTGCCGCCAGTGCCTGAGGTAGACCACCGCCGCCCTCGAGATGTCATCGGCGTTGAACGCCCCCTGGCTCCACGTATCGGTGACCGGGTCGTAGCGTCCACCGCCGATCCGCAGGTAGCTGCCATCGGGCTGGCGGTCGGCGTAGGTCCACAGGACACCGATCGAGGGCTCCTCGGCCAGTCGATAGGTGGTGTGGCCCGCCTGGACCGGCGGTGTCACGTCGGCGCCGAGCCAGTCGATGTGAGCCAGGTTGGTCAGGCCGGGCGGCGGCGCCTGCCCCCGGCCACCGTGCACCGCGGCCGCCGGCACCACGAGGGCGACGATGGTGGCCGCGGCGACCGCGAGGATGGCGGCGGCCATGGTGGGGGTCGGGTGCTGTCGCCCAGGACGTCGCTCAGGCATCGGGTTCACCTCTCGAAGGGACCGTCCCGCGCGCCACGGTCGTCTAAACCGGTTTAGGAGTGACCGTACCACCGCCCGTTGGCGGATGGAAGGGGCACCGTTCGACCCGACACGGCGTCGTCGCCGGCCGCGGTGGCCATGGCGACGGCCGCCGTGGCGACGTCGATGCCGACCTTCGGGGGTCTGCGGTGGTCGATCGCGGCCAGGAGATCGCCGACGAGATCGGCGACGCATCGGGCATACACCCTCTGCTTCGCGTCGGATCCAGCGTGCGCCAGCCGCAGACGGACCCGACCGGATTCGACGCTGACCTCCCTCACGGGCACCTCCTGTCCGGCGGAGGGAGCATCGGCGACGGCTTCTCCGATGGCCGCCGCGCCGTCGGCGTCGGTGAAGGCATGGAGCCGCAGTTCGAGCGGGATCCACCCGTCGAGCCGGCATTCGGCCAGGCCGAGGTCGAGCCGCAGCCGCTGGCGCTCACAGCGACGGGGATGGGTGAACGAGTGGTACCACGTGGCCGTGGCCCCGCTGGCATAGGTCGCGGTCGCACACACGGTGTTGGAGCGCCGCTCGGGCCGGAGGCCGAGCGTGGTCGCCTGGATGGTCGCTGCGGCCGAGCCGATGAGCGACGAGGCGAGGTCGAAGAAGTGCACGCCGTGCTCGACGAAGATCCCGCCCGAGCGGTGTGGATCCCAGAACCAGTGACCGGGCGGCAGGTCGTCGTCGGCCGCATCGTTCTCGAACGAGAAGCGACGAACCGGACCGAGCACGCGCCGCCCGCCGACCTCGACCGCGAGCAGATGTTCGAGCGCCAGGATCATCGGCGCGAACCGGAGCATGTGGTCGACGGCGACGACTCGTCCGTTGGCCTGCGCTGCGGCCGCCACCCGGCCGCAGCCGGCCAGATCGATGGCCAGGGCTTCTCCACCAACACGTGGCACCCGGCATCGAGCGCCTGGACCGCGAACTCGGCGTGGGACCGCGGCGGCGTGGCGATGACGACCAGATCGAGGTCGTGACCGCTCACCAGACCATCGAGGTCGGCCTCGGCGGCGACGCCACCAACTCATCGGCAAGGCCGGTGACCGTTACGGGGTCGGCGTCGGCCACCGCGACCAGGTGAGCCCCAGGCGGGCCGGCGCGGCCCGTGAGTATCCGGCCGACGAACGACCCGAACCCGCCGCAACCGACAAGCCCGATGCGGTGCCCGGCCCGCAGGCCCGCCTTCACGACCTCGCCGGCTCGAGCTCGGCCACACCGATGCGGGCGTCGGCCATGCCGTAGAACACGAAACGGTGGTCGTCGATCTCGGCGATGGCGGTCGGGAACACCACGTTCGGCACGGTGCCGACCCTCTCATCGAGCGTCTCCGGGACCATCAGCGGTTCGCTGGTCCGGTCGAGCACATGCGACGGGTCGTCCGGATCGAGCAGCATGGCGCCGGCCCCGTACACCACGTCCCCTTGCTGGGTCGGATCGAAGCCGGGATCGACGTCGCCTTCGACCCCATGGTGGATCAGCAGCCACCCCTCCGGCACCCGGATGGGAGGCGGGCCGCCGCCGATCTTGGCGCTTTCGAACGCGAACTCGGGGAGGGCGACGCAGCGGTGAGCCCGCAGCAGCGCGATGGCCCGCAGATCGTCTTCGACCGCGGCCTCCGGTACGTAGGAAATCCAGATGCCGGGCCGCTCGTCGGCGACTCCTGATGGCGGTCGCAGCGCGCCGCCGAACGCGAACCATCCGTGGTGCCACATCGGCCGGTGCAGCATGGCGTAGCTCATCTGGCCATCAGGGCCCGGTACCGGCTCCGGGAAGAAGAGGGCGTCCTTGTTGGGGTAGAGGTTGAGGTCGACGTCCCACTCGGGCTCGTAGCCGAAGAGCGCGGGTCCGAGCCGCCGCCACTCGACGAGATCGAGCGACACCGCGAGTGCGATCCGCGGGCCTACCGGGCCGAAGGCCACATAGGTCATGAGATGGAGGCCGAGCGAGCCAACGTAGGTGACCCGGGGATCCTCGACGCCGGCGTGCTCCGCCCCGCGCTCCCAGGCCTCGTCGGGCTCGAGCACGACGCCACGGCGCCGCACCGCAACCGGTTCACCCGCTTCGATCACGACCTCGGCCAGCCCCACCCGGGAGACGTTGCCCGCCGCGACCATCCTGGGCAGCAGGTGGAGGCGACCATCAGGGGTTCGTCCGGCCGCCGGGTTGAGCACCCCCTCGGCCTCGCGAGGATCGCCGGGATCGGGCGTCATCAACGTGCCCAACCGGCGCAGCCGGTACGGGATCAACCCTTGACCCCGGACCCGATGTCGCTCGACGTGAAGTGCCGCTGGAAGACGATGAACAGGCCGATCACCGGGGCGGCCAGCACGCACGCCCCGGCGAGGGTGGCGCCGAACGGGTTGGCCGCCCGGGACGCCAGGTTGGCCATGTAGTTGGCGAGCGACACCGCCAGCGGTTGCAGGTCGGTGTCCTTGGTGATGAGGAAGGGCCACAGGAAGTCGTTCCAGGGACCGATGAACGTGAGCATGGTCGCGGTGAGGATCGCCGGTTTCGCCAGCGGGATGGCGATGCGCCAGAGGATGGTGAACTCTCCGGCGCCGTCGATGCGGGCCGCGTCGAACAGGTCGCGGGGCAGTTGGAGGAAGAACTGTCGGAAGATGAACACCGCCGTCGGGCCGATGGCGAACGGCACGATCATCCCGAGATACGTGTCCCCGAGGCCGTATTCACGCACCAGGAGCACAAAGAGCGGGATCATCAGCAGTTGGAACGGGATGGTCTGCACGAGCAGGACCGACGCGAAGGCGACGCCCCGCCCCCGGTAGTGCAGCACCGACATCGAGTAGCCGGCCAGCAGCCCGAAGAACAGCGTGCTCAGCAGGACGCCGATGGTCAAGATGGTCGAGTTGAGCAGCGACCCGGGTAGATCGATGCCCTGGTTGATGTCGCTGTAGTTCTTGAAGGTGAGGTTGGACGGGTCTGGCAGGGCGCCGCTCAGACCGGAGTTGACGTCCTCCTGCAAGGACCCGATGAGCATGTAATAGAACGGGAATATGAACAGGAAGGCGCCCGCGATGAGCAGCACCAGCCGCACGGGCCCCCTGTCGCGCGCTGCCCGCTGCTGCGGGCCGCGGGCCGCCGTGGTCGTCGGCGCCGACGCTGTCTCGGTGGCCATCACGCCCCCCTCTCACTGACCCGGCGGGCGATGAGCCCAACCACCAAGACAAAGAGCACGAGGAGCACCCCGATGGCCGCGGCCTCGCCCGCATCCCCCTGCTCGATGCCCCGCTGATACAGGACGAGCACCGGTGTCGCCGAGGCCCCGTTCGGTCCTCCGCCCCCGGTCAGCAGGTAGGGCTCGGTGAACAGGTTCGAACCGGTGATGATCGACAGGACGACGACGAGGGTGGTCGCCGGGCGCACGCCGGGCCACGTCACGTAGCGGAACTTGCCCCACCGACCGGCCCCGTCGACCTCGGCCGCTTCGTACAGCTCGCCCGCCACGTTCTGCAGGGCGGCCAGGTAGAGCAGGATGTAGAAACCGAGCTGCTTCCACGTGACATAGACGGCGATGGTCGGCATGGCCAGGGCCTCGTTGATGAGCCATGGCGGGTCGGGCGCGAGCGGACCGAGCACCTGGTTCACCACGCCGTCGCCGCTGAAGAGCCACAACCACACGGCGATGGTGGCCACGCTGGCCGTCACATAGGGGATGTAGTAGGCGGTGCGGAAGAACGATCGGAAGGGGATGGCGGCGTTGAGGGCCATGGCCAGGCCGATCGCCATCACCACCGTGAGCGGCACATTGATGACGAGGAAGACGACGATGTTGCGGAACGACTGCTGCACCTGGGGGTCGGTCAGGGCGCTGACGTAGTTGTCGACGCCGACGAAGGGACGGTCGACCACCGCCCCCGGCGCCGAGAAGAAGTAGTCGTAGAACGACATCCACACGGCAAAGACCAGCGGGAAGGCGTAGATCCCCACGAGGAAGACCACCCAGGGCGAGACGAACAGGTAGCCGGCCACCTGGCGGCCGAACGACCTCGGGCCGCCAGTGGGCGCCGGCGCCGCCTCAGGGGCGGCGACGCCGGGCTCGGGCAGTTTGGCGGTGACGGCCATGGCGCTCGCCGCCTCAGTCCTCGGCCACGAGCGAGTTGATCTCTTCGGCCGCTGCGGTCAGCGCCTGCTGAGGATCGGCTTCGCCGAAGATGACCGCCTCCGACCATGCGTCGCGGAGCGTCTGCCACACTTCGACCGAGTTGGACACGTTCGGCACGTCGAGGGCCCGGTCGGTCAGCTCGGCGAAGGCCACCGAGTCGGGGTGAGCCGCGAAGTAGTCGGGATAGGTGCCGACCAGGTCGGTGCGCACGGGCATCTGCCCGGTCGCCTCGAGCAGCGCGCCGTCCTGCTCCTCGCTGGTCGTGAACTTGAGGAAGTCCCACGCGGTCGCCTGGTTTTCACAGGCGGTGTACATCCCGATCGACTTCTCGTCGCTGAACGTCTGGATCTCCTCGGCCGCCACGCCGTCGGAGGTCGGCACCGGCACCGCGCCCCACTCGACCTCGTCGTAGACGGCGATCGCCCAGGGCCCGACGATCGCCATGGCCGACTGGCCCTCGTTGAACGCGTCGCCGTTGAAGGCCTCGCGCGGCGCCAGCCCCTCGTCGTACAGCGTCCGCCAGAAGTCGGCGACCGCGAAGCCCTCGTCGGATGCGAACGTCGCCTCGCCGTCCTCGACGAGCTGCTGGCCGGTGTTGGCGATGAACAGCGGGTAGAAGTCGAACCAGTTCTGGAAGAACTGGCTCTCCGGCGACGGCCAGATGGCGGCCCGAACGCCGGATGAGACAAGGGTCTGGGCCGTCGTGAGGAACTCGTCGTAGGTGCCCAGCGGCGGGTTCTCCGGATCGAGTCCTGCCTGCTGGAACAGGGCCTTGTTGTAGAAGATCATGACCGGGTTGGCCTTCCACGGCATCTGGTAGAGGTTCCCGTCGGGAGAGCGATACTGCTCGGCCGCTTCTCCGGAACGCTCCTCCACATAGGCGTCGGCGTCCTCGAAGTCGTTGATGGCCACCAGCCCGCCCTGGCGTTGGAACTGGGGCACGGCGGCCGGCGCCGTGTTGTAGATCAGGCATGGCGCGTTCCCCGCGGTGATCGCGGCACCGATCACCTCCTCGCTGGTGTTCCCGGCGGGGATCTCCTGGGACGTCACCTCCTCGTCGGGGTTCTCAGCGTTCCAGGCCTCAACGGCCGCCTCCCCCCAGGCCTTCTCCTCTGTGTTGTTGGAGAGCCAGATGGTGATCGGGCCCCGGGAGGTCAACGCCTCTCCGCCACCATCATCGTCGTCACCTCCACACGACGCGGCGGCGAGCGCGAGGACGGCAAGCGTGGCGGGCAACAAACGATTCATGATTCCCTCCTGGTCCGCGGCGATCGACTCCGACCCCGCGGGAGCGGGCGTCCCGCCGGGGCCGCGGTCGATCCCCTGACAATCAGCCGAGCCGGTGGAAGCTCGACGTCGTGATCTGCCCCATGCTCGACCAGGTCGAGCAGGGCCTGGGTGGCCGATCGGCCCCACGCCAGTGCGTCCTGGCCCACGGTTGTGAGTGGTGGATGGATGTGCGCGGCCACGGCGATGTCGTCGAAGCCGACGACGGACAGCTCCTCGGGTACCCGCACGCCACTCCGGATGGCCTCGAAGATCCCGGCCACGGCCATGAGGTCGTTGGCGTAGACGACCGCGGTGGGCCGCCGGTGGATCGGAAGCTCCAGCAACCGAGCCATCGCCTCGGCACCGCTCGCGCCGCTGAAGTCGCCGTCGACCACCGGTCCGGGCCGAAGGCCGATGTGGTCGAGCGTGGCCCGCCATGCGTCCCGCCGGTGCTGGGCATGCAGGAACTCCTCCGGACCACCGACGAACGCGATCTGGTCGTGGCCCAGGCCCGCCAGATACTCGACCGCCTCGACCACGCCGGGTCGGTCGTCGAGCACGGCCGCCGGGCACAGCCGCCGGCCCTGCGGGCGGCCGAGGGTCACCGCGGGAAGTCCCATGCCGGTCAGGAACCCCGGCCGGGGATCGCCGACACGCAGGTCGGCGACGAGGACGCCATCGACCCGGCGATGCGCCGCCAGCTGCCGGTAGGCCTCGAGCTCGGCGTCGACGCTCGGGACGACCTGCAGCACCAGGGCCGAATGGCGGGCCGACAGCTCGGCCTCGACGCCGGCGATGAAGGCCGGGAAGAACGGATCGGCGGCCAGCAGCTCGGCCGGGCGGGCCAGCACGAATCCCATGGCGTAGGCCCGGTCGTGGGTGAGCGCCCTGGCCGCCTGGCTCGGGCGCCAGTCGAGGTCGGTCGCGGCCTGGAGGATCCGGGCCCGGGTGGCCAGCGAGACGCCGTACCGGTTGTTGAGGGCCAGCGACACCAGGCCCTTGGACACCCCCGCTCGCCGAGCGACGTCGGAGATGGTCACACGACGGCGTCTCGCTCGACTCCGGCCAGCGCCGGAACCGGTGGCCTCGAAGGATGCCCAGGCGTGCTGCGTGCGGCGACTCTAAACCGGTTTAGACAATTGATCAACCGGGGCCCACGCCGGGCTTGACGATCTCATCCGGCCCAGGCAGGTAGCGGGCGAGAAAACCGACGCCACGACCGGTCGCCGCGTAGCCGCAGCCACGGCCCGCGACCCTCCGAGGGGACCCGCGGCGGCGACGGACGAGGGGCTGCAATCCTCAGCCGGCGCCCGACGTCGACCACCGCAGCAGGTGCACCTGCCGGGCGTCGAGCCCGACGTACAGGCCGTCGGCCGCGAGGTCGTCGCCGTCACGCTCGTCGACGGCGCCGGTGAACCGGTCGGCGATGGCGACCCGACCGCTCGGGACGCGGTCGAGCAGGACACGTCCGTCGGCCGGGGTGTCGCTCAAATTGACGACGACGAGTTCGACGTGGTCGGCGGTCGTCCAGATCCACGCGACGAGGTGCTCGCATGACCGGTTGTCCGGCCAGCCCTCGATCCGGGCGAGCGCCCACTCCCCGCGCCGAAGTCCGTCGCCGGTCGCCTCGAGCAGCCGGTCGTACCAGGCGCGCAGGTCGGCATCGACCGGTTCGCGGGGTCGCCGGGCGAGCTGGACCGGGACCCGCACTCGTCTCCCTTCGGCCTGGCCCTCGTGGAGAAGGGCGACGCCGGGCAGGGTCAGCGCGGCTGTCGCCGCCGCCAGCGCCGGCGCAGGATCGAGCACCGACGCCAGCCGGGGCACATCGTGGTTCTCGGCGAAGCGAACGGCGTGGGCCTGGTCGGCCGGGTCGGCGCCGAGGTGGGCGAGCACCGACCGCGCCGGCTCGCGATGCACGAGCCGGTCGTAGAGCCGTTTGTCGTAGCAGGCGTCGAACCCCTGGGCCACGAGCCTCGGCTCCGTGTCCCAGTAGGCCTCGGCCCAGAACACGAAGCCGGGATGCCGCGCCCGCACTGCGCCGGTCACGGTCGGCCAGTAGCCGCGACCGTCATCGGGCGACGGGCCACCGGTCGCCCGCGGGCCCCAGGTCCGGGTGAATACGTCGTCGAGGACCAGCATGGCCATGTCGCACCGGACGCCGTCGCACCGTTCGGCGATCGACGACACCAGGTCGGCCGCGGCCCGACGGACGGCGCCTCTCGAGGCGTCGAGCTGGACGACGTCGGTCCACGCCGGGAAGTACGGGTCGCGGCCGCAGGCGAAAACGTGGCCGCCGATGGCGACGAAGCCTCTCGGATCGGCCTCGAGGTCGGCGGACGTGCCCTGGATGAAGTACTCGGGATGCTCGGTGACCCACGGGTGGTCGGGCGCGACGTGGTTCGGAACGAAGTCGAGCACAAGGCGAACCCCTCGGTCGGCGAGCGCGGCTCGGGCCGCCAAGCCCTCGTCGCCGCCGAGCCACGGGTCGACGTGGTAGTCACGGATGCAGTAGGCCGAGCCGACCACGTCGTCGTCGGTCAGTTCGGGGAGCGCCGCTCGGAACTCGGTCATCATCGCCGGATCCGCCCGGGCGATGGCGGCGCCCGCCGGGCTTCGAGTCCACACCCCCATGAGCCACACGGCGTCGACCCCGGGCCGAGCGACGTCGTCCCAAGCGTCGCTCGGCACGTCGGCCAGCGTCAGGCGTCGACCGAGGCGGCCACCGAGCTCCCCGAGCCAGACCCACGTGAAGACCTCGTGGACGAACGGGTGGACCGGCCACGCCGCGGGCACCAAAACTCACCTCTGTGGCGACTTGGGAGGGCAGAGCCCGCGAAAGTCGCCACAGAACGGGACCTGGGGCCGGGGTGCCGTCACCCGCCGTGCACTCCCCGCGCCTCGCGAGCGGTGCGGGCGTCGGCCTCCTGCTCGCCCGTGAGCGGATGGTACGGGCTGGCGAACGGGCGGTCCTTCGCGTCGAGCACCGACGCCGCATCGCCGTGGCCGAACAGCTGGATGAGGGTGGCCACCACGCCGGTCCACCCGGTCTGGTGCGAAGCTCCGAGCCCGGCGCCGTTGTCGCCGTGGAAGTACTCGTGGAAGAGCACGAGGTCGCGCCAGTGGGGGTCGTCCTGGAAGGCCGTCGTCCCTCCGTACACGGGCCGGCGGCCATCCGGGCTGCGGAGGAACGTGGCGATGAGCCGATTCGCCAGCTCGCGGGCGACCTCGAAGAGGTTCATCATCGTCCCCGACCCGGTCGGGCACTCGACCTGGAAGGCGTCGCCGTGGTACCGGTAGTGCTGGAGCAGGGCGCGGATGATGAGGAGGTTGACGGGGAACCACACCGGGCCCCGCCAGTTCGAATTCCCGCCGAACATCCCCGTGGTCGACTCGGCCGGTTCGTAGGCCACGCGGAACGCCTGGCCGTTGACGTCGAACTCGTAGGGATGATCCAGGTGCCAGCGCGACAGCGAGCGGATGCCGTGCGGACCGAGAAACCGCTCCTCGTCGAGCATCCGGTCGAGGATCCGGCGCATCTGTCCTCGTTCACCATCGACAGCAGCCGCCGGCCGTGGATGCCGGGCGCCAGCGGGTCGGCGATGTTGGCCAACAGATCGCTGTTGCGGTCGAGGTAGGTCAGCACCCGGCGCGTCAGCTCCGGGTGCCGCTCGAGGGTCTGGGCCGGGAGCACGGTGCTGGCGCACAGCGGGAGCGGGCCGACGAGCGACCGGACCTTCAGCCGTTCGCCGTGCCCGTCAGGGAACCGGAGCACGTCGTAGAAGAACCCCTCTTCGTCGTCCCACATCTCATCCGGGTGCTCGCCGACCGGGTCGAACGCGGCCGCGACCGCAGGGGATGGGCGTGCCGCTCCCGGAGCCAGAGGTCGAGGTCGAAGTAGTAGCACTGCTTCGACCACAGCATTCCGGCCAGGGCCTGCCGCATGACCGCGCCGGCGTCGTCGGACACCGACGGCGGGGTGATCGACTCGTAGAACGCATCGGCCTCGGCCCCGCCGGGTGGCGATGATGTTGTCGGCGTCGGCACACGGGGCCGCGAGCGCGTCGGGCCCGTCGGGGCTGAGCCGCATGAGCACCACACCGCGTCGCCCGCGGGCACCGTCATCGGGACGTGGGCCGCGGCCTTGGTCCCTACCTCGGCCGGGTTGACGGTGGCCGTGCCGCGGACGATGTGGTCGTTGATGCCGTACTTCGGAAAGGGCGTCGTGGGTTCGGCACCCCACAGCCGTTCGGCGTTGGATTCGTTCTCGCAGAACAGCAGCGCCGCCCCGGGTTCCGTATGGAGGAACATCGGGTCGAGCTCGTGGTGCTCGGCCCGGATGACGGGATGCGCGGCATCGATCCGGCGCAGCGTCGGACGAGGGTCGTGAGGGGGCCACGACCACGTGTTGCGGAACCACAGGGTCGGGAAGAGACGGATTGGCGCGTCGGACGGACCACGGTTGTGCACGGTGGTCCGGCAGACGATGTCGTCCGTCCCCGCCTTGGCGTGCTCCACCTCGACGTCGAAGTACCGGTCGCCTTCGAAGACCCCAGTGTCGAGCAGCTCGTACTCCATGTCGATGCGCGACCGGCGCCGGTTGCCCTCGATCAGTTCGTTGTAGGGATAGGGGCCCTGGGGGTACTTGTACAGCCAGCGCTGGTAGGCGTGGGTCGGGAGGTTGTCGAGGTAGAAGTAGTACTCCTTGACGTCCTCGCCGTGGTTGCTGTCGCTGTTGGTCAGCCCGAACAGCCGCTCCTTGAGGATCGGGTCCTGCTCGTTCCAAAGCGCTAGGGCGAGGCCCAGCCACACCCCGGCCAGTCCGTCCTCCCCCCAGCGATCGGCGCGCGAGCGCGCCTGGTCGTGGCTGAGGTACGACGAGGCGTCCCCGTCGTCGCTGTAATCCTCGCGGACCGTCCCCCACTGCCGTTCGCTCAAGTACGGACCCCATCGTCGCCACGGCACCCCGATGCGGGCCTCGCGCAGTCGCTGCTCCTCGGCGAGGTTCGGCATCCGCGGACGCTAGATCACGCTGGTGATCCGGCCGGCCAGGAACTCCGCCGCCGACGGAAGCTCGTACCGAGGCCACCGCCGACTGCACGCGGTCCTCGACGTCGAGGGCGACGCTGGCCAGGACGACGAGCGTGCCGGCCGCGATGCTGCGGGCTCGCCGGCGACGCCCGGCCTTGGAGGTCGAGGCCGCCGCCCGCCGCGAGTCGAGCTCCTCGTGGAGCCGGGCGTTCTCCTCGGCCAGGCGCCTGGTCGGCGGCCGGGGATCTGGTTCAGCTGGCTCGCGCTGGCGGCCCAGTGGCTGACGTCGAGCAGCACCGCGATCACGATCCGGGACCAGCCGGGCTCCAGCGCAACCGCCGGCTGCGGCAAGACGACGCTGGTCCGCCAGTGGGTCGCGACCGAGTCCAGGCCGGTCTCTTGAACGACCCAGCCGGGCGGGCACTGACCGTCGAGGACCGTCCCGACCAGGGCGACGTCCGAGTCCCTCGAGGACCGGGTCATGGCGGCCACCCTCGCGGCCACCGGCTGCGCCGACGTCCGACCCTCGCCGTCCTCATCCGCGTCCACGACCGCTCGGTGCGGGCTGGCGTCTACGGCTGAACCTGGGGCGGCTGCTGCGAGCTCCAGTAGCTCTGGGTCGACCAGGCCCTCCGGGGCGACGGTTGGGCGCGAGCGCTGATCGGGGCGGCCGAGGACGGGGCCCGGCGCCGGGGGTGCGCACACCGGTGATCCTGTTCACCCGCTACAGCCAGGCGCCCGACCTCTACCGGCGCCTCGGCTACGGGCTCGTCGGATCGGTCGACGGGTATCCGCGCACCGGGACCGCCCATTGGTTCGGCAAGCATCTGGAATCCGTCGAATAATCGCGGCATGTCCGACGCGACGACCGATGCCGCCACCGTTGACAAGCAGGCCCCAGCGATCCGGCGCCTGCTGCGATCGTTCTGCTCGACCGACTCCTACGGCCTCGTCCCGCTGATGGTCGTCGCCACGTACGTCGCGGCCGTCTCGCTCTCGCCGCACTGGGGCGCCTCGGTGGTTCTGGCGGCCCAGATCGGGACGGTCTGGGCGGCCCTCCACACCTCGCATGCCAGACGCCGCCTTCGAGTCGTCGTCAACGTCTTGTTCGCCCTGGCCGGCGTGGCCGCCGTCGCCAATCTGGTCGCGGGCGAGGCGACCGACCTCCTCACCTTCACGTTCGTGGCCGGCGGCGTCCTCTACTTCATCGCGCCGTTCTCGATCGTCCGACACATCGGCTACCGCCAGGACGTCGACCAGGAGACCGTGCTGGGCGCACTGTCCGCCTACCTGATCATCGGCATGTCGTTCGCGTTCACCTATCGGTTCCTCGGCGCCGTCCAATCGACGCCGTTCTTCGGTGCACAAAGCCGAAGAACAGGTCCTCGCTCACCGGGCCATCGCCTGCCCCACCACGGGGTACGGCAACCTCGTGCCCGCCGGCAACCCCGGTCAGAGCCTCGCCGTGCTCGAGGCCCTGATCGGGCAGCTGTTCCTGGTGACCGCCGTGGCGAACGTCGTCAACGCCTGGCGGCCTCGGGGCACAGCCCATCGACCAGCGCATCCCTCGGAACGATCCCGGGATGGACCGGCGGCGGCCGGTGCTTCCACTCGAAGAACGGCGCCGAGCGTGCCGTCCGCGCCTGGCCCGGTGCGGGCGCACCGGTCCCATCGATGTCCCGCGCCGTCACCGGTCGCGAGTGCGTGATATCGCCAGAACCCCTCAACGAGCTCGCCTCGATCCACGCACCCAGGATGCCTCGATCCTGAAGGGGCAGGACGACGAGTCCACGTCGGCCGCTCAGGGATCTCCGACTCCGTCGCTACGACGTGCCAACAGCTACGTTCGCCGGATGGCGATCCTGACCGTTGCCGCCGCCGCCTCGCTCCACCCGTTCACATCACCGCCCACGTCCAACCGGGCGCCACCGTCATCACCGACGCTGAGTCGCGAACAGCCAGCAGGCGGTGAGCCACACCATCAGCGGCGTGCGCGTCCGGTCGAAGGTCGTTCCCCCCGTCACCGACGTACACGACCGGCACGCCGCGCACCGGAACCGCCCGTCGCCCAGCCGCCAGCCACCACGCTGGCCGCAGTCCGGGCACACGAACCCATCCGGCCAGCGCAGCCAGTCCAGGTAGTCCAGGTAGTCCAGGCAGTCAGCGTCGGTGGCGAACCACGACCGCAGCTCGCCCAGCGACCTCGGGTAGTGGGCGCCGGCCACGGGAGCGCCGATCACGCCGCCGAACCTACCGTCCCTCAGGTCCGCTTAAGTGGATACCCCTTTCGACCGAAACGGCCCAAATCGGCGCATACGTGTCCACAGATGGCGTCGATGCCGGTCCTCCGGCGAGTGTGGGCCGTTCCTGCCGCGCCCAGGTACATCTGAGGTACTTCAGCGCGGTAGGAACGGCGATGACGCCGCCGCGGCGGCGCCCGCGGCCGCGGCCGTATCGCGATGAGTTTGCCGTGCCGCTCGTCGGAGCGGGCGACCCTGTGCAGCGTCTGGACCGAAGGAGACCCACATGTCCGCACTGACCCCCGCGGCCGACCTCGCGGCGGAGAACCCCATCCGACACCCCGGCGAATCCGACGACTACCGGAGTGCTCGACAGGAGTTGCTCGCCGAGGAGATCGAGCTGCGCCGGCATGCCGAGCGGGTTGCGGCCCTTCGCCGCAGCCTGCCCCCCGGCGGCGAGGTCCCGCAGGAGTACCGCTTCGTGGCCGAGGACGGCGCCGAGGTGACCCTGAGTGAGCTCTTCGGCGAGCATGAGACGCTCGTCATCTATAGCTACATGTTCGGTCCGCAGCGCGAGGCGCCGTGCCCGATGTGCACGTCGCTCATGGGTGGCCTCGACCACAAGATCGCCGACATCCGCCAGCGCGTCGCCATCGCCTTCACCGCCCGCTCACCGATCGAGCGCATCATCGACGCCAAGAAGGCTCGTGGCTGGACCGACCTGCCGGTCTACAGCGACAAGCGTGGTGACTACACGAAGGACTACGTGTCCGCAGAGGACGCCGACACGGCGGCCTACAACGTGTTCGCCCGCAGGGACGGGGTGATCCGCCACTTCTGGAGCGACGAGATCGGCGGTGACATGGCTGACCCCGGCCAGGATCCGCGCAGCGCGGTCGAGATGGACCCATTGTGGCTCCTTCTCGACACGGTCCCGGACGGCCGCGGAACCGATTGGCATCCCCAGCTGACGTACTGACCCGCCGTTGGCTTTTCGACGACCTGCATCGCCCCGGGCCGGCCTCAGTGCCGAAAGCCCCGCCGCGCGGCCAGATCCTTGCGATTCTCGGGGAAGGAGTACGCCGGCACCAACCCCCGGCGCGGCACCGAGCTGTGGCAGGTCGCGTGGGCGGGAGAGGAGGTCGTCGGGCAGGTCCGGACGCACGCGAACCCGGGCGAGGCCGGGCGTCTCGGCCGCCGTCGAGGATGGACGGAGGACATCTCGACGAGTCGGGCCTGGCGGCGCAGGGGCGTGGCCTCCGCGCTGATCTGCAACAGCCTGCGTCAGTTGCGCGAACTCGAATTCGACGAGGCCGGCCTCGGCGCCGACACCGAGAACCTCAGCGGGGCCTTCGACCTGTACGCGTCCCTCGGCTACAGGCAGGTCAGCCTGCGCGCCGTCTACGAACGCCCGATCTGAGCGCGAGCGGCTAGGCCGCCCTCGATCCATTGCTCAGCCAGAACTCGTTGAGGGAGCGCTGCACCCGCACGTACCATGATGTTGCCGATGAGCGGCAGGAGGAACCAGAGTCCCCACAGGGCGGTCACGGGGCTCGGGCGGCCGTCGGCCTCGTACGTGTTCTTGATTTCGTTCGGGATCGTGAACATCACGACGGGTGTGAGCAGCAGGTAGAACACGACGCCCACGAGGCCGCCGAGACCGTCGCCGCTGTACTTCTTCAGGTCCTCGCTCGTGCGGTAGGCCAGAAGAAACGCTTAGCGCCTCGGGCGTCGGCGCCCGATGGCTGGTGCGCGCCGCGTCCTTCCGCGTTGGCGCGGTTGACGGCTCGGCCCGGCCGGACGCCCCGAGCGGGGGCCGCCGCGACGCTGGGACGACGCGGGTCGGGCGGGGCGTCTGGCGGGGTCGGCGGCCGGTGCGGGACCGGCTTCTCCCTCGAGCTGCTCGGGCAGGCCGAGGGCCCGCTGGAGCGCCCGCACCGCCGGGCGGTGCTCGTTGCCGACCAGGGTCACGACCGTGCCCCACAGCCCGGCCCGTCCGGTGCGGCCCGACCGGTGGACGTAGTCCTTGCGATCGGCGGCCGGATCGAAGTGGACGACGCACGGGACCGCGTCGACGTGGATCCCGCGGGCCGCCACATCGGTGGCCACCAGGGCCTGGGCCCGGCCCGAGATGAACTCGGACAGCGCCCGCTCGCGTTGGGACTGGGTGCGATTGCCATGGATGGCGACGGCGGACAGCCCGGTGGAGCGCAACTGGCGGGTGAGCCGGTCGGCGCCGTGCCGGGTACGACAGAACACGATCGCCCGGTCGTGGTGCTCGACCAGCTCCGCGGTCAGGGCGACCCGGCGGTCTCGCGGCGCGTGCCAGAAGACGTGGTTCACGGACGCACCGTCGTCGGCGACGGTCACGTCGTGACGCCTCGGGTCGCGCTGGTACCGCCGTACCAGCACGTCGACGTCGCCATCGAGCGTGGCCGAGAACAACAGCGTCTGGCGGGTCGCCGGCGTGGCGTCGAGGACCCGGCCCACGGCGGGCAGGAAGCCCATGTCGGCCATGCGGTCGGCTTCGTCGATGACGGCGATGCCGACGTTGTCCAGCCGCACGTCCCGCCGGGCGATCAGGTCCTCCAGCCGCCCGGGCGTGGCCACCAGGATGTCGGCGCCTCGCCGCAACGCCCGGCGCTGCGGCTCGTACCCGGCGCCGCCGTAGACCGCGACGACCTGCCGGTGCTGCGGGGTGGCGAGCAGTTGCAGCTCCTTCGCCACCTGCCCGGCGAGCTCCCGCGTCGGCACGAGGACAAGCCCGGAGGGCCGCAGGGGGTGGGCCGGCCCGGCCCGTAGCGCCAACACCAGCCCGAACGCGAGCGTCTTGCCCGAGCCGGTCGGCGCGCGGCCGCAGATGTCGTGGCCGGCGAGGCCGTCAGGCAGCGCCGCCGCCTGGATGGGAAACGCTTCGGTGATGGACCGCCGGGCGAGGTGCATGGCGAGATCGTCGGGCACGCCGAGGTCGGCGAAGGTGGTGGACACAACACTCCAGTCGGGATGATGAGCGGGCCGACTCGAGCGGAACTCGCCTGGCCCCACCGGCGAACGGCGCCGACGATCGATCGGCGGGGGCCGAACGGCTGCGTCACGCTACCCGGCCCCCGCCTGGAAACCGACCTTCCCGACGGGTCGCTACGGGCGGCCGTCCCGCAGCGGACGGAAGAACGTGCGAACGTCGGCCACGAGGAGATCGGGTGTCTCCATGGCGGCGAAGTGGCCGCCGCGGTCGTACTCGGCCCAGTGCTGGATGTTCTGAAGGTACTCCTCGACCAGGCTGCGGACGCTGTTGTCGGCGGCGAACACCGCCACCCCGGCGGGCACCGGCGACGGGGACTCGGCGTCGTCCCAACCGCCGTTCGAGTCTGTCGCCTCTGCGGCCCACGACCGCATGCCGTCGTAGGTGAAGTGGGCGGCGGATATCCCGAGGCCACCGAGCCACCACAGCGTCACGTTGGTGAGCAGCTGATCACGATCGACGGCGTCGTCTGGTCGCGCCGCGGCCGGGTCGGTCCACTCGTGGAACTTCTCGACGATCCACGCCAGTTGGCCGACGGGCGAGTCGTTGAGGGCGTAACCGAGTGTCTGGGGCCGGGTGGCCTGGATCTGGAGATAGCCCATGCCGTCGGCCTGGAACTGGTTGAACCGCTCGAGCCGCACCTGGTCGACCGCAGAGAGGTCGGGCACCTCGAGCGGGCCGCCACCCGGGAACATCGACGGCCCGTTCAGATGCATGCCAACCACCCGGTCGGGCGCCATGGCGGCGATCGTCCCGACGACGCCGGCACCGATGTCGCCCCCCTGGACGCCGTAGCGGTGATAGCCGAGGCGGCCCATCAGCTCGGCGAACGCGGCCGCGGTTCTCGCCATCTCCCACCCGGGTTGGCGCGGCACCGAGAAGCCGAAGCCGGGCAGCGAAGGGGCCACGACATGGAAGGCGTCGGCCGGATCGCCGCCGTGGGCTCCGGGGTCGGTGAGGGGACCGATGATCTTCATGAACTCGACGACCGAGCCCGGGTAGCCGTGGCTGATGATCACCGGGAGGGCGTCGGGCTCGGGCGACCGGACGTGCAGGAAGTGGATCGTCTGTCCGTCGATCGTGGTCGTGAACTGCGGGAACTCGTTGAGCGCCGCCTCGTGGGTGCGCCAGTCGTAGGTGGTGCGCCAGTACTCGGACAGCTCGTTCAGGTACGCGAGGGGCACGCCCCGCGTCCAGCCGGCGTCGGGCGCCTCATCCGGCCAGCGTGTGCGGGCCAACCGTTCCCGCAGGTCATCAAGGCTGGCTTCGGGGATGTCGATGGTGAACGGTCGGATCTCGTCGCGCTCTTCGCGCTGGTCGCCTTCAGTGGTCATGGCTCGGCACACTACGAGACCTTGCGGAAGGATGACTTCCCATTCCGGGACGCTCTGCGGCGGTATCTGAGGCTGCGGCTGGCCGGGGTCGGCAACGCGTACGCGGCCCGTCGACCCGAAATCAAGGAGGAGTCATGGACACCTGGGTCTGGATCGTCATCGCGGTCGTGGCCGTGGTCGTCGTGCCGCCATTGTGCTGGCCGCGGCCAGCTCCAAGCGCCGGAGAAGGCTGCAGCAGGGCTTCGGACCGGAGTACGATCGCACGCTCTCGGAGGCGGACTCACGCCGCCAGGCCGAGACCGCGCTACGCGAGAGGGTCAGGCGGCACGACGAGCTCGAGCTTCGCCCGCTCGACCGCGAGGAGCGCCACCACTACTTGCGGCTCTGGGACGGTGTGCAGGCCCGATTCGTCGATCAGCCGGTCGAGGCCATTGGGGACACTGACAACCTGATCCAGCAGGTCATGCGCGATCGCGGCTACCCAGTCGACGACTTCGACCAGCGGGCCGCCGACCTCTCCGTCGAGCACGCGGAGGTGGTCGCCAACTACCGAGCAGGGAACGCCGTCGCCGCCCGCTCGGTCACCGGCGAGTCCACGACCGAGGAGCTCGCCCGGGCCGTCGTCCACTATCGAGCCCTCTTCGAGGAGCTCGTCGGCGTCGGCGATCAGCCCTTGGAGGCGCGCGACCGCTGAACCCGGCCCCGCCCTGCCGAGCACGACCGCCCACGCGCGATGCTCAGGGCATGGAGGGCTCGCAGGGCGGGGTGACCATCCGGACCGAGCAACCGGATGACCGGGCCGCCGTAGCGGAGGTGGTCGAGGCGGCGTTCGGCGATCGGGCGGTGGCCCGGCTGGTCGAGGCGATCCGAGCGACGTCGAACTTCGTGCCGGATCTCACCCTGGTCGCCTCGGTCCACGACCGGGTGGTCGGGCACGTCATGATCAGCATGGTTGCGCTCGACGACGACGGCACCAGGACCGAGGTGGCCAGCCTGTCGCCCCTGGCGGTTGCGCCGCCGTTCCAGGGGCGCGGCATCGGTTCGGCCCTGGTGCGTGAGGTGACGGAACGGGCCGATCGGCGAGGCGAGCCGCTTGTCGTCCTGGAGGTCCCCCACGGAATCCACATCACCCTGCCGTCGTGGGCGCCGCCGGAGGCGGCCCAGATCATCCGGCTGCGCCGCTACGACCCGGCGCTCCGTGGCGGGGTTGTGTATCCACCGGCCTTCGAGAAGGTGACCGAGGACTGAACGTCGAACACGCATGCCCCACGGTCACAGGCGGCCATGACGGCTCGGACCTCCCGACGCGCCGCTCGCAGCTCGGTGATCTTTGCGTCGATCCGGGTGAGCACCGCTTCGAGCCGCCAGCGATCCGACGCGCAGGACGCCTCGCCCCGGTCGGTGGCGTGGAGGGCGTCGATGACCTCGTCGAGGGTGAACCCGAGCCGTTGCAGCCGACGGGCCAGCCGGATGCGCTCGACCGCCGCCGCCGTGTAGGTCCGGTAGCCGGACGCGGTCCGCTCCGGGGTCGGCAGCACCCCTCGGCGCTCGTAGAACCGGACCGTGTCGATACTCACTCCGGCCTGGTCGGCGAGCGATCCGATCTGCATCTCGACCATCCTTGACTCTGGACCTAGGTCCAGACTTTAACCTCCGGTCATGGACACCGAACACACCCGGGCCACGCCGCCCGTGGTCTGCGACATGACCGACGCCCCCGACACACCCGCCGAGCGGCTCGACGAGTACCGGCGGCTGTTCGCCCACGCCTTGATCGGGCGCGAACGCACCGAACGCGGGATCCGCTTCCGGTTCCGCTCCGACGAGGTCCTCGAGGAGTGGATCCGCGACCTCGCGGCCCGGGAACGAGCCTGCTGCGCGTTCTTCACCTTCGACGTCACCGTCCACGGCGCCGAGCTCTGGTGGGACGCCCGGGTCATCGACGACGACGCGGCCCGCGCCGTCCTCGACGGGTTCTACGGACTCCCCGACCTCCTGATCGCTTCACCGACTACCCCCACCCACAACCGCAGCCGCCACCCACCGCCGACACCGGATAGCCATCTGTCGGTGTCCATCTGCATCCGCGGCACAACTGCGGGGAGGCCGCACCTCGGCTACGCCCCCGAGTGACCGCCCTTGTCCGGGTGCCTGCGATTCGAGTGCGACCCGAGCCCGGATCGGCAGGTGATCGGACTCGCCCGCGGCGACGACTTCGGCATCGGTCACGGCGACCGGTGACGTGGCCAGCAGATGGTCGATCTGGAACACCGGCCGGGGTGACGGCCAGGTCGCGCCGCGCACCGTGTCGCGCCATCCGGGCAGGATGAACCGGGTCACCCACCGCCACATGTTGAAGTCGCCCATGAGCACGGCCGGCAGGTGAGGGTCGGGCAGCACGCCGCGCAGGCGCCAACGGAGCAGCGGCGAGATGTGCTCGAGGTGCGGAAAGTGCGAAGCGGACACGGTGAGGGTCCTGCCATCGAGCTCGACGGTGGTCGTCATCACGGCGCGGTCGTTCGGATCGAACAGGAAACCCTCGAGCCGGTGGTCGGTCACCGGCCCCCGGGGCACTCGCGTCAGCAGCGCCTGCCCCCAGTCGCCCGTCCCGACCGGGGCGTCCGTTCGCCCGACGATGTGGCACCGCGGCTCGACGACGGCCCGACCGGTCCACAGATGATGGAGCTTGTAGCCGAGCTGGTCGGCTACCTCCTCGGCGATGCTCGCTTCGCCGTCGGGCCGCCACACCTCCTGGCAGCGCCAGCACATCGGCGTCGAGCCGACGACACGCGTCGACGACGTCGAACGGCTCGTAGGAACGGGGATGACGGCCCCAATGGATGTTGAACGAGGCCAGGACCACGGTCTGCGGCTTCTGCATGGGCGGCCGAGGCTACGGGCCGGGCCCGGTCGACAGGTGACGACAGGTGACCGCCGTAGCTCAGGGTCCTGCTTCTTGGACCAGCAGCGCGATCTGGACGCGGTTGTCGACCGCGAGCTTGGTGAGGAGACGTGACACGTGCGCCTTCACGGTGGCCACGCCATGTAGAGCTGGGCCGCGATGTCGGCGCTGGCGAGACCACGGCCGACGCCAACGCCACGTCATGCTCGCGGGCGCTGAGCGCGGCGAGGCGACTGCGGGCCTTGTCGCGGCGCGTCTCCGCGTCGGCCTCGGCGGCCACAAGCGAGATCAGGCGCCGGGTGACGGTCGGCGAGAACATGCCGTCACCGGCGTGGACGAGCTCGATGGCCCGCACGATGTCGGCCGGCGCCGTGTCCTTGAGGAGGAGCCGGCGGCCCCGGCCCGCAGGGCGCGGACGACCAGTTCGTCGGCGTCGAAGGTGGTCAGGATTAGGACCTCGGGCGGCCGGGGCCGTGCTTGCAGCAGGCGCGTTGCGGGCGATCCCGTCGAGTTGCGGCATGCGGATGTCCATGAGCACCACGTCCGGGTGATGGGTCTCGACGGCCTCGAGGACCCCGCGACCGTCATCGACCTCCCCGACGATCTCGATCTGGTCGCGACCGGCGAGGGTGGGGGCGACACCCGGAGCGTCGCGCTGAAGACCGCGACCCCGGACGCACCGCCGGCCAGCGCCGACACCGTGGCGATCACCGCGAACGCGGCGACGGCGACTGGATACGGTCGCCGCACCTACAGCGACAGGCAGGCGACCGAGCCCAGAACCACGTCGAGGACGATGAGCGGGGCGCCGTGATCCGGCCAGCTCGCGGCCAGGTTGAACAGCCCGATCCCGACGGCCAGGAGAAACAACACGATGTCGACGAGCCGGCGAACGGCCTCGACCCTCCCGGCATCTACTGGATGCGGCAGCTGCTGCGCGAGTTCGCCGACCGGGGCGGAACCGTGCTGTTGTCGTCGCACCTGTTGCACGTCGTCGAGGCGCTCGCCGATCGGCTGGTGATCATCGACCACGGCCGGATCGTCGCCCAAGGGTCGAGCTCCGAGCTGCTGGCGAGGACGGGCACCCTGGTGATGGCCGACGACGAGCACGGGCTGCGGGCCGCGCTCGACTCGGCGGGCCTTCCGGTCCGTCCGGCGCCCGGCCGCGGGCTTGCCGTCGATGCCGAACCCGTGGAGGACGTCGCATGGCACCGTCACCATCGCATCACCCGCCCCCGACCTCGGGGTCGAGACGCGGCCGGGCCTCACCCGGCTGACGGCCGTCGAGCTGCGCAAGATGGTCGACACCCGCACCGGGTTCTGGCCGCTGATGAGCACCGTGGCGTTGATGGCCGCCGTCGCCGTGCTGACCGTGATCTTTGGTGAATCCGCGGACCAGACGCTCCAGGATCTGCTCTGGAATGCCATCTGGCTGGCCGCGGTCCTGCTGCCCGTCGTCGGGATACTGCTCGTCAGCTGGGAGTGGTCGCAGCGCACGGGGATGGTCACCTTCGCCGTCGTGCCCCGCCGGGAGCGGGTGCTGGCCGCCAAGGTCGGCGCGGCGATGGTGCTCTCGGTCGCGACCGTGGTGCTCTCGTTCCTCATCGCGGGCGTGGCGACCGCCATCGCCGGTTCCGGCGCCGACGGCACATGGTCGCTGTCACCGGGGATGGTCGGCCAGGCCGTCGTGTACCTCACGACCTCGATCCTCAGGGGTGACGGCTTCGGCGCGGCATTCCTCGCCTCGGCGCCGGCGATCGTCCTCTACTTCGTGTTGCCCTTGAGCTGGACGCTGGTCGGGTCGAGCCCGGCACTCGAGGGGATCGCCGACTGGCTGGACGGCGCCCGCACGCTGGGACCGATGACCGAGCACCTGCTGGATGCCGGCGAGTGGGCCCGCGTCGCCACGACGCTGGCGCTCTGGATGGTGCTGCCCCTCATCGTCGGGCTCTGGCGCATCACCAGGGGAGAGATCCGCTAGCGGGGACCGGAACGCAACGCCGGCCCGACGCCGACGAGTGGGCGATCGTCGGTTTCGACCTCCGTGACGGACACGGGCGGCTGCACCACGCTCGCCGGACGGGGCCGGGATGGCGTCCGCATCGTCGGCGGCCGGGCCGCGCTTGGCGCCGCGAACCGGTCGACACCCACCGCCGCCAGCACGAGAAGCAGGAGGACCGCCAGGGCCGGGAGCCAATCTGTCGCCCAGGGCGCCCGGGGTGACGGCTCGCCCCCGTTCCCACCGGCGCCGGTGCTCGGGCCGCTCGGAGGCGGGACACTCATGCGAATGTCGGCGCTGATGCCGCCGGCGTTCACGGTCGCGGCGACCGGGTGGATCCCGACGGCGGCCACGACGTCTCCCGCGACCCGTCCTTCGAGTCCTGCCGTTACGTCGCCCCCCGAGAGGTCGAACCGGAGCCGATACTGGCCCCGCAGGTCGGCCATCGTGCGGTCGATCGCCGCCACCAGGGCGTCGTGGTCGACGGCCACCGCCCGCCCGTTGGTCATCGAAGCCAAACGGTCGAAGTCGGCGGGCACGCTCTCGGCCACGGTGATGACGTAGAACGTCACCCCCATCTGCCGGGCGGTCAGCGCCGACCCGACCACCCGGTACGGATCGACGGTCGGGTCGCCGACGATCATCACGACGGCGCGGCTCGTGTCCTCGTCGACCTCGTCGGCCGAGAAGACCTGCAACGCCGATTCCACGCCCCGCTCCAGCGCACCCGAAACCCCGGGCCGCAGCGAGCGAACCGCCTGACTGGCCAGGTCAGGATCGGCGGCCAACGGCCACACCGTCGTGGCCGAGCCGCCGGAGTGGACCACCGCGACGCGAGCCTGGGGTAGGTGAACCGGCACCTCCAGCAACGCGCCCTGGGCCCGATGGAATCCATCGCCGCCCACGGAGTCGTCGACCATCAGCACCAGCTCGAGCGCACGCGGGTCGAGCTGCACGGCCTCCACCGTGCGGGCGCTTCCGCCGTGGCGCACCTCGAAGGACTCCGAGCTCAGCGACCGTCCGCTGAGGGCGGGGGGAACGACGACCATCGACTCGACCACCGGATAGCTCGAGCTGTCGACGGCGAGCACCCGAAAGTCCTCCGCCACCGTCGTAGCCGGGGCTCGTCCCCCCACGCCGGACGCGGTCCCTCCCGACATCGCGGCCGCAGCAATGCCGACCACGATCAGTACCCGAGCCCCCCGCCGCATGTGTGCAACCTACTCCGGGCCGCAAGCACGCGGACGGTGTCGTCCGGGGGACCCGGCGTCGGAGTCGCAACTCGACCCGTCGTCAGGAACGGGGTCGACCATCGAGACGTCCATGCCGTCGATGAAGTCGCCAGGGTCGGGCTGCATGGTCGAGCGCCGGACCGGCCCGGTAGCGGCGGGCCGCGTCGAAGTCGTCCGGTCCCGACACCACCCACACGAAGCGGTTGTGCTCCTTGGCCTACGAGACCGGGCTCGCACGCGTCGGCGGTACGCCTTCCGAAGTACCCAGGCGAGTCACGGGCTGCTCCCGGCGCGGTAGCGATCGCCTCTCCCGGGCGGATTCGCCGGGGCCGTCGGCTGGCCAGGCTCGGCGCATGATCGAAGCGAACGCAGTGACCAAGCGCTACGGCGACACGCTGGCCGTCGATCGGGTGTCGTTCGAGGTCCGGCCCGGTCGCGTCACCGGCTTCCTCGGGCCCAACGGTGCCGGCAAGTCGACGACCATGCGCCTCATTCTCGGGCTCGACGCACCCACCGACGGTGAGGTGACCGTCAACGGCAGGCCGTACGACCGACTGTCGGCACCGCGGCGCGAGGTCGGGTCGCTGCTCGACGCCACCGCGATCCATGGCGGGCGCACGGCCTACAACCACCTGCTTTGGCTGGCCCGGTCCAATGCCATCCCCACGGCCCGGGTGGACGAGGTCCTCGACCTGGTCGGCCTCACCGAGGTCGCCGACCAGCGCGTCCGCGGCTTTTTCCCTCGGTATGGGCCAACGCCTCGGTATCGGCTCGGCGCTGCTCGGCGACCCGGGGGTGTTGATCTTCGACGAGCCGGTGAACGGGCTCGACACCGAAGGCATCCGCTGGATCCGCGACCTGTTGCGGGGGCTGGCGGCCGACGGACGGACCATCCTGCTGTGGAGCCATCTCATCAGCGAGATGGAGCTGACTGTCGACCACCTGATCGTGATCGGCCGGGGAACACCACTATGCGCGACTTCGTCGAGCGCAACTCGCAGGCCGTCACCGTCGTGCGATCCCCCCAACCTGATGCCCTCGGGCCCGTACTGGAAGGCGCCGGGGCCCACGTCCAGCTCGATCCCCGAGGCGGGTGGCGGGTCAGCGGGCCCGACGCCGCGACCATCGGCGCCCTCGCCGCCGAACACCAGATCACCCTGCACGAGCTCACCCCGAGGTTCTCGTCCCCTCGAGAACGTCTACACGCAGATGACCCGGGCCAGCGTCGAGTACCGGGGCGGAACGCCGCACGCCACCCGCACGGAGCCCGCACCCACGAACGGGCAGGAAGGGCGAGCCCGATGACGAACGAGATGACGGACGCCACGACGAGAACCACTCGCCCAGCCGAGGCCCGGGCGGCCACCCCGCCGACACGCGCCAAGCGCCGGCGGGCCGGATTCAGCGTGGCGGTGGCCGGTGAATGGACCAAGGTCCGCACCGTGCGGTCCACGGTCTGGACGCTGGTGGTGATGGCCCTGGCCCCCCCGGCGTTCGCCGTGTTCGTGGCCGCCACGAGGAGCCTGCAGCCCGACGTCGCCATCCTGGGCGGCAGACTCACCGGTGCCGTGACCGCGCAGATCGCGGCGGCCGTTTTCGGCGTGCTGGTCATGGCGGCGAGTACGGCACCGGCATGCTCCGCACGACCCTCGCCGCCTGCCCCAGGCGGGCCACCGTGCTCGCGGCCAAGCCCGCCGTGATCGCCGTGCCCACCTTCGTGATCGCACTGCCCTCGTGCCTGCTGGCGTACCAGATCGGAAGGGTCATGCTCTCGGGCGAGGGCTACGCGCCGGGCGACCCATGGCCCGCGCTGCTCGGCGTCGCCCTCAGCATCTCGACGGTCGGGCTGCTCGGCCTGGGCGCCGGCACCATCCTTCGGAACTCGGCGGGCGCGATCACCGCCGTGCTCGGCATCATCATCGTGCCGCCGCTGTTTGGCTCGCTGTTCGGCGACTGGGAGCGGTGGGTCGTGGGCGCCTCCCCGGCGACGGCACTGCAGAAGCTGTCCCACAGCTCTGACGTCGCCGCCGATGTCGCCGGCACCCTGGGCGCCTGGCCCTGGCTGGGCCTCCTGAGCGCCTGCATCGCGGCCACGCTCCTGACGGGAGCATGGCTCTTCCGAACCCGGGACGTGTAGAGATCATTTGCCTGCGTCGGGCGCAACCGAAACCCGGGGATCGACCGGCTGCCGGTCAACCCGGCGAGAGACGGTGGCCGAGTTGGTTCAACCCTCGTGACTGCAGCGCCTTGATCGCGCCGACCCTCCGTCGAAGGATTCGGGCGACCTCGTGGAGTGGGAGGTCGGCGACGAAGCGGAGCAACACGACGTCACGCTGGAGAGGTGTGAGCTCCTCGAGGGCGCGCACCAGATCGATGTCGAGACCGGCCGGACGGTCGTGTGCTGCGAGTAGAGCCGGCGTCGAGACGGCCTGTCGCGACCGGACGGCCGATCGCCGCCGGTCGTCGACGAGCCGCCGATAGGCGATGGTGAACACCCACCGGCGCATGGCGTCGTCGTCGCCCCGGAAACGGTGCCACCCCCGGGCCACGCCCAGAAACACCTCGCCGACCAGATCCTCGGGTTCCGCCACTCCACGCGCCCTGAAATAGCCGAGCACGGCCGGGGCCAATCGACGGTAGGTGTCCTCCAGCGCTCGCTCGGCCGCCACGGGCGGCGCGGCGCCGTCGGCCGCAGCCGGCCGCCACGGCCCCGGCATCTCGACGATGCCCAACCGGGCCG
>JBOGGX010000134.1:0-2998 GCA_050744245.1 Acidimicrobiales bacterium
CCGACGGCCTCGCCAGCACCGACATCGGCGTGGAGGAGAACGGCTCCGGGCCGGCCGACTTCTCGCTGCAGAAGATCGACGGCACCTGGCAGCCGCCGGCGCTGAACAGTTTCGGTGCGTTGAACGAGGACGACGGTGACCCTGAGCCCGGCACCTGTGACACCGATCCGACACACGCCATCGGCGCCGTCCAGGGCCCCGGCGACACGACGCCGCTCGCGGGTCAGACCGTCACCGTCCGGGGCGTCGTGACGTCTGACCTGCAGACGGGCGGGTTCGCCGGCTACTACCTCCAGGATTCTGGCGACGGTGACGTCGCCACGTCCGACGGCATCTTCGTCTTCGACCCGTCGGTCCTCCTCGACGTGTCCGTCGGCGACATCGTGCAGGCCAGCGGCACGCCGAGCGAGTTTAACGGGCTGACCGAGATCACCGCGACGTCGGCGGCCTTGTGCGAGACAGGTCCGGCCGCTCCGCAGCCAACACCGCTCGACCTACCCGCGGCACCCGCCGAGTTCGAGCGGCTCGAGTCGATGCTGGTCGCGTCCGTCGACGAGCTCTCCGTCACCGAGGTGTTCAACCTCAACCGGTTCGGCGAGGTCATGCTGTCGCAGGGCGGCATCCTGGAGAACCCGACCGAGATCGCCGAGCCCGGCCCGGCGGCAGACGCCATCCGGGTTTCGAACGTCGCGCGCCGGCTCGTGCTCGACGACGGCCGGACGACCAACCTGGCGACGGCGGGCATCGCACCGCCGTACCTGGCGTTGGACGACCCGCTGCGGGTCGGAGACACCGTCGAGTCCGTCGACGACACCGTCCTGTCCTTCGCGATCGGCCTCTGGCGGCTGCAGCCGACGGCACCGGGAGACGAGGCCGCGACCTTCGCACCGGTCAACTCGAGGCCGGCGACCCCGGACGACGTGGGCGGCGACCTCCAGCTCGCGGCGTTCAACGTCCTCAACTACTTCGTCCACTTCGGCGACAGCCCGTTCGCGCCGGGCGACCCAGAGCGGGAGGCGCGTGGAGCTGCTGACCCGGCGGCGCTCGCACGGCAGCAGGCGAAGATCGTCAGCGCCATCAACACCCTGGACGCCGATGTCGTGGCTTTGCAGGAGATCGAGAACTCGATCTGGTATGGCGACGGTTCGCCGGACTTCGCGCTCGCGACCCTGGTCGACGCCCTCAACGCCGCGGCCGGTTCCGAGGTGTGGGCCCACGTGCCCTCGCCGACGAACCTGCCGCCACGCGAGCAGCAGGATGTCATCACCAACGCCATCATCTACCAGCCCGCAGTCGTGGAAACGGTCGGCGAGAGCGTCGCGCTCACCGATGAGACGGTGTGGTTCAACGGCCGCGAGCCGATCGCGCAGACCTTCGCCTCGCAGGGGACGACGTTCACGGTCGTCGCCAACCACTTCAAGTCCAAGAGCGCGGACGAGGACGCAGTCGGCGACAACGCCGACACCGGGCAGGGCGCCTACAACGGCGACCGCACCCGGCAGGCACAGTCGCTGGCCGGCTTCGCGGCGTCACTGGTTTCGAGCAGTGGGAGCGACGATGTCGTGCTGATGGGCGACTTCAACGCCTACACGCTCGAGGACCCGATCGACGTGCTGGCCGCCGCCGGGTACGGCGACGTCAACGCGGCATTCGGGTCCGGCGAGCACACCTTCGTGTTCAACGGCGAGTCCGGTTCGCTCGACCACGCCCTCGCCAGCGCTTCGCTGACCGAGAAGATCACGGGTGCCGACATCTGGAACATCAATGCGGTCGAGTCGTTCGCGTACCAGTACAACGGCTTCCCAGCCCTGTTCGACGACGGCCCGTTCCGCTCCAGCGACCACGACGCGCTCATCTTCGGGTTCGACGTGGAGCCCGAGGTCGACCCGCGGCTCGTCTGCGGCGGGAAGGTCGCCACGATCGTCGGGACCAACGGTGCGAACGTGTTGGTCGGCACGCCGGGCCCCGACGTGATCGTCGGCCTCGGCGGCGCCGACGTCATCGTCGGGCTCGGCGGCAACGACACGATCTGCGGCGGTGACGGAACCGACGTGATCAGCGGTGGAGCGGGAGCTGACCTCCTGTTCGGCGGCGCCGGACTCGATGTCATCACCGGCGGCGGGCGACGACACGCTCTTCGGCGGGCCGGGCTTCGACATCCTCGACGGCGGTCCGGGCAACGACACGGTCGTCCAAGAGGGCCCCTCGTCCTAGGCGCTTACGAGACACCGATCGACAATGCGTTGTCTGTGCGGCGGCGAGTCCAGGGTCGGTGAGCAGGGTCTGCATGTTGATCCGCAGGATCTTGTGGTCGTGGTCGACCTTGGTCCAGGTGGCGGGTTTGCGGCCGCGTCGTGGGCTGTGGACGCCGGCCAGGATCGGGGCGATGACCTGGTCGCGTAGGACGAGGAGCGCGGCGATGCTGCGGGCGGCGTCGGGTGGGACGTGGTAGCGCCGGGATCGACCGGGTTTGACGATCAGCTGCTTGCCGCGCAGCTTGCGCAGGTCGTAGGCGCCTTGGCGGGTGGTGTAGTCCTGGGTGCTCTGCCCGGTGATGGCCTGGACCTGGGTGGTGAACAGGGCGGCGGTGAAGTGGTCGGGGGCGATGGCCAGGGCCAGGACGGCGGCCAACGCGGCCCGGGTCCGGGGCTTGTTCACATCGATGCCGCCGACCCGGGTGGCGCCGATCTGGGAAGGGGCGGGGAGCTGGTCGAGGGTGTGGTCGGTGATGAAGGCGACGTCGACGCAGTCCAGCATGGCGCAGAACCGTTCGGCGATCGCGGCGAGTCGGGTGACGATGTCGGGGAACTTGGCCAGCACCCGGCCGCAGCCGAGCTGTCTGGTGTTGTGGGTGATCGCCTCGAACCGCAGTCCTGAGTTCCGCAGAATGTAGGCAGATTGGGCTTGTTGCAGACCCGTTTGTACTGGTCACAGGGTTGGGCCGGTCCCCGGATTCCCGAACTCTGTAGACACACGACTTGTGGCGTGATAGTGGACT
>JBOGGX010000135.1:0-4345 GCA_050744245.1 Acidimicrobiales bacterium
ACGGCGGCCCGCGCCGCCTCCTGACAGGTGACCATCGACGTCCGTCGCAGCGCGGCCTTCACCGGTAGCAGCGCGCCGGCGCCCATCGACCGCTCGTCGACCCCCAGCCCGACGGCGACCAGGGCCCAGGCCTGATCACCGCCGGCCTCGCCGCACATGCCGACCCATGCCTTGCCGTCCGCCCCCCGGCAGATCTGGTCGACGGCCCGCAGCACGGCGGGGGAGAACGGGTCCTGGAGCCCGGCCAGCGGCCCGGCCAGCCGGTCGGCGGCGTGCAGGTACTGGGTCAGGTCGTTGGTCCCGATCGAGAAGAAGTCGAGCCGGTCGGCCAGCTCGGGGGCGAGGAACACGGCCGAGGGCACCTCGACCATGATCCCGACCTCGACCCCGGCGCGCCGGCGCGGTCGACCTCGCTGATGAACCGCTCGGCCTCGTCGACCGTGGCCACCCCGGACGCCGTCGGCCGTGGCCGCCGGCTCGGTCCCGGCGATCTCGGCCAGCCGGTGGCGCGACTCGGTGACCGCAGCCGCCCTCGAATCGAGCGCCTCCATGGTCGCCGGGCCGGGGTCGACGTGGATCTCGCCGGCGTCGCCGTCGACGGCCAGGGTGGTCGCCCCGGCGATGGCGTCGAGCAGCCCGGCCGCGCCGACGACCGCCGGCACCCCGAGGGCCCGGGCCACGATGGCGGTATGGCTGGTGCGTGATCCCTGCTCGGTGGCGATGCCGACCATGAGGTCGGTGCGGGCCTCGGCCAGCTCGGCCGGGGCCAGGTCGGTTTCAGGCCATATCCCAAGCTGCGCGGGCCGCAATGACCCGAGCGCTGTGGGAATCCCGTGGGAGTCGCAGGTCGAGGTCGGGTTCGGGTCGGAACCAGACCCGCCCACGGTGGCCCGCCGAGCAAACTCGACGCAGCTGCGGTCGAATTCCGGCCACCAGTGCGTCGAGAACGGTCGACCTGTAAGGATCGGGGCATGGAGATCCTCTACACCGCAGAGGCCACGGCATGGGGCGGGCGCACGGGCCGGGCCGCCTCATCCAACGGCGTGCTCGACGTCCAGTTGACGGTGCCCAAGGGGCTGGGCGGGACCGGTGAGGAGGGCACCAACCCCGAGCAGCTCTTCGCCACCGGCTACGCCGCCTGCTTCCACAGCGCGCTCAAGCTGGTGGCCCGGTCGGCCAAGGTCGACACCGCCGACTCGGCGGTCACCGCCAGGGTCGGCATCGGCGCGGCCGAGTCGGGCGCCTTCGGGCTCGAGGTCGAGCTCGAGGTCGAGATGCCCGGCGTCGAGCACGCCATGGCCGAGGACCTGGTGGCCCAGGCCCACCAGGTCTGTCCCTACTCGAACGCCACCAGGGGCAACGTCGAGGTCACCCTAACCCTGATATAGGCGCCACTCGGCCTGCGGCCACGTCGTCTGCTGCTCAGCGTCGCTTGGGCCACGGGTCGTTGCGTGCAGCCGGCCACATGGAGTGTGGTGAACTGCACGCGACTCAGCGTGGCTTCGGCACGACCGCCCTATCTGGTTGTGCGGCGGCGGTCCGGTTCGCCGAGCAGCCGCTTGCGCACCCTGAGCGACGACGGGGTGATCTCGACCAGCTCGTCGTCGGCGATGAGCTCGACGGCGGTCTCGATGGTGAGCACCCGCGGCGGGGTGAGCTTGATGGCGTCGTCGGCCGCATGGGTCCGGATGTTCGTCTTCTGCTTCTCGCGGGTGACGTTGACGACCATGTCGCCGGGGCGGGCGTTCTCCCCCACCACCATGCCCTCGTACACCTTCTCCCCCGGCCCGACGAACAGCTCGCCGCGGCGCTGGAGGTTGTCGAGGGCGTAGCCGGTGGTCACCCCGGCCCGGTCGGCGATCATCGCCCCTCCCCGGCGGTGAGGCAGGTCGCCGAACCACGGTCGCCAGCCCCGGTGCCGGCTGTGCAGGAGCGCGGTGCCTCGGGTCGCCGTCAGCAGCTGGCCCCGCAGCCCGAGCAGCCCACGGGCCGGGGCCTCAAAGCTGATGACCGTGCGTCCGGGATCGCCCGGCCTGAGGTTGAGCACCGTTCCCTTCCTGGGCGCCAGGGCCTGGGTAGCGGTGCCGACGTGTTCGTCGGGCACGTCGACCACGCCCTCCTCGACCGGCTCGTGGCGCAGGCCGTCGATGTCGCGGGTGACGACCTCGGGCCGGCTGACCTCGAGCTCGTAGCCCTCGCGCCTCATGGTCTCGATGAGCACGGCCAGCTGCAGCTCGCCCCGACCGGCCACCGACAGCACGTCCGGTGACTCGGTGTCGTCGACCTTGATGGCCACGTTGCCCAGCACCTCCCGTTCGAGCCGCTCCCTGAGGTGGCGGGAGGTCAGGAAGCGGCCGCCGTTTTTGCCCGCCAGCGGCGAGGTGTTGGCGCCGAACGTCATGCGCAGGACCGGCTCGTCGACGGTGAGCCGCGGCAGCGGGTCGGGGTCGTCCGGGTCGGCCAGGGTGTCGCCGATCTGGACCTCGGGCAATCCGGCCAGCACGAACAGGTCGCCCGCCACCAGCTCGTCGACCTCGCTGCGGCGCAGCCCGTCGATGGCGAGCAGCTGGGCCGGGCGCCGGGTCACCTGCTCGCCGGTCGCGCCGACCAGGGTCATCGGTCGCCCCGAGCGCATGGTGCCCCGCACGATCCGGCCGATGGCCAGCCGACCGAGGTAGTCGGAGGCGTCGAGGTTGGTGACCAACGCCTGCAGCGGCGCGGCCGGGTCGCCGATCGGGGCCGGGACGGTCCGGACGATGGCGTCGAGCAACGTAGCCAGGTCGGCGTCGGGCGCCGGGACGCCGATCCCCTCGCACGCCCGCCCTTCCCGCGACACGGCCGAGATCACGGGGAAGTCGATGTGGTGGTCGGGCACCTCGAGGTCGAAGAACAGCTGGTAGATCTCGTCGAGCACCTCGGCCGGCCTGGCGTCGGGCCGGTCGACCTTGTTGAGCACCACCACCGCGGGCAGGTCGGCGGCCACCGCCTTGGACAACACGTAGCGGGTCTGGGGCAGCGGCCCCTCGGCCGCGTCGACGAGCAGCAGCACGCCGTCGACCATGGCCAGGGCCCGCTCGACCTCGCCGCCGAAGTCGGCGTGGCCCGGGGTGTCGACCAGGTTGAGCTTGACCCCCTTCCAATGGACGGACGCCGCCTTGGCCAGGATGGTGATCCCCCGCTCGCGTTCCTGATCACCCGAGTCCATCACCCGGTCGAGCAGCTGCTCATGGGCGCCGAAGACGCCCGTCTGGCGCAGGATGCCGTCGACCAGGGTGGTCTTGCCGTGGTCGACGTGGGCGACCAGGGCGACGGCTCGGATGTCCTGGGTGGGCGGCACGGGCTGCATCGTCATTTCTCGGGGGGACCGGGCAGCCTACCGGTGGGTCACTCCTGGTCGGTGAGCATCTCGTTCCACTCTCGGATCTCCCAACCGCGAATCACACCGTTGAGCACGAACGGATCGCCGGCCACGAACTCCTCGGCCGCCTCCCTGGTGGTGAAGATCGACATCGACCCGTCCTTCTCCGGGTCGGCGAACGTGCCCACCATCTCGAGCACCCCGCGTCCGGCGAACTCCTCGATGCGGGCGCCGTGCGCGGGCAGATGGGCCGGCGCCTTCGCCAGCACGTCGTCGGCCGACTCGTCGAGCAACACGTACTTCACGGCACAGGTACCTCCAGGCTGGTCAGACGGGTCCACCATAGAGATCGAGGGTTCTTGCCATGCCGCCGTCGGCTGAAATCGTCTCCCCGGTCACGAAGCGGGCCGCGTCGGACGCGAGGAACACGATCACGTCGGCGATGTCGTCGGGCGCCGCCCACCGCCGCAGCGGCGTCAGGCCTTCGATCGTCTCGATCACGCCGGGGACCGCCTTGTTCCTGGCCCATAGGGCGGTGTCGACGACGCCGGGGGCCACCGAGTTGACCCTGATCCCGTGCGGTCCGAGCTCGATCGCCAGCGACCGGGTGGCCGCGTCGATCGCGCCCTTCGACGCGGCGTAGGCGGCCCGGCGGGGCGTGCCGACGAGGCCGGACACCGAGGACAGGTTGATGATCGATCCCCGCCCCCGCTCGATCATCGACGGCAGCAGCGCGGCGATCAGGAGCAGGGGCGCCCTGACATTCACCGCCATGAGCCGGTCGATGACGGCGGCGTCGGTGTCGAGCGTCGGGAGCCGGGCGGCGGCGGCCGCGTTGTTCACGAGCACGTCGACCGATCCGAGGCGGTCGATGGCCAGGGCGGCCAGCACCGCGGGCGCGGCCACGTCGGCCAGATCGGTCTCGAGCACGACCGGGTCGTTGGCGAGCCGGCCCGCGACCGCGTCCAGCTCGGTCCGGCCCCTGGC
>JBOGGX010000136.1:0-4548 GCA_050744245.1 Acidimicrobiales bacterium
ACAACACCCAGAACCGCGCCAACCACGTCCACACCGTGATGCGCGATCCGGCGGGCGACTTCGGCACCGACCTCCTGGCGTCGCACTACCAGGAGCAGCATCGCTCGTAGCGCCTCGATCGATTCGCAGGTGACGGCCGTACGATGCCCGACGTGCGCGTGTGGAGCCATTCGCTGATCGGGGCCAATCCGAGCGATGTCGAGGGCGCCCGGATCGACCGGCGCACCGTCCGCCGGGTCTGGCAGGTGGCCCGGCCCTACCGGCGCATGATGGTCGGGTTCCTCACGGTGATCGTGATCGCGGCGGGGATCGATCTGCTGCCGCCGCTGATAATCCGCCAGGTCGTCGACGTCGCCATCCCCGAACGCGACGGGGGCCTGGTGACGACCCTGGCGTTGCTGATGGTCGGCGCGGCCCTGGCCCAGGGGTTCCTGTCGCTGGTCGAGCGTTGGCTCTCGTCGCGCATCGGCGAGGGCGTGATCTTCGACCTGAGGACCCGGCTGTTCGACCACGTCCAACGGATGCCGGTGGCGTTCTTCACCCGCACCCAGACCGGGGCGCTGGTGAGCCGGCTCAACAACGACGTCATCGGCGCCCAGCGGGCCCTCACCGGCACGCTCGGCTCGGTCTTCTCCTACGTCATCACGCTGACGACGACGGTGATCGCCATGGCCGTGCTCGAGTGGCGGCTCACGTTGCTGGCGTTGGTGATGGTGCCGATTTTCATCGTGCCGGCCAAGCGGGTCGGGCGCAAGCTGCAGGCGATGACCCGGGAGGGCATGGACCTCAACGCGTCGATGAACACGACGATGACCGAGCGGTTCAACGTGGCCGGGGCGATGCTCGTCAAGCTGTTTGGTCGCTATCCGACCGAGTCGGCCGAGTTCTCGACGCGGGCCGGGCGGGTGCGCGACATCGGCATCAGGAGCTCGGTCTACTCCCGCACCTTCTTCATGGCCATGGGACTGGTTGGGGCGGTCGGGACCGCCCTGGTGTACCTGGTCGGCGGGCATCTGGTGATCAACGACGTCATCACCCTGGGCACGCTGGTGGCGCTGGGTACCTACGTCACGCGTCTCTACGCACCTCTCACGGGCCTGTCGAACGCCAGGGTCGACATCATGAGCGCTCTGGTCTCGTTCGACCGGGTGTTCGAGGTGCTCGATCTGCCCAACCCGATCACCGACCGTCCTGGCGCGGTCGAGTTGGACCGGCCGGCGGGCCGGATCGAGCTCGACCATGTGTGGTTCCGGTATCCGACGGCCGAGGAGGTGTCGCTCGCCTCGCTCGAGAGCGTGACCCCCAACGGCTCGGAGGCCCCGGCGCCCCGGAACGTCGACCGCGACGGCGCCGGCGCCCGGCCGTGGGTGCTCAAGGGGGTGAGCGCCACGGTCGAGCCGGGGCAGGCGGTGGCGCTGGTCGGTCCCTCGGGCGGGGGCAAGACGACGCTCTCGATGCTGCTGGCCCGGTTGGGCGACGTGACCCGGGGGGCGATCACGATCGACGGCATCGATGTCCGCGACCTGACCCAGGACAGCCTGCATGCCTCGATCGGTGTCGTGACCCAGGATCCACACCTGTTCCACGACACGGTGATCGCCAACCTGCGCTACGCCAGGCCGGAGGCGACGATGACCGAGATCGAGGCCGCGGCCCGTGCCGCGCAGATCCACGACGTGATCGCCGAGCTGCCCGAGGGCTACAGCACGATCGTCGGCGAGCGCGGCTACCGGTTGTCGGGGGGCGAGAAGCAACGGTTGGCGATCGCCCGCATGCTGCTCAAGGACCCGCGGATCGTCATTCTCGACGAGGCGACCAGCCACCTCGACAGCGAGAACGAGCACCTGGTGCAGCAGGCGCTGTCGACGGCACTCACCCGGCGCACCGCGGTCGTCATCGCCCACCGGCTCTCGACGATCACGTCGGCCGACCAGATTCTCGTCCTCGACGACGGCGAGATCGTGCAGCTCGGCAGCCATGACGAGCTCCTCGCCTCGGGCGGGCTCTACGCCGACCTCTACCGCACCCTGCTCCGCACCGACCTACAAGCCTCCACCTCTGTGTCGCCTTAGACACGAACAGCCCGCGTACGTCGCCACAGAACGGCGACCACAGCGCTCGTGCATCTGCGTCCGTCTCCCCTGGGGCGCGCTCCAGGTACGAGGCGAGCCTGTCGTCGCCCGGCGCCGCCTCACCGTTCTGTGGCGAGTTACGCGCGCATGGCCCGCGTTCGACGACACAGAGGTGATTTTGGGTGGGTGGGCGTGGGCGTAGAGAGGTCAGACGTGGGCGCGGAGCCAGGCCAGGTCCGCGGCGCGTCCACTTGGCTCGGTCTCGACCACCACGGGCGCGCCGGCCGCCTTGACCACCGCCACCAGCACGTCAGGGTCGATCTCGCCCTGCCCGAGGTGGGTGTGGCGATCGCGGCCAGAGCCGGCCGGGTCCTTCGAGTCGTTGCAGTGCACCAGGTCGATCCGGCCGGTGATGGCCAGGACCCGGTCGACCGCCTCCGCCAGCGACTCGCCGCTGGCGTGGGCGTGACAGGTGTCGAGGCAGAACCCGGGGCCGAGGTCGCCGATCGAGTCCCACAGCCGGGCGATCGTGTCGAAGCTCCTGGTCATGGCGTGGTCGCCGCCGGCGGTGTTCTCCAGCAACACCGGCACCTCGCTCCCGAGCACCTCGAGCGCCTTGCGCCACCGGCCGAAGCCGGCCTCGACGTCGGCCTCCTCGCCCACGTGGCCGCCATGGACGATGACCCCTTTGGCGCCGATGGCGGCCGCCGCGGTGCAGGTGTCCTGCAGGATCCGGCGCGACGGCACCCGGATGCGGTTGTTGGCCGAGACCACGTTGACGAGATACGGCGAGTGGACGTAGATCGGGAGTCCGCTGGCCTTCAGGTCCTCGGCATCCTCACGGGGCTTGGGCGCCTTCCATCCCTGCGGGTCGGAGAGGAACACCTGCACGCAGTCGGCCTCCTCGGCCGCCGCGGTGGCGATGGGGTCGTCGTGACCGACGTGTGATCCGATGAGCACCCGACGACCGTAGCGGCCGTGAACGGCGGTCCGCGCCAGCCGCCGCGGCCCGGAGCCGGCGATGTGGACCGGCCCAGCCGCAGGACAACGACGTCAGCGCTGGTCCCAGTCGACCTCGATCCGACCCAGCGCGGTGGCCGGCGGCCCGCCCTTGCGATACTCGGCCAGGATCGCCCGCCACGGCCCATGGGCCCGGAGCTTGCCGAGGAGGGCCGTGACCCCCCATACCACGCGGTCGAGGATCACGTACGACGCCGGGATGTTGAGCGTCGCCATCACGTCGCGGTAGGGGCCGGTGAGGTCGAGCACCTTGCCCAGGGTCTCGCCGACGAACCGCCGGGTGAACGTGAACTCGTCCTCGAAGTAGGGCAGGTACGGCGAACTGGCGTACTCGAACACGTGCTTGGCGTCGAGGCCGTGGCCCTTGGGCAGAAACCCCGCGGTCTCGGACGCGGCCAGCATCCGCTCCGGGTCGTTGTCGAGGATGGCATCGAGCAGCGGTTCGAGGCTCTCGAGCTCGCCGTGCGTCCACCGCTTGACGAGTCCGAAATCGAGGAACGTGATCGTGCCGTCGTCGGGCTGGAACCGGTAGTTGCCCGGATGGGGATCGCCGTTGAACACGCCGTGCCGCCAGATCGAGCCCTGGGCGAAACGGAAGAGGATCTCGCCCGCCCGTTGGCGCTGCTCCTCGGTGGCCGCCTCCTCGAACTCGGCCCAGCGCAGGCCGTCGACCCACTCGCTGGTGAGCACCCGCTGGGCGCTCAGCTCGGGGACGACCTTCGGCACCCGGATGAACGGGTGGCCCTCGTAGCGTTCGGCGAACTCGGTCTGGTGGGCGGCCTCGATGCGGTAGTCGAGCTCGTCGCCCATGCGGGCCCGCAGCTCGTCGACCACCCCCTTCACGTCGAGGTTGCGCTGGGTGACCGAGGCGATCATCCCGTAGAGGAGCTCGGCGTTGTCGAGGTCGCTCTTGATGGCGACGTCGACGCTCGGATACTGGACCTTGACCGCCACCTCGCGTCCGTCGCGGGTGACGGCCCGGTGGACCTGGCCGATCGAGGCCGCGGCGACGGGCACGGGGTCCCAGTCGAGGAACAGGCGGTCCGGGTGGCTGTCGAGCTCGTCCTCGACGACCCGCTCGGCCAGGCTGGGCGCCATCGGCGGCACCTCGGCCTGGAGCGTGGCCAGGGCGGCCTGGGCCTCGGGCGGCAGGCCCTCGGCGATGAACGACATCATCTGGCCCGCCTTCATGATGGCGCCCTTCATGTTGCCGAGCTCCCGGGCCACGTCCTCCGCGCTGCGGATGGCGAACTGCGCCTCGAGCCTGGCCCTGGCCTCCTCGTCCCGCCCGGCGCCCCGCACCCGGACGACGGCCCAGTGGCTGGCGCGACGGGCCGTGAGGCGCCACACCCGGGCCGATCGACGCAGCCGCTCCCGACGGCCCCCGTCCCGCAGCCACAGGGCGGTGCCCGCGGCCGCCGCCGCGGTCGATGCCGCGGCCGCCGACGTCCCGACC
>JBOGGX010000137.1:0-41634 GCA_050744245.1 Acidimicrobiales bacterium
GGACGCCGAGCTGTGGGCCCGCCGGGCGGGGTGGGCGACCGCCGCCGAGGTGCTCGCCCACCGGCGGGGCCGGGCCCATGATCCAGCGGTCGTCGACGCCCTGACCGCCGACGGGGACGCTTGGCTCGCCGGGATGGGCAACGATCCGTGTGCTGCCGTCCTGGCCGCCGAGCCGGCCCCGCGCCTCACCATCGGCGAGGGCCGGATCGACGGCGCGCTGGGCGCGGTCGCCGACTTCGCCGACCTGAAGTCGCCGTTCTTCCTGGGCCACTCGACGGGTGTGGCGGCCCTGGCTGCGGCCGCTGCCGGGATGGCCGGCCTCTCCGACGACGAGACCACGACGCTTCGGCGGGCCGGGCTGGTGCACGACGTGGGCCGGGTTGGCGTGCCTGCAGCGATCTGGGACCGCCCCGGGCCGCTGAGCGCCGACCAATGGGAGCGGGTGCGGCTCCACTCCTACCTGGGGGAGCGGGTGCTGGCCCGTTGCGACCTGCTCGCCCCGTACGCCGAGCTGGTTGCCCGCCACCACGAGCGATCCGATGGCTCGGGCTACCACCGTGGCCTCGTCGGCGACCAGCTCAGCCTGGGTGCCCGGCTGCTCGCGGCCGCCGACACCTACCACGCCATGACCGAGGACCGTCCCCACCGGCCGGCGCAAACCCCGAGCTCCGCCGCGTCGCAGCTGCTGGGCGAGGTCGACGCCGGCCGGCTGGGTCGGGTCGAGGTCGACGCCGTGCTCGCCGCCGCCGGGCAGGCCACCCGCCCGCCCCGGATCGCCCGACCGGCGGGACTCACCGAGCGGGAGGTCGACGTGCTGCGCCTGATCGCCCGCGGCCACGCCAACAAGCAGGTGGCGGCGACGCTGGGAATCTCGGTCAAGACCGTGGGCCACCACGTCGAGCACATCTATGCCAAGGCCGGGGTCACCACCCGCGCGGGCGCCACGCTGTTCGCCATGGAGCAACGCCTGCTGTCGCCTTGACCAGAGTGGAGGTGGGGTGAACGCCCGATGCGCAGCCGCGCGGGCCGGTTCACACTCCCCTCACCACCCCGCGACGAGGAAGCCCCGATGCCAGAGATCGACGTCAACGACACCACCCTCTACTACGAGCGCAGCGGCCACGGCCCGGGGGTCCTGTTCGTGCACGGCATGTGTGGTCACGCCGATGTGTGGGCCGACCAGGCCGAGCGGTTCTCGGACCGTTACACGTGCGTTCGCCACGACCGGCGTGGCCACTCGCGCAGCGCCCGGGGTGACGCGCCGATCACCACGACCCAGCACGCCAACGACGCCGCCGCCATCATCGAGGCGCTGGACCTGGCCCCGTGCCAGGTGGTCGGGTCCAGCAGCGGCGCCGTCATCGCCGTTGACCTTGCGCTCCGCTACGGCGGGCTGCTGCGGGGCGTGGTGCTCAGCGAACCGCCGCTGTTCAGCCTCGACCCCGAAGCGGGCCGGGCCGCCATGAGCGAGCTGATGCCCCGCATCGATGACGCCATCGCCAGCGGCGGGATCCGAGCCGCGGTGGACGCGTTCATGTCGTTCGCCTGCTCCGAGGCGTGGTCGATGCTCGACGAGGACCGCAAGGACCGCCTGCGGGACAACGCGGAGATCGGGTTCACCGACCTGCAGTCACCGCCGCTCGACGTCGGACCCGCCGACCTTGCTGCCATCCGGGTCCCGGCCCTGGTCGTCGCCGGCACCACCAGTGTTCCGGGGCTGCGGTCCGTCGCCCGCCGGCTCGCGGCGGCGCTGCCCGACGCTCGATTCGTCGAGATCGCTGGCGGCCACGTGCCCTACCTCGAGAATCCCGAGACCTTCGCCCACGCCGTTTCCGTGTTCGCCGCCGAGCTGGACCGGCGCGCCCCGGTCCCATCGAGCTGACAAGGAACGCCAGCAACACCACCGAAGCCACGACCGATCAATTCGATGTGCGGTCCTCCGACGGGACGCCGCTCGCCGTGTGGGTCCATGGCGGCGGGCCGGCCCTGGTGCTGGTGCACGGGGCTCCCACCGAGCACACCACGTTCGATCCCCTCGTGCAGGAGCTGCGCGCCGACCTCACCACCTTCGCCATGGACCGCCGGGGATCCGGCGCCAGCGGCGACACGCCGCCGTACGCCATCGAGCGGGAGTTCGAGGACGTCGCCGCCGTCGTCGACGCCGTCGCGGCCCGCACCGGCGGGCCGGTCGCGCTCTGGGGCCACTCCTACGGCGCCAACCCGGCCATGGGCGGCGCCGCCCTCACCAGCAATGTCCGTCATCTGATCCTGTACGAGCCCAGCTTCGGTCTCATCTACCCGACCGGTTCGATCGGGGCGATCGAGCAGGCCGTGGCCGCCGGCGACCGAGAGACGGCCATCCGAGCCGCACTCGTCGATACCGGGGTCATGACCGACGAGGAGTTCGAGGGGTTCAAGGCCGGCCCGCGGTGGCCGAAGGTGCTCGCCGTCGCCCCCACGCTGCCCCGCGAGTGTCGAGTGGAGCACACCTGGGTGTACCGACCGGGACCGCTCGATGGGATCACCGCGCCCACGCTCCTGCTGACCGGATCGGAGACGGACGCCGCGCTCGCCGAGTTGACGCAGCGGGCCGCCGCCGCGATCCCTGACGCACGGATCCGGGTGCTCGACGGGCACGGCCACTTCGCCTTCAAGGCGGATCCCGCCATGGTCGCCGCAATCATCCGCGACTGGATCTCGTCGTAAGGCGCGCGGCGGTCGCTGAGCGTTCGCACCTCCAAGCAACTCGAGAACCCTCACGGCCGGGGCCGATTGCCGAGCGCCCCAGACCGATCGACTTCGGCCGTTATGTGTCGCGCTCGGTATCGCTCAGGGCGACCTCAGCGCGGGTGGTTGTCCTGTCAGGACAGTCAAGCGGCGAGGATCCGCCCTACTCACGGGCCATCAAACCCGAGATGGCGCCGCCCTGTTTCGTATCCCGCAAGTCCGTCGAACGCCGAGGCGTGACGGAGTTCACCGATGAACTCTCCTGATACCCGTCCCTAGGTTCAGGCCCAGCGTTCGAGCGAGGGAGACCGGACATGACCCTGCCCCGACCGATCAAGGCGCTCACGGGCCTGGCCGCGCTCGTTGCCGCCATGTGCGGTGCGGGGGTGGTCTGGGCGTCGGTTCCCGAGCCTGACGGCACCATCCACGCCTGTGCACTCAAGATCGGCGGCCTGCTCCGCGTCATCGACCCGGCCGCCGGCCAGCGGTGCCATCGCCAATTGGAGACGCCGTTGTCGTGGCCCTCCGGCCGCATCAACTTCGCCGGTCCGTGGGATCCGGCGGTGACCTACGGCGAGGCTGAGGTCGTCACTCTGGAGGGCAGCGCCTGGATCGCGGTCGAGTCCAGCATTGGCGAACAACCGGGAACCGGAGCGTCGTGGGCCATGTTCGCGGCCGCCGGAGAGAGGACGGAGCCGACGGCGCGGTGGGTCCCGCCGGTCCGCGAGGGCCTGAGGGCCCCCGCGGGCCTCGGGGCGGCGGAGCCTCGATACGAGCCCAGCAGCCGCGCATCCTCGACGATGCCGGCTTCGTCGGTGACGACACGTCGATCACGGTGGGTTCCGACGGGCTGCCCTTCATGAGCTACCGCGACCTGAGCAATGTCGATCTGAAGGTTGCCCACCGCAAGGACGAGCAGTGCTCCGCCGCCGGCGTGATCAGCGTCTGACCCTGACAGCCAAGTCGGCTTCGGCCCGTCGGTCACCGTGGGCACGGACGGCCTGCCCGTCGGCGCGTGCTTCGACACTGCCAGCTTCGACCTCAAGGTGGCCCCCCACTGCGACGATCTGGAGTGCACCGCCGTCACCATCGCCACGGTCGACGACACCGGGGATGCCGGGTTCTTCCCGTCGATCGCGGTGGCAAGCGACGTCCTCCCGATCATGAGCTACTACGACTTCATCTCGGGCGACGGCAACCTCAAGGTCGCCCACTGCATCGATGCGGCGTGTGCCGACGCCACCACCACCCCGGTCGACACCGTCGGCAACGTCGGAACCGACAGTTCGATCACCGTTGGCGCCGATGGGCTGCCCGTCATCAGCTACATGGACGAGGGCAACTTCGACCTCAAGGTGGCCCACTGCGACAACCCGGAGTGCACGGCCGTCACCATCACTCGGCTCACCCTCGGCGGTTCACGCTCGGATCGCCAAAAGGCGGTAGCGGACGAGCGCAGGGGCATGATTCGCCGACTCATCCAACCTGCGCCAGCCAGCGGCGGGTCTCGCTCCTGGCCGTCACGGCCCGACCGGCGAGATTGGCCGCGGATGCCACCGTGCGGCCGACGCCGGGTTGGGCGCCGTCGAGCAGGTCGTTCCAGAAGATCGACCAACCGCCTGACAGGGCGGCCCCGACGACCGGCGCGGTGAGCACGCGGCCGAGAGCAGCGACGGCGCGCGGTCGGGCCAGCAACATCCTGTGGGCGGGAGCGGTGACCGCGAGGTACGGCGAGAGTGACTCGGCCAGGAACCGCCGGTACCTGCGCGCCGCCACCGCCGGCGCGGCGAGCACGGCCTCGGCTGCGGCTCGTCCGCTTCTGAGCGCCTGGGAGATCCCCTCACCCTGCAGCGGGTTGACCAGTCCGGCCGCGTCGCCAACGAGCAGCAGTCGCCCGTGCGCCGGGACGGTGCCGACCATCCCGATCTTGAGCCAGCCGCCCAGACGCGGCCGCGGCTCGATCGGCGGACCCCCCCGGTGGGCGATGTGGTCGACGAAGGCGGCGAAGCTGCGGGTCGCCTGGGCGCCGGCCGTCCGGTCTGCGAGCACACCCACCCCGAGGCCGACGTTCGCCGTGCCATCCAACCCCGGGAACACCCAGCCATACCCGGGCAGGGCCCGGAAGGTGCTGGGTTCCCAGAAGTGGATCTCCGGTCGGGTCACCGACCCGGCCGCGTAGCCCCTGACCGCGAACCCCCACAGGACCTGGTCCGGATCGATCAGCCCCGCGACCTCGGCCACGCGGCTGGTGGCGCCGTCGGCCCCGATGACGAAGTCGGCCGCCACCGGCGTCCCGTCGGCGAGAACAAAACCCTCGAGGCCGCCGTCCCCGAACACGGGTTGGTCGGCCCGACCCGCATACGGCCGGGCTCCAGCAGCCAGCGCCGCCTCCCGGAGCGTCGTGTCGAACGAGCGGCGAGGAACGGCGATCGCCCGACCCGGGTAGGTCCGGCCGGGAGGGCACGGCAGCCGCACCCGCCGGCCGGTCGGGCCCACGACGACCATGTCGCCCACGGCGACCGCCGAGGGCGGGTCGATGCCCAGATCGGTGAGCACCTGCACGCCTCGGGGGCCGACCAGGTCGCCGCACGCCTTGTCGCGGGGGAACCGGGCCTTGTCGACCAGCGCGACCCGCGCCCCGCCCCGGGCCAGCACCGTGGCCGCGACGCTTCCGGCCGGTCCAGACCCGACGACCAGGACGTCGTACCTTTCGCCGCCCAACGCCCTCCTTCCCATCCTCGCTCCTACTGTACGAGCGGTGCTCCACGACAACCCGGTGACGACGGACGACCACTTCGCCCGCGACCTGTTCGCGCCCCTCCCGCGCCGATACGACCTGCTCGTCGAGCTGCTCTCGCTCGGCCAGAACCGACGTTGGCGTCGAGCCATGGTGGATCACGCCGTGGCGGCCGGCGGTCACCTGGTGCTCGACGTCGCGACCGGAACCGCGGGCGTGGCCATCCAGCTGGCGCGGCGGACCCCGGCGACCGTCATCGGCGTCGATCTGAGCGAGGCGATGCTGGCCACGGGACAGGCCACCATCTCCCGTGTCGGCGCCCGGGACCGTGTGCTGCTCGCCGCCGGACGGGGCGAGCGGCTCCCGTTCACCGACGGCGGGTTCGACGCGGTCACCTTCACCTATCTGCTCCGGTACGTGGACGACCCGGCGGCGACGCTGCGCGAGCTGGCCCGGGTCCTGCGCCCGGGGGGTGTGCTCGCGAGCCTGGACTTCTGTGTGCCGCCGAACCGGTTCTGGCGATGGTGGTGGTGGGTTTACACCCGCCTCGTCCTTCCGGTGGCGGGGAGCCTGTGGGGCCGCGGGTGGTACCGGGTGGGCCGGTTCCTCGGCCCGAACATCTCGACCCACTACGACCGCCACCCGGTGCCATCGATCGTCGAAGCGTGGCATGCCGCCGGGCTGACGGACGTTGGGGCGCGACTGATGAGCCTCGGTGGGGGCCTCGTGATGTGGGGAAGGAAGGAACATGGCTGACGTCGACCCTCGGCCGTCGTTCTACGCCGCCCGGGGGACGGGACGCTGGCGCGACTGGTGGACGATCCTTCATCCGCCGTACACCGCCTGGCACCTGTCCTACGTCGTCCTCGGCGCGACCATCGCACCCGCGACCGATGCGGTCCGGCTCATCGGGACCCTGCTCGCCTTTTTCCTGGCCGTCGGCATCAGCGCCCACGCGTTCGACGAGCTGCATGGCCGCCCGCTGCGGACCAGGATCTCCGGTCGTGCGCTGTGGTTCGCGGCGACGACCAGCCTCATGGGTGCGGTCGCGATCGGCGTCGTCGGGGTCGCAAGGGTCGGCCCCGGACTGCTGGTCTTCATGGCGATCGGGCCCGTGCTCGTCGTCGGGTACAACCTCGAGGTGTTCGGCGGTCGGCTCCACACCGATGCCGGCTTTGCCGCCGCGTGGGGCGTGTTCCCCGTGCTCACCGCCTACTTCGCCCAGGCCGAGGGGCTCGGCCTGGTTGCCCTCGTCGGCGCGGCCGCCGCCTTCGCCCTCTCGTACGCACAGCGGTGCCTCAGCGCCCCGGCCCGGATGGTCCGCCGCCGCGTCGGCCACGTCGAGGGGACGGTGCGGATGGTGGACGGGTCGGTCCGCACGGTCGATCGCGCCCTGCTCCTCGGACCTCTCGAGCGGGCGCTGCGCGCCCTGTCGTGGGCCATGGTGGCCCTGGCCGTCGCCCTCCTCCTGGCCCGCACGACGTGACCACCGCCCGGCCGACGGCCGGAGCCCCGGCGAACTCGACGCAGCTGCGGCCGAACGCCGACCACCACTGCGTCGAGAATCACGAGCCTGCGAACTCGACGCAGCTGCGGTCGAATTCCGACCACCAGTGCGTCGAGAATGCGAGGCCTGGTGCGGGCGCCTCGCGAGGGGATGAGGATGCCTCGGCCCTGGAGACGCCCGTTGTCGAGGTCGCTCATGGCGTCGTTGACCGCCTCGAGCGGGTAGGTGGCCGTGTGCAGCGTCACGAGCCGCCGGTGATCTCCTTGACCTTGTCGACCTGGGTGCCGTCGGCGACGACCGTCTCGTCCGCGCCCCACTCCTCGGACAGCTTCAGGGCCGCGTCCGACTTGTCGACGACGATGATCTGGGCCGGGGTCATGGCCTGGAGGCACTGGATGGCTATGTGGCCGAGCCCGCCGGCGCCGATCACCACGGCGAAGGTGCCGGGAGACAGCTCCTTGGCCGCCTTCTTCACCGCGTGGTAGGCCGTGAGCCCGGCGTCGGCGTGGGCGGCGACATCCTTCGGCTCGAGGGCGGGGTCGAGCTTGATGACGTTGCGGGCCGGTCTTGAGGTACTCGGCGAAGCCGACGTCGCTTACGAGTCCGGGGAACGATCCGGCCGAGCGGTGCATGTCGTTTCCGGCCCGGCACGCCTGGCAGAACCCGCAGGTGATGAGCGGATGCAGGATCACGGTGTCGCCGACCTCGACGTTGGTGACGCCCGATCCGATCTCGTGGACCCATCCCGCGTTCTCGTGCCCGAGCGTGTACGGGAACTGCACGCCGGCCCCCTGCTGGACCTCCTTCCAGTCGGCGTCGCGGATGTGCAGGTCGGTACGACACAGTCCGGCCCCGCCGATCTTCACGATGACGTCGCTCGGCCCGCTTATCACCGGTTCGCCGATGTCGGCCATCGTGGTGGCCGGCATCGCCAACGGGCTGTACCGAACGCTGTGGGCGGCCGGGTTGCCGCTCCTGGCCCTGACCGGCGTCATGAGCGCCAACCTGCTGTTCATGAGCGACGGCGGCCGCCTGGCCACGCGGCCGGCCGGCTGCGAACCGGACGCCGGCGTGGCTGACGATCGATTCGAGCATCGCTACCACACGGCCAACGGCATCGCATCCATCACGTGCGGGCCGGCCACGGTCGCGGGCTTCCGGTGGTGCTCCTGCACGGCTGGCCCGAGTTCTGGATGATCTGGGACCGCGTCATCGCGGCGCTGGCCGAGGGGTTCGATGTCGTCGCCCCCGATCTGCGCGGCTTCGGCGCCACCGACAAGCCCGTCCTGGCCGCGACCGATGGCTACACCATCGATCATCACGTCGGTGACCTTCTCGGGCTGGCCGACGGGCTCGGGTTCGAACGGTTCGGCGTGGTGAGCCACGATGTCGGCGCCTACATGGCCCAGGCCTTCGCCCGGGCCCACCCCGACCGGCTGGCCGGGTTGTTCTTCTTCGAGCTGGTCGGATCGAGTCGGCGGGCATGCGAGGTGTACTTCCGGCACTTCATGGACCACTGGGCCGGTTCGCCCGAGGCGTTCGCCGGCGACTGCGACTTCGAAGCGGTCGAAGGGGCCGGGCACTACGTGGCGAGGGAGCGACCCGGGCTGGCCGCCCGCGAGATCACCGACTTCTTCAGCGGTGGTTGACGTCCGGGTCACGTCACGACGTCGCGGCCGCGAGCCGCCGGGTCTGCTCGACGATCTGGTCGTACCCTGACGCCAACCTGAGCCCCTGGTAGGTGCGCAACAGGATGGGGATGTCGCACTCCTCGACCTCGACGGGCACGAGCCGCACGCGGCGCTGCACCTCGAGCTCCATGGCCGCCTGGATCTCCTTGAGCACCCACGGCGAGGCCAGCGCCGCCCTGGAGAGCAGGGCGAGCACCACCCGGCTGGTGGCGAGGCCCCGCTCGACCGAGCCGAGCCACGACTCGCCGGGCGCGATGCTCTCCGGTGCCACCCACACGTCGACGTCGGCGCGGAGGTCGGCGGCCAGCCGCAGGGCGAGCTGATGGTCGGTGTCGTAGCTGTGGCTGATGAACACGGTTGCCCGCGACGCCGGCGTCGCCGACGCAAACGGCCGCTTCTCTGGTCGGGGATGCGGAGCGGCGAGGCGCGGGTGACGGCGCCGCCGGGCCACGACGACACCGATGACAACACCGATCGCGAGGCCGGCCGCCAGGAGCAGCCACGCCGGCAGCTCGGACGGCTCCCCCGGTAGGACTGGAGGCGGCTCTTCACTGCGGGTGCCCAGCAGGACGACGAACGATGTCGCGATGATCGCGAGAACCGCGGCCCCAAGACCGATCAGCAGCCAGCCGCGTCCCGGTCGCCGAGGGCCTGACGCCGCGTCAGGCGCGCGGGCAGCGACGTTCACCGGCGCGTACCGCTCGGATGGCGGCCAGGGCCGCACCATCGGAGGAGCCGGAGGAAGCGACGGCGCCTCGGCCTGCGGCGCCAACGCAGCCAACGCTCGGCGGGCCAGGGCCGCGTCGATGCCCCCGCGGGCGTCGAGCCAGAGCGGACGGGTTCCGAACATCTCCTGCGCCACTCCCGACAGCGCGGTGGTGGCCGCCGCGTCGAACGTATCCGCCGCCAGGTCCCACTCGAGCTCGCCGCCGACCAGGATCACGAGCACGGTCGTCGTCGGGTGATCCGCCGTCCAGGCTCCCAGGAGCCGGTCGACGTCCGGCGAACCCGCGGCCCGCGGCGAGGCGACCAGGACGGCGGCGTCGGCACCACGGACGTCGTCGAGGACGGCGCCACCGACCGCAGCCAGGGCGTCGGCCAAGGGCTCGAGGAGATGCCGATCCTCGTCGGCCGCGATCACAAGGATCGATGGACCGCCCACAACCGGCACCGAGCGTAGTTACCCGGACCTCCGCGGGTCGCCTAACCGCGGTCGAAACTCGCCTGGGGCACCCAATCCTTGCGTTGCGCCGCCCGCCGGGGCAGTCTCACCGGTAATGTCCTCCGGCGATCGAGCCCTGACCGACCTGGATCGTGCCATCATCGACTTCGAACGAACATGGTGGCAGGAGCCCGGCCGCAAGGACGATGCGGTGCGCCAACAGCTCGATCTGTCATCCACTCGCTACTACGAGCTGCTCAACCAACTGCTGGAGAAGCCAGAGGCCATGGACTACGACCCGATGGTTGTGCGCCGGCTGCGGCGCCTGCGAGACCGGCGCCGCCGGGTCAGGGTCGGCGGCGAGTCGCACGAGGGTGGTGGGGTCAAGTGACCGACACGGGCAGCGGCACGCGCGGCCGCCGCGAGGGTGAACCGAAGTCGACGGCATCGGCCGCCTCGTCGCTCACCGGCGGTGGTTCGGCCATGTGGCGGGGCGCCATCATCATCGGTGCGGCCGTCCTCCTCGGTGTCGTGTTGCTGGGCAAGGGTCTCGACACCGGGTTCGTCAACACCGGCAGCGACGGCAACGGCGCCGCGGGCGAGGAGACCGGCAACGGGAACGGTGCGACAACGCCGACGGGAGAGACCACCCCGGACGGCACGGCCGTCACCCGGCCACCGCCCGAGGTCACGGTCTGGGTGCAGAACGGCGGCGGCCCGACGGGCGCGGCCACCAACGGCGCCACCGTGGTGGCCAATGCCGGCTACGCCACGGTGCCCGCGTCCAACGCCACCGAGGACGTACCCCAGAGCATCATCTACTTCGTCGAGGGCTACCAGGCCGACGCGGCGGCCGTGGCCGGGCTCCTCGGGTTCCCTGTCGAACGAGTCGTCGCCCTCCCGAGCCCGCCACCGGTCCCCAACGGCGACCTCCTCGGGGCCACGATCGTGGCCGTGTTGGGTCCCGACTTCCAGCCCACCGGCTGATCCTGCGGTCGTGGCGTCGGCGCCGGTCGACGACCCGATCGCCGCGCTGCGGGCCGCGCCCGACCGAACCGGAATCCTCGCCGACTTCGACGGCACGCTCTCGTCGATCGTCGACGATCCCGCCGTTGCCCTACCGGTCCGCGGCGTGGTGGACACGCTGGGTGCGCTGGCCAAGCGTTACCGGAGGGTGGCGGTGGTGTCGGGCCGCCCGGTGTCGTTCCTCGTCCCGCTGCTCCCACGATCGCTCACGATCTCGGGCCTCTACGGACTCGAGGAGGTCAGACGGGGCAGGCGGCGCGATCACCCGGTGGCCGGCGCGTGGCGCGAAGTGATCGACGACGTGGCGTCGGTGTCCCGAGCCAACGGGCCACCGGGAATGCTGGTCGAGCCGAAGGGCCTGTCGCTCACGCTCCACTACCGGGGCCACCCCGGGATCGAAGACGACGTGCGTCGATGGGCCGAGCGGCAGGCGGCCCGGTCGGGCCTGGTGTGCCGGCCGGCGCGCATGTCCTTCGAGCTCCATCCTCCGATCGACATCGACAAGGGCACCGCGATCCGCGAGCTCGCGTCCGGTCTCGATGCCGTGTGCTACCTCGGCGACGACCTGGGCGACCTGCGGGCGTTCGCCGCGCTCGACGAGTTGGCTGAGCGCGGGGTCATGGCGGTGCGGGTCGGGGTCAACAGTGGCGAGGCGCCGACCGCCCTCGTCGATCGGGCCGATCTGGTGGTCGAGGGACCGGCCGGCGCCCTCGACTTCCTTCGTCGTCTGTTGTAGACGGTCCGGTCGCTCGCCCGGTCAACCGGCCGCGTCGAGCTGTTCTGCGAGCCAGTCGGCCGGTGTGCGCGTAGCTGCCGCCCGGAGCAAGGCGGCCCGGCGCCTGCGCTCGTCGCGGTCCATGCCCAGGGCGGTGGCCATGGCCTCGGTCGTGGCTTCGACATCGAACGGGTTGACCGACAGGGCGCCCTCGTTACCGAGGAGATCCCACGCTCCCGCCTCGGTCGACAGCGCCAGCACGCCGTCCCGGTCGTTCACGTAGACGCCCTCGATGGCGACGAAGTTGAGCCCGTCGCGGATCGGGTTCACCAGCAACAGGTCATAGCGCCGCAACGCCGCCACCGACCGCGGGAAGTCGTCGTCGGGGTCGTAGACGATTGGCGTCCAGTCGTCGGTGCCCCAACGCCGGTTGACCCGCTCGATAAGGGTTTCGGCCTCCTGGCGGTAGGCCAGGTACTCCGGTAGCCCTTCTCGTGACGGATAGACGAACGCGACGAAGACCACCTTGCCCAGCCACTCGGGGTGGCGCACGAAGAGGTCGTCGTAGGCGTGGAAGCCGCGGAGCAGGTTCTTCGAGAGCTCGACGCGGTCGACCCGCAGGATCATCTGGCGGTCGCCGATGAGGTCGTCGAGCCGCTCGGCCTCGGCGGCGCACGTGTCGGATCGGGCCACATCGATGACGTCGTGCGGGTCGGGAACCAGTGGCGTCACGCGGGTGACGGGATCGCAATCGAGGTAGCGGCGACAGGTGTCGGCGAAGTTGCCGGCCCACCGTCCAGAGTGGAAGGTGCAGGCCCGGTTGGCGGCCATCCCTTCGAGCAGCTCGACCGCGACCGTGTCGGGCAGGACGCGCAGGCCGTCGGGCGGGCAGAAGGGCGTGTGCGAGAAGTGGACCGTCGCCAGGTCTGGGCGACGAGCCAGCAGCATCGGCGCCACCAGGGCCAAGTGGTAGTCCTGCACCAGGACGGCGGCGCCCTCCGGCGCGACCTCGGCCGCGGCGGCGGCGAAGGCGTCGTTCACCTCCCGGTACGCGGACCACGCCTGCCGCCACCGCCGGTCGATCCGCGGCCGCCGCACGAGGTCGAACAGGCCGTGATAGGCGAACCACAGGGTCGAGTTGCACACCACGTCGTAGTGCGCCCTGAAGGTCGTGTCGTCGACGTCGACGAAGCGGACGCGGAGTCCTTCGGCCTCCACCAGCCCGTCGGTCGCCGCGGCCCGGTCGTCCTCCGAGAGGGCGGCGGCGATCCACGTGGTCTCGGTGCCCGAAACGAGCGGGGCCAGACCGGACACCAGGCCGCCGGCCCCCCGCCTGGCCTCGAGCCGGCCGCCGTCGCCCCGTTCGAAGGCGAGCGGGCCGCGGTTCGACAGGATCACGACGGGCCGGGGCACGGTCGGCCACGCTACCCGGGCCCGTTGGGCGAACATGTCGGCGTGAGGGTCGTTGCCGCACCGGACAAGTTCAGGGGAACGGCCTCCGCTCGGGACGTGGCTGCGGCCATCGCCCGCGCCGCCGTCGCCCGCGGCTGGGAGTGCGACGAGGTGCCGCTGGCCGACGGCGGCGAGGGCACGCTCGACGCCCTCGGCGGCCCCAACCGGTCGACCCTCGTCACCGATCCGCTCGGCGACCCGATCGAGGCCGTGTGGCGCCACGACCGGGGCCGGGCCGTCATCGAGATGGCCAGGGCGTCAGGGCTCGAGCTGGTCGGCGGGGCCGAGGGCAACGATCCGATGGCCGCCTCGACCTATGGGACGGGCGAGCTCATCTCGGCCGCGCTCGATGGCGGTGTCCGCCGCATCGTCGTCGGCGTCGGCGGATCGGCCACCACCGACGGTGGGCTCGGCGCGGTGCGGGCGCTGTACCCGGTCCATCGGCTGAAGGGGGTCGAGCTGCTCGTCGGATGCGACGTCGAGACCCGCTTCGTCGACGCCGCCGACACGTTCGCGCCGCAGAAGGGAGCCACCCCGGCCCAGGTCGAGTTGCTGCGCCGGCGGCTCGAGCGCCTGGCCCAGGTCTACCTGGAGGACTTCGGCGTCGACGTGCGCGGCCTCGAAGGGGGCGGTGCCGCGGGAGGGCTCGCCGGCGGCTTGGTTGCGGTGGGCGCCCGCCTGGTCCCCGGCTTCGACCTGGTCGCCGACGAGCTCGACCTGCTGGCCACGATCGAGGGCGCCGATCTGGTCATCACGGGCGAGGGCTTCCTCGACGCCCAGTCGTTCGCCGGCAAGGTGGTCGGCGGCGTGGCCGAGACGGCCGCGTCGGTCGGGGTGCCGGTCGTCGCGATCGTGGTCCGGGTCTTTGACGACGAGGTCGTGAGGGGAAGGCTGCCCGCGGTGTCACTCGTCGACCGGTTCGGCGAGCACCGGGCCTTCAAGGAAACCCTGGCGTGCATCGAGGAGGCCGCGGCCGGCCTCCTCGCCGTACGGGGCTGACGGGCGCCAGTTACCCTTGCCTGATGCTCGATCGGGTACGGAGGGCGGGCCAGATCTCCTGGGCGTCCGTGGGGATCGCCGCGTTCGTGGCCATCCTGGGCCTGATCGTCTGGTACTTCAGGATTGTGCTCCCGCCGCTCCTGCTGGCCGGGGCCATCGTGTTCATCCTCAACCCGGTCGTGACCTTTCTCCAGCAACGTGGCCTTCCCCGCGCCCTCGGTGCGGGGATCTCGTATGTCGGTCTGGCCGCCGTCGCCGTCGGCATCGGGTTCCTGCTGGCGCCGATCGTGACCGACCAGTGGTCCGAGCTCAGGGACGACCTCCCCGAGATCCGCGACGACGTCGTCGACCGGTGGAACGAGCTGGCCGAGGACTACCCGATACCCACGATCGACGAGGTCGAGGAGGAGCTCGGCAGCGGCGGCGGGTCGTTGCAGAATCAGGCCGAGGTCGCACTCGGCATCGGTGAGTTCCTGCTCCGCTTCCTCCTCGTCGTGGTGCTGACCCCGATCATCGCCTTCTATCTGTTGGTCGACCTGCCCCACCTCAGACGGGTGGCCGAGTCGCTCATCCCGGCCCGGGCCAAGCCGGAGGTCATGGTGGTGGCCGCCCGGCTCAACCGGGCCATCGGCGGCTTCTTCCGGGGCCAGCTGGTGGTCGCCCTGATCGTCGGCACCCTCGTGTCGATCGGCCTGGCCATCATCGACCTGCCGTTCTGGCTGATCATCGGCATGATCGCCGGGCTCTTCAACATGATCCCGTTGATCGGCCCCTACATCGGCGGCATCCCCGGGGTCATCGTCGCCCTCGCCACCGGGAATCTGACGACCGCGATCCTGGTCGTGGTGATCATGGTGGCGGTCCAGCAGATCGACAACCACTTCATCACCCCGTACGTGATGCAGCGGGCGGTCAAGCTCCACCCGGTGGTCGTGATCCTCGCCCTGTTGGCCGGGGGCACGCTGTTCGGGTTCTTCGGCCTGTTGCTCGCGGTGCCGGCCACGGCGGCGTTGAAGATCCTCATCAGCCACATGTGGCGCACCCACGTCCTGGGTGAGCCGATCTCCGAGATCGTCGCCGAGCAGGCGGCAGCCGACGCCAAGGGCCTCGGCGTCATCGCGGATGTCGGCGGCGAGGAGGCCGAGGGACTGCCGAGAGGGCGTCCGCCCGACTCGCCGCCCGAAGCGCGGCCCGTCGAGGAGGCCGCCGGTGGGCCGGAGATCGCGGCCGAACCCGAGGCCGAGGCGGCCACCGACCTCGATGTCGAGCCCGAGGTCACCGCCGGGCCCGGGCCCGGGCCCGAGCACGAGCACGAGCCGGTGGCGGGTAAGGGTGCGCCCGGCACCCGGGTGATCAGGGACGGCCGTTAGAGTCCTCGCTCGTGACCGTTCGAGTTCGCATTCCCACCACCTTGCGCCCGCTCACCAGCGGCGAGTCCGAGGTGAAGGTCGACGGCGCCACGCTCGGCGAGGTGCTGTCCAACCTCGATGCGGCCCATCCCGGCTTCCGCGCCAAGATCCTCGACAACGACGGCAGCCTGCGGCGGTTCGTGAACGTGTTCGTGGCCGACGACGACGTCCGCTACCTCAAGGGGCTCGACACCCAGGTGCCCGACGGCGAGACGGTGTCGATCATCCCCGCCGTCGCCGGCGGTTGACCCCACATCGGCGTCGGCCGTCTGCGCGAAACGCCGCGCAAGAAGGCAGGGGTTGCGCTGCGAAGCCGCCAGGCGGAGCAGCACCACACGGTCGGGCGGTTGCGCGAAGCGCCGCGCCGGCGAGCCCGAAGGGCGAGTGGCGCAGAGAGCACAGTCAACCTTGAACGCCCCCTCGGCGTCGGTAGGGGCGTGACGGCGATGACCGTACCCATCGGGCGGGCGGCGGCGAGCACCGACGACACCCTGGCCGACCTGCACCGGGCCCACTACCGCTCGCTGGTCCGCCTGGCCTATCTGCTGCTCGGCGATCAGGGTCGATCCGAGGAGGTCGTCCAGGACGCCTTTGTGAAGCTGCAACTGCGCTGGGGCGGGTTGCGCCAGGTCGACAAGGCCCCCGCCTACCTGCGCAGCGTGGTGCTCAACCAGGCCCGGTCGGCGCTGCGCCACCGCGAGGTGGTCGATCGCCACGACGCCCGCCGGACGGTCGAGCGGGCGTCACCGTCGCCCGCGGCCGCGGCGCTGGCCGACGCCGACCACGAACGGGTGATCGCCGCCATGCGCCTGCTGCCCGAGCGGCAGCGCGAGGCGCTGGCCCTGCGCTTCTACCTCGACCTGTCCGAGGCGGAGATGGCGGCGGCCATGAAAGTCTCGCCCGGATCGGTGAAGACCCACGTGCACCGCGGCCTGGCCCGCCTGGCCGGCCTGCTCCAGGAGGAGCGAGCATGACCCGCGACCCGTTGAACGAAGACCACCTGCGCGCCGCCCTGCGGGCCGAGGCGGCTGCCATCGCGCCCGATGACGACGCATCGCTCGACACCATCCGCCGCCGGGGCCGGACCGCCATCGTCCGCCGCCGGGCCGTGCTCGGTGGGGTGCTGGGCGTCGCCGTGCTCCTGGCCGGGGCGGCCGTGGTCCTGCCCCAGCTTGGTGATGACGACGACACGGTGATCGTCGACCCCGGCCCAGACGATCCGACGTCCACGACCGCGCCCGAGCCGACCACCACGGTCCCACCGACGACCACGACCCCGCCCGCGGAGAACGCCTCGTATCTGTGGCCGCCGCCCGGCCACCAGCAGTACACAGATCCGGTCGACGCCGCCCGTTCGTTCGTCACGGAGTACGTCGGGTTCGCCGACCCGCAGTTCGGCGAGGTTCGAGAGGCCGAACCGCGGCTGGTCGAGGTCGACGTGCTCGCCCTGGGCGAGGAGGGCCAGCCGTTCGGCGGGCAGGTCTGGAGCACCCTCCAGGTGGCCCAGATCGGTGACGGGACCTGGCGGGTGCGGTCGGCGGCGTCGGAGGAGGTCATGGTCGAGGACGTCGAGGCCACCGGTTCGTCGGTCACCGTCCGCGGCCGCGGCACCGGCTTCGAGGGCACCCTCAACGCCTACGCGGTGACGGCCGACGGCGGGCGGCTGGGTGACCCGGCGATCATCACGGTGGAGTGCTGCACCGACCCTCAGCCGTTCGCGGCGACGATCGCCGTTCCCGCGCGGCCGGCCTCCGTGCTGGTGGTGGCCGCCACCGGTCTCGAAGGCGGCAGCGACTTCTCGGCCGTGCCGGTCGCCACGACGTCGACCACCAATGTCTCGGTCTACTTCGTCGGGCCGGACGGCACGGTGCAGCCGGTCGCCCGTCGGGTCCCCCCGCCGGCGGTCCTCGGCGGCGCCCTGTCCGCCCTGTTCAATGGTCCGACCGACACCGAGACCGCCGCCGGCGTCTCGACCGCCCTTCCGGCCGCGGCACCGAACCTGCATCCGACCGCGACCATCAACGGTGATGTGGCCACCGTCGACATCCCCGTCGGTCTGGCCCAACCCGACCCGAGCCAGGCCGGCCAGACCCTCCCGGCCGACCAGGCCGGGATCATGGTCGAACAGCTCTACCGCACGGTGTTCCAGTTCCCGAACGTCTCCCAGGTGCAGTTCACCCTGTCCGGGAGCTGCGAGGACTTCGGTCTCCGGATCGGCCGCGGGGCACCTGCCTGTTCGACCGGGCCCTCCTGGAGGGTGAGAACTGACCCATACTCGACGCATCTCGCGCCGCTGAGCGGCGCGTCGTGCGTCGAGGATGGGCTCGGGTTGCGAACGGCGGCCGGACGTGGTTTGCTTTAGCAGTCTCGGATCGAGAGTGCTAAAGCCGAACCCGGAGGAAACGGGATGCCGAAGATCATTGCGTTTGACGAGCAGGCGCGCCGTGGGCTCGAGGCGGGCATGAACCAGCTCGCCGACGCCGTACGCGTGACGCTGGGCCCCAAGGGCCGCAACGTGGTCCTGGAGAAGAAGTGGGGCGCCCCCACGATCACCAAGGACGGCGTATCGGTCGCCAAGGAGATCGAGCTCGAGGACCCGTTCGAGAAGATCGGGGCCGAGCTGGTCAAGGAGGTGGCGAAGAAGACCGACGACGTCGCCGGTGACGGCACCACCACCGCCACCGTGCTGGCCTGGGCCATGGTCCGCGAGGGCCTGCGCAACGTGGCCGCCGGGGCCAACCCGATGGACCTCAAGCGGGGCATCGAGAAGGGCGTCGACGCCGTGGTCAACTTCCTGACCAGCCTGTCCAAGGAGGTCGAGACCAAGGACGAGATCGCCCAGGTGGCGTCGATCTCAGCCAACAACGACCAGGAGGTCGGCGAGCTCATCGCCGACGCCATCGACAAGGTCGGCAAGGACGGCGTCATCACCGTCGAGGAGTCACAGACGTTCGGCATGGAGCTCGAGTTCACCGAGGGCATGCGCTTCGACAAGGGCTACATCGCCCCGTATTTCGTCACCGACCCCGAGCGGTTGGAGGCGGTCCTCGAGGATCCCTACATGCTGATCGTCGGTTCGAAGATCTCGGCCGTGCGCGACCTGCTTCCGATCCTCGAGAAGATCATGCAGACGGGCAAGCCGCTCGTGATCATCGCCGAGGACGTCGAGGGCGAGGCCCTGGCCACCCTGGTGGTCAACAAGATCCGGGGCACGTTCAAGTCGGTCGCGGTCAAGGCCCCCGGCTTCGGCGAACGGCGCAAGGCCATGCTCCAGGACATCGCCATCCTCAGCGGCGGCCAGGTCATCAGCGAGGAGGTCGGGCTCAAGCTCGAGAACATCACCCTCGACCTGCTGGGCCAGGCCCGCAAGGTCGTGGTCACCAAGGACGAGACCACGATCATCGAGGGGTCCGGGTCCGAGGACGACATCAAGGGCCGGATCCAGCAGATCAAGAACGAGATCGAGAACACCGACTCCGACTACGACCGGGAGAAGCTCCAGGAGCGCCTGGCCAAGCTGTCCGGCGGGGTGGCCGTCCTCAAGGTCGGCGCCGCCACCGAGGTCGAGCTCAAGGAGAAGAAGCACCGCATCGAGGACGCCGTCTCCACCACCAAGGCCGCCATCGAGGAGGGCATCGTCCCCGGCGGCGGTGTCGCCCTGCTGCGGGCCCAGCCGGCGGCGATCGATGCCGCAGCCAAGCTCGACGGCGACGAGGCCACCGGGGTGAAGATCGTATCCAGGTCGCTCGAGGAGCCCCTCAAGCAGATCGCCGTCAACGCCGGCATGGAGGGCGGTGTCGTGGTCGAGAAGGTGCGCAACCTCGACGGGGCGGTCGGCCTCAACGCCGCCACCGGTGAGTTCGAGGACCTGCTCAAGGCGGGCGTGCCCGACGCCACCAAGGTGACCCGTTCGGCGCTGCAGAACGCGGCCTCGATCGCCGGCCTGTTCCTCACCACCGAGGCGGCCATCGCCGACAAGCCCGAAGAAAAGGCCCCGGCCATGCCCGGCGGTGGAGGCATGGAGGATTTCTGATCACGATCTGTTTCCACCGCGACAACGGCGGCCAGCTCCTCGGGCTGGCCGCCGTTGCCTTTTTCGGGGATGATCGAGACCGACCCAGGGAGCAGCCGAATGAACGAGGTCGCCACCGCCGCCGAGATCGACCACCTGGCCTTCCTGCTCGGCTCGTGGGTCGGTGAGGGCGAGGGCCGGTATCCCACGATCTCGCCGTTCCGCTACTCGGAGGAGGTCACCTTCGGGCACGTGGGCCGCCCGTTCGTCACGTATGTCCAGCGCACGATCCGCCAGGACGTCGGGCTGCCGGCCCACGGCGAGTCCGGGTACCTGCGGCCCGCGCCCGGCGGTCGCGTCGAGCTGATGCTGGGGCACACCTTCGGACTGGTCGAGCTGGCCGAGGGGACGGTCGACGGCACGCGGCTCGAGCTGGCCTCGACCACGGTCGGTCGCAGCGGCACCGCCAAGGAGGTCACCGCCATCGAGCGCAGCATCGAGGTCGCCGGCGACGTGCTCAGGTACACGGTGCGCATCGCGGCCGTCGGCCAGCCGATCCAGCACCACCTCCAGGCCGAGCTCCACCGCCGCCCCTAGCCCTCGGCTTTCGCCCTCGCCTCCTCCGACCCGATGTCCACAGCCCGACCTTTAAGGACGCTGGGGGTCGCCATGCGGACTTGAGCGCGCGCAAACGGTGGCGGGTTTCCACAGGCTGACCTTTGAGGACGCTGGGGGTCGCCATACGGACTTGAGCGCGCGCAAACGCTCCGCTCCGGGCCGGGGCCGGGCCGGGGCCAGGCCGGGGATGGGCCATCGGGGGCGGGGGGCCGGTAGCCTCTCGGGCGATGCCGCGAGGGCGTACGGCCAAGGTCCTGGTCCACCGGATCGACGGCGAGGCGGTGGCTCGGGTGCCCGACCAGGTGATCGTCGAGGAGCCGCTCGAGATCCGCCTCGACGGCCACCTGGTCACCACGACGATGCGCACGCCGGGCCACGACTTCGAGCTGGCCGTCGGGCTGTGTCACACCGACGGCCTCCTGGCCGGCGCCCCCGTGCTCCGTGCCCGCTACTGCACCCCGGAGGCTTTCGGCGCGGCGAACGAGTTCAACGTGGTCACGGTCGAGACGGGCCACCGGGCCCCGGTACCGACGGCCCGGCTGGCCACGACCACCTCGTCGTGCGGACTCTGTGGCTCGACCTCGCTCGACGATCTGCGGCAACGCCTGCGCCCGCTCCCGCCCCATGCGCCCTTCCCGCTGAGCGTCCTGGCCGGCGCGCCCGACCGCATCCGCCGCGAGCAGCGCCTGTTCGCCGCGACCGGTGGAGTCCACGCCGCAGCCGCCTTCGACCGGACGGGCGAGCCGGTCGTCGTGCGGGAGGACATCGGCCGCCACAACGCGGTCGACAAGGTCGCCGGCCGGCTGCTCCTCGACGAACGCCTCGGCCGACCTCGACCCGACCCGGCGCTCGACCTCGCGCTCTACGTAAGCGGTCGGGCGTCGTTCGAGATCGTGCAGAAGGCCTGGGCCGCCGGCTTCACCGCCGTCATCGCGGTGTCGGCCCCCTCCAATCTCGCCGTCGACGCGGCCCGCACCGCGGGCATGACGCTGGCCGGCTTCGCCCGCGGCCGGCGCCTCAACGTGTACGCCCCCGCAGAGCTCGACGGGGACCGGGACCGCGACCACGACCGCGCAGGTCCATGGGCCTGAAGGACCAATTCACCGGTTGGAACCGGGACACCTGGGTCAGCCTCCGGCCCTACGGGATCGGGAGCCGCGAGCAGAAGCCCAACCACTATCTCGAGATGGCCAAGGTGGCCTGGGCCAACCGGGGCCATCCGAAGTACGCGTGGGACGTCCTGACCAAGGGCACGTGCGACGGCTGCGCCCTGGGTGTGGCCGGGTTCCACGACTGGACCATCGATGGCATCCACCTCTGCACCACCCGCCTCCGGCTCCTCGAGGTCAACACCGCCGACGCGTTCGACCCTATCGTGCTGTCCGACATCGCCCCCCTCCGCGACCGCACCGGGGCGCAGCTGCGGGCCCTGGGCCGGCTCGGCCACCCGATGCGCCGCCGCGCCGGCGACCGGGGCTTCGAACAGATCAAGTGGGACGACGCCATCGACGCCATCGTCACCGCGATCGGCGCCACCAGCCCCGAACGCGTCGCGATCTATCTCACCAGCCGCGGCATCACCAACGAGACCTACTACGTGGCCGGCAAGGCGGCCCGAGCCATGGGCATCGCCAGCGTCGACAACGCCGCCCGGGTGTGCCACGCCCCGTCGACCCTCGGCCTGAAGGCGACCGTTGGTGTCGCGGCCACGACCTGCTCATATCAAGACCTCATCGAGAGCGACCTGGTCGTGCTCTGGGGGGCCAACCCGGCCAACACCCAGCCGGTGCTGATGAAGTACCTGTACCTGGCCAAGAAGCGTGGTTGCCGCATCGTCGTGGTCAACCCGTTCCTGGAGCCAGGGCTCGAGCGCTACTGGGTACCGTCCAATGTGGAATCTGCACTTTTCGGGACGAAGATGTGCGACCTCCACATCCCGGTCCGCCCCGGTGGCGACGTCGCCTTCGCCAGCGCCGCGCTCAAGCTCCTCATCGAGAACGGCGGGGTCGACCAGGCATTCATCGCCGATCACACCGAGGGCTGGGACGACCTGGTCGCCGCCATCGAACGTCACGACATCGACGATCTCCTCGCCCGCGCCGGCCTCACCCGAGCCCAGGTCGACGCCTTCGTCGACCTTTACGCCTCGGCGCCGTCGGCCATCCTCGTCTGGTCGATGGGGGTCACCCAACACCGCGGCGCGGTCGACACGGTCCGCTCGATCGTCAACCTCGGGCTCGCCCGCGGCAACGTGGGCCGCGACGGCGCCGGCCTCATGCCGATCAGAGGTCACTCCGGTGTCCAGGGCGGCGCCGAGATGGGCGCATACTCGACCGCCCTCCCGGGCGGGCTGCCCGTCGACGAGACCAATGCGGCCGCCATCGCCGCGCGCTGGGGCTTCGACATACCCAGCCGCCCGGGCCTCGCCGCCCCGGAGATGATCGACGCGGCCCGAGCCGGCGGGCTCGACGTCCTGTGGGCCTCGGGCGGCAACTTCCTCGATGTCCTCCCCGATCCCGGGCGCGTGCACCAGGCGCTCTCGAACGTCCCGCTTCGGGTCCACCAGGACATCGTCCTCAGCTCGCAGATGCTCGTCGACGGCGACGACGTCATCCTGCTGCCGGTGGCCACCCGCTACGAGCAGGAGGGGGGCGGCACCGAGACCACGACCGAGCGCCGCATCATCTTCTCTCCCGAGATCCCCCGCCAGGTGGGGGAGGCCCGATCGGAGTGGCGCCTGTTCGCCGACGTCGCCACCCGGGTCCGGCCGGAGCGAGCCGACGCCTTCGCCTGGCCCAGCAACCGGGACCTACGCCGGGAGATCGCGGTCGTCGTGCCCATGTACCGGGGCATCGAGGACCTGGCCACCACCGGCGACGCCGTGCAGTACGGAGGGCGTCACCTGTGCGCGGATGGCATCTTCCCGACCGTCAACGGCCGGGCCCGGTTCAGCGCCGTCGAGCAGCCGGACCTGACACTGCCGCCCGGCCGTTTCTTCCTGTCGACCCGCCGGGGCAAGCAGTTCAACACGATGGTGCATGGCGCGGTCGATCCGCTCACCGGGGCCGGACGGGACGCGGTGTTCGTCGACCGGAGCGACGCCCAACGTCTCGGATGGGCCGAGGGCGACGAGGTCGTCGTCCGGTCGGACGTCGGACGCCTCGTCGGCCGGGTCAAGCTGGCCCGGCTCCCGACCCGGACCGTCCAGGTCCACTTCCCCGAGGGCAACGCGCTGATCCGCGGCGACGCCGACCATAGGGAGCCCAGGTCGCGGGTGCCCGACTTCAACGCCGTCGTCAGCATCGAAAAGTCCGCCCGGGCGGACACGTCCGGCCCGCCCGCCGGATCCGAAGAGGTGTCGTGACGGTGAAAGTTGCCCCTCCGGATCGCCAAACCGGGCCCGACGCGGGAGAATGGGTCATGGTCAAGGGTCGGGGACGGCGGCTCCTGCGGCTGGTCGCGGTGCTGGCCGGCGGGGCCGCGCTGGTCGCGGGCTGCGGCGGAACCGGCGCCCAGTACGTCACCAACCACGACGCCGGCTTCTTCCTCAGGGTCCCCAACAGCTGGCAGCGCTTCGACATCGAGGAGTCCCAGCGCCCGGACGACGCCACCGCCGACGCCTGGCAGGTGTTCCTCGACGCCAACGACGATCCGACCGTCGATCACCTGAACACGGTCGACGTCGAGCAACCGGTGGCCCTGGTCGAGGTCAGACCCCTGCTCTCCGCCCAGCGCCAGCAGGTGTCGCTCGGCTATCTGCGCTCGCTGGTGCTCGGCGGCCAGGCCGATCCGCTCAACCTGGTGTCGAGCGGCGACCCCGACATCGAGCTCGTCGCCTACGAGGAGCTCACCGAGGCCGACGGTCACTGGGGGAGCTGGATCGTGGTCACCGTGGGCACCGGCGGCGACGGCGAACCGGTCACCATCGGCCACCAGGTCATGGTCGATCCCGACCTGACCACGATGTACCGCCTCCAGGTTGCCTGCCAGGCGGCGTGTTACGACGACCACCGCCAGGAGATCGATCGGGTGTTCTCCTCTTGGACGATCGAGGAGCAGTAGCCATGAGCCTGACCCCAACCGGACTGGCCGGCCCCGCTCATCACGGCCCAGGCCCGGCCACCGATGTGCCGGAGCGACCCACGCGCAAGCCGCTGCCCATGTGGGACCGGATCAAGTACCTCCTGCTCCTCGGGGTGCTGTTCTGGTGGTTCGTGTGGTCGGCGATGGCCGACAACCCGCTGGTGAACTTCGGCGATGCCTTCCGGATGACCGTGAGCTCGAAGTGGTGGCTGTTCCTCGTGGCCGGGATCGAGGTGCTCCGCCAGCTCCACTACTTCGTGAGCGAGCGGTCGGCCGCCTACCACGGCTGGTGGGTGAGGCTGTTCTCGCGGTTCGAGCACCGAACGGCCAAGTTCAACGACTGGAACCGGTTCCGTGTCTCCCGCGTCCTGAAGATCCTGTTCCTGCTGGCCATCCTGTCGCTGGTCCTCGCGGCCCTGTTCGACGTGTCCCCGGCCACCGCCCTGTTCGAGCTGCCGGCCCGCCTGTTCGCCGTCCTGCCGTTCGTCCTCCAGCTGGCGTTCGGCTTCTTCTTCGTGATGTTCCAGTTCATCGGCTTGTTCTGGTTCCTGTCGCGGGGCGGCATCGACGTCTACTTCCCCGAGGACATCAAGACCCGGTTCTCCGACGTCTGGGGCCAGGACCACGTGCGCGACAAGGTCCGCGAGAACATCATCTTCCTCGAGCACCCGGACGAGATTGAGGCCAAGGGCGGCTACGTGCCGAGCGGCCTGCTGCTCTACGGCCCTCCGGGCACGGGCAAGACCCTGATGGCCGAGGCCGTGGCCGGCGAGACGGGCAGACCCTTCGTGTTCGTCGAGCCCGGCGCCTTCATCAACATGTTCATGGGCGTCGGCATCCTGAAGGTCAAGGGGTTGTACCGCAAGCTGCGCCGGTTGGCGCTGCGCTACGGCGGCGTGGTCGTGTTCTTCGACGAGGCCGACGCCCTCGGCAACCGCGGCAGCTCCGGCGCAACGCAGCCCGGCCCGGCCGGGGCCTCACCGTGGCACCAGTCGTGCAACGGGTTGCACTACATGACGGGGCGGGGCGCCGACACCATCTGGCAGCTGGCCCAGCCGGCCGGGCCCGACACGCCCAAGCGCCACGGCATCATCATGGGGGGCATGGGCGGCGGCGGCGGCGGCATGGGCACGCTCCAGGCCCTCCTCACCGAGATGTCCGGTCTGAAGAAGCCGCGCGGCTTCTTCAACCGGATCGTGCGGCGCTGGCTCAACATGAAGCCCAAGCCCCCGCCCAAGTACCGCATCCTCACCATGATGGCCACCAACCGGCCCGACGTGCTCGACGAGGCCATGCTCCGCCCGGGCCGCATCGACCGCAAGTACCGCGTCGGCTACCCGTCGACCGACGGGCGCGAGCGCACCTTCGAGGGCTACCTCGCCAAGGTCAAGCACGTCCTCACCCCGGAGCAGGTGCGCCGCCTCGCGGTCACCAGCCCGTACGCCACTGGGGCGACGATCAAGGACATGGTGAACGAGGCGCTGGTGATGGCGATTCGCGACGATCGCGAGACGATCACCTGGGCCGACATGATCAAGGCCAAGCACCTCAAGACCCACGGCCCGGCCGACGACGCCAAGTACACCGACTGGGAGGGGCATGCGGTCGCCATCCACGAGGCCTGTCACGCCGTGGCCGCCTACCGGCTGCGCAAGCGGGAGGCGATCGACGTGGCCACCATCGAGCGCCGGGGCGAGGTCGGCGGGTTCGTGGCGCCCGTGCCGCTCGAGGACCAGTTCTTCGACTGGCGCACCGACCGCGAGGCCGACGTCATGACCTCGCTGGCGTCGCTCGCCGGGGAGCGGCTCTTCTTCGAGGGCGACAACTCCTCCGGCGTCGGGAGCGACCTGGCCAACGCCACCCGGCTCAGCTTCCTCATGGAGGCGTTCCACGGCATGGGCCAGTCCGTGGCGTCGCATTCGGTCACCATGGCCCAGATCACCCGCGCCTCGAGCTCGGTCGAGGATGGGTCCGACCGGTCGTACCTCGAGACCGAGCTCGGCCGCCGGGTCGAGGCCAGGCTCGAGGCCCTGCTGGCCCGGGTGACGGCCCTGCTCGACGAGGACCGCGCCCATGTGCTCGCCATCGCCCATGCGCTCGAGACCCACAAGACCATCTCGGGTGAGGACGTCGTCGCCGTCATCGAGGGCGAGCAGGGACCGCTCGTCGACGGCCGGTCGTACCACACCGACGACGTCGACGCCGACATCGAGGCCTACCACGACGCCGTGGTCGTGGCCCGCAAGGACCAGGCTCGGGTCGCCCTCCCGCTGCCCGTCCTCAACGGCCACGGGGTGCTGTCGTCGTCCGCAACCGAGATCCCCGGCCTGGTCCATGCCGGCGCGGTGCCCGAACGCTCGGGCAACGGCGGGCCTGTCGCCACGCCCCAGCTGCCACCGCCCTCCGGGCCCCCGGTCTGGCTCGCGCCGCCGCCGCCCGTGCTGCCGGAGTCGCCGCCCCTGCTGCCCGAACCGGACTCCGACGGGCCGGGCACCGACGCCTCCGGGACCGACGGGCCTGCAGTCTGGCCACCGGGGCCCGATGGCGCCGACGGCGCCGACGGCCGCGACGGCTCCGAGCGACCCGACCCCAGCGGTTGACCCTCCTACACTGAGGGCGATGTCCGAGCCGATCGCCCCCGCCGTCGGGTGGGGCGTGCTGCACCTGTTCTGCCAGCCGACGCCGCAGCTCGACCCCGAAGCGGTGATCGGCGCGGTAAAGCAGGCCGAGGCCGACGACTACCAGGTGGTCGCGGTGGCCATCCTCGGTCACAAGGCCGATCTGGGTCTGATGGCGATCGGCCCCGATTTGTGGCGGCTGCGCCGGTTCCAGACCGAGGTCGCCGCGGCCGGGCTCGACGTGGTCGACTCCTACGTCTCGCTCACCGAGGTGTCCGAGTACGCCCAGGAGGTCCCAGAGGCGATGAGGCAGGTCCGCCTCTACCCCAGGCTGCCGCCCAAGGGGAAGCCGGCCTGGTGCTTCTACCCGATGTCGAAGCGGCGGCTGCCCGATGCCAACTGGTACGCGCTTCCCTATGACGAGCGCAAGGCACTCATGCTCGGCCACGGCGCCACCGGCAAGCTGTTCCACCGCCGGGTGCTGCAGCTGGTGACCGGGTCGACCGGGCTCGACGACTGGGAGTGGGGGGTGACGCTGTTCGCGGTCGGCCCCGACGACTTGAAGGACTGCGTCTACACCATGCGCTTTGACGAGGCGTCGGCCCGCTACGCCGAGTTCGGACCGTTCTACACGGGCATGGTGGCGTCGATCGAAGAGGTGCTCGCCGGGCTAGAGTCCGCGCCAGACTGACACCGAGAGGGAGGTACCGGTGCGCAAGATCACAGCTGCCCTCGTCGCGGTCGTGTTGTTCGCGGCGGCATGCGGCGACGACGACGACGCCGACGACGCGACGCCAGCACCCGATGACGGAGCGGCGTCGGAAGTCGAGCTGGTGGAGGATGGCGTGCTCACGGTGGCGACCGAGCTCCCCGCCCCGCCGTTCTGGATCGGCGACGACTACGACTCCATCGAGGGTGGCTTCGAGGTCGATCTCGCCCGCGCCATTGCCGACAACCTCGGCATCGCCGACGTGCAGTTCGTGGAGATGCCGTTCGCCGGGCTCGTGGCCGGGCAGGAGTGCCCGTGCGACATCGACTTCAGCCAGGTGACGATCACGGACGAGCGGGCGCAGGTGGTCGACTTCACCGCGCCGTACTTCGACGCCAACCAGGGCGTGCTGGCGGCTCCTGAGGTCACCATCGAGACCATCGACGACGCCAAGGCCATCCGATGGGGCGCTCAGGTCAACACCACCGGTGCCTCCTTCGTCACGGACACCATCCAGCCCGACACCGAGGTGCAGATCTACAACACCACCGTCGATGCCTTCACCGCGCTGACCGCCGGGCAGATCGACGCGGTCCTCCTCGACGTGCCCATCGTGCTGGGGGCGGTGCAGGCCGGGCAGGTCGGCGACGCCGAGGTGATCGCCCAGTTCGAGACCGGCGAGCAGTACGGGGGGGTGCTGGCCAAGGACTCGCCCAACACGCCGATCTTCGACGATGCCATCGAGGCGTTGCGGGACGAGGGTGTGATCGGCGACCTGCTCGAGGAGTACTTCGGCGCCGACCCCGGCGACATCCCGGTGATCGCGACCTGACGAGCGCCGGCCCGCAGATCGCCGGCGCTGCTGGCCCCGTGCCGCGAGCCGAGAGGGGCCTCAGTGGAACAGTTCATCAACACCTTCTTCAACTGGGAGCACCTGACCCAGAGCTTCCCCCAGGTGTGGCGGGGGTTTGTCATCAACCTCGAGGTGATGCTGATTTCCGAGGTGCTCGTGTTGGTGTGGGCCATGGTGCTCGCCCTGGCCCGGGGGGCATCGACGCCCCTGCTCCGGCCGGTGCGCTGGGCCTCGATCGTGTACATCGACCTGTTCCGCGGCCTGCCCGCCCTGCTCGTCGTCTACATGATCGTGTTCGGTTTCCCCATCGCCAACGTCCCCGTGGTTGGGGAGTGGAGCAACTTCCAACTCGCCATCCTCGCCCTGACCATCGTGTACGGCGCCTATGTTGCTGAGGTCTACCGGGCGGGAATCGAGAGCGTGCACCGGAGCCAGACGTCGGCCGCCCGTTCTCTCGGCCTGTCCCACGCGACAACCATGCGCTACGTGGTGCTGCCCCAGGCCGTCCGGAGGGTGATCCCCCCGCTGCTCAACGACTTCATCGCGTTGCAGAAGGAGACGATCTTCGTTGGGGTGGTGGGCGTGCTCGAGGGCTTTCGTCGGGCGCAGATCTACTCAGGCACGTTCTTCAACCTGAGTTCGTTCACGGGCTTGGGGCTGCTGTTCTTGCTGCTCACGATCCCGATGACCCGCTTCACCGACTATCTGCTCGAGCGGGACCAGCGACGGATGCGAGCCACCGCATGAGCGTACCGGTGGACCCCCACTTCCTCGAGCTGGTCGACGTGCACAAGCGCTATGGCGACGTCGAGGTGCTGCGTGGCGTCGACCTGGCCGTCGACGAGCATGAGGTGGTGTGCCTCATCGGCGCTTCCGGCTCGGGCAAGTCGACGCTCCTGCGTTGCGTCAACGCCCTCGAAGCCATCGAGGTCGGCGCCATCTATCTCGACGGCGTCGAGGCATCGGCCAAGAGCGTCGACGTGAACCGACTCCGCCGGTCGGTGGGCATCGTTTTCCAGAGCTTCAATCTGTTTCCCCATATGACGGTGCTCAGCAACATCACCCTCGCCCCCCGGAAGGTGCTCGGGCTCTCGCACGCCGAGGCCGAGGCCCGGGCCCATGGCCTGCTCGACCGCATCGGTCTCGACGGCAAGGCCCGGGAGTATCCCGACCGTCTCTCCGGCGGTCAGCAGCAGCGGGTGGCCATCGTCCGGGCCCTGGCCATGCAGCCCAAGCTGATGCTGTTCGACGAGGTCACCAGCGCGCTCGATCCCGAGCTGGTGGCCGAGGTGCTCGAGATCGTGCGGGAGCTTGCGATGGAAGGCATGACCATGATGCTGGCCACCCACGAGATGACGTTCGCCAGGGAGGTCGCCGACCGGGTCTGTTTCCTCGATTCCGGGGCGATCCTCGAACAAGGTCCGCCGGACAAGATGTTCACCGAGCCCGATCACCCCAGGACCCGCGCCTTCCTCAAGAGGATCATCGCCAGCGGGCGGCTCTGAGCCAGCTGTCGCCCCCATGCTGGCGACGCTCCGGCCCCTGCTACCTGTTGAGCGCCAGGCTCGATGGCCATGAAGCGCGCGGTTGGCGACATCGAGCGTGACCACGAGCCTTCCTGCTCGCTTGCGCGGTGGCGTACCGGGGCCGAGGCTCGCAACACGAGTTGCCCCTCCCGCCCGATGGTGGATGCCTTCGATGCGGACGTGCTCATCTACGCGGCGGCGCGAGGTCACGCACTGGGCCGACGGGTGCGAGCCCTGTTCGTCGGCGCACCGGTGGAGGAGACCGGCGCAGCGGTGGGGATCGGTTCCGTCCTGCTTGTGCCGGAGCTGTTGAGCGGGCCGATCCGGGAGGAAGCTCACGACGAGCTCGTCGCGCTCGCCGCCCTCCTGGGCCGGCTCGATCTTCGTCCCACCTACGAAGCGACTGCGGAGTTGGCGGTCGCCCTCGGCGCTTCGCATCGGCTGACGGCGGCAGACGCCGTTCATCTGGCCACGGCGGTCGGCGCCGGCGCCGACCGTTTCGTCACCAACAACGCCCGTGACTTCCCCCGAAGCATCACCGAGATCGATGTCACGTATCCCAGCGACCTTCCGGAGCCACGAAGACGCCGTTGACTACATCTCGCCCAGGTAGGCCTCGCGCAGCTGCTGGTTGGCGAGGAGGCTCTCTCCGGTGTCGGCCAGCACGATCCGGCCGGTCTGCAGCACATAGCCGCGGTGGGCGATCGACAGGGCCATGTTGGCGTTCTGCTCGACGACGAAGATGGTGGTGCCCTGCTCGTTGACCTGCTGAATGATCTCGAAGTTCCGCTCGACCAGCACGGGGGCGAGCCCCATCGACGGCTCGTCCATCAGCAGCACCTTGGGCCTGGCCATGAGTGCCCGGGCCATGGCGACCATCTGCTGCTCGCCCCCGGACAGCGTCCCGGCCCGCTGGCCGAGCCGGTCCTTGACCCGGGGGAACAGTGTGAACATCCGCGCCAGATCCTCCTCGATGGCGTCCTTGTCGCGGCGCAGGTACGAGCCGAGGTCGAGGTTCTCCTTGACCGTCATCCGCTTGAACAGCCGGCGGTTCTCCGGGACCATCGATAGGCCCATCTCGACGAGACGTTGGGTTGGGATGCCGTTCACCCGCACCCCGTCGAGCATCACGTCACCGTGTGAGGGAACGACGAAGCCAAGGACGGTCTTGAGCGTCGTGGTCTTGCCGCTGGCGTTCCCGCCGAGCAGGCACACCACCTCACCAGGGAAGATCTGGATGCTCACGTCGCGCAGGACCTGGATCGGCCCATAGTGCGTTGAGACGTTGCGCAGCTCGAGGACGGGCTGGCCGTCGGGCTCGAGCTCCACCACGTTGGCCACTTCGGCCACCCGCGTGGCCCCGGCCGCCGCGTCGCTTCGCTCACTCACGCCGTGTCCTCCTGGGGCTGCGCCCCCACACCCCGTCACCGGTCGGCTCGCCCGCCCGCCGCTCGCTCGCTTTGCTCACTCACGCCCCTGCCGCCGCCTTTCGTCCCAGGTAGGCCTCGATGACCTGTTCGTTGGTGGCCACCTCGTCGTAGGTCCCCTCGGCGATTCGCTGCCCGAAGTCCAACACCATGACATGCTCGGAGGTGCCCTTGACGACCGGCATGTCGTGCTCGATGAGCAGGATCGTCACTCCTGTCTCGTCGCGGAGCCGCACGATCAGCTCGGTGAGCTGGCGGGTCTCCTGGGGATTCATGCCCGCGGTCGGTTCGTCGAGGAGGATGAGCTTGGGTCCGGACGCCAGCGCCCGAGCGATCTCGAGCCGGCGCCGGTTGGCGTACGACAGCGACATGGCGGGCATGTCGAAGCGATACCCGACCAGCCGTGAGCCGAAGAACGCCAGCGCCGCCTCGGCCCGCCGGCGGGTCTCCTCCTCCTCCCGCCGGAACGACGGTGTCTTGAGGATGGCGCTGAAGAGCCCAGACCGGGTGCGGCAATGGCGGGCGACCATGACGTTCTCGCGCACCGTCATCTCCGGGAACAGCCGCACGTTCTGAAAGGTGCGGGCGATCCCTTGTCCGAGGATCTGGCTGGGCCGGAGGCCGACGATGCTGTTGCCGTCGAGGCGGATCTCGCCGACGTCGGGCGGGATCATCCCGGTGATGATGTTGAACAGGGTGGTCTTGCCGGCGCCGTTCGGACCGATGACACTGACGATCTGTCCCTCGTCGACGTCGAGGTCGAGGTCGCTGATGGCCCGGACCCCCCCGAAGTCCTTGGTGAGCCCTCGTATCTCCAGGAGCGCCATCAGCCGCCGCCCTCGCGGCCCGGCGCGTCGGCGGGCACCGCCTCCTGGGCGCTGGCCCGAAGCCAGGCGTCCTGCAGGACCTCGTCCTCGTGCAACTCCGTGACTCGGCGCTTGTTCGGGATGAAACCCTCCGGCCGGTTGAGCATCATGAAGATGAGCAGGGCTCCGTAGATGAGGAACCGGTACTCCTCGAACTCTCTGAGCAGCTCGGGCAACGCCACCAGCACCAACGCCCCGAGAACCACGCCGGGCAGGCTGGCCATGCCGCCGACGATGATCACCACCAGGACCGTGATCGAGACGGCGATGTCGAAGCTGTGGGGGAACACCGATCCGACCTTGGCGCCGAAGAGGGCGCCGGCGAAGCCGGCCAGCACGGCGCCGATGAGGAAGGCCGAGAGCTTGGCGGCGACGATGTTGACACCCATGGCCTCGGCCACGGCCTCGTCCTCCCGCATGGCCATCCAGGCTCTCCCCATGCGCGAGTCCTGGACCGCGTACGAGACGTACGCCGCGATGACGATGCACACGAAGATGAGGTAGAGGAACGCCTGCTCCCCGTTGATCTCGATGGGTCCGATGGTGACGTTCGGGATCCGGGTGATCCCCTGGGCTCCACCGAAGATCGGCTTGAGCCAGTCGGAGAGGAACAGCAGACGGGCGATCTCTCCGAACCCGAGGGTGACGATGGCCAGGTAGTCGCCCCGCATCCGCAGGACCGGCGTCCCGACCATGAGCCCGGCCAGTCCGGCGGCCAGCAGCACGAAGGGGATGGCCGCCCAGATTGCCCATTGCGCCTCGAGGCTCGAGCCAGGCGAGGTGAGCAGGGCCGTGGTATAGGCCCCGACCGCGAAGAACGCGACGTAGCCGAGGTCGAGCAGCCCGGCCAACCCGACCACGATGTTCAGTCCCAACGCCATCATCAGGAAGATGCCGGCGGTGTTCAGCACACCGCTGAGGAAGGTGCCCAGGATCTGCGGTAGCATCCCCAGCACGAGCAGAGTGACGGCGAGGCCGCCGACGTAGACCAGCCGGCGGCGCGACACCGGGAGCCGCTCGACCCGCGTCCGGATGGACGTTTGCGTGCGTCGGAAGCGGAACGCGTAGATGGCGATGGTCACGACTGCGATGGTGAGCGCGCCGGCGATGGTGAGCGCGCCGGTCGACCGGTAGAGGAAGTCGTTCAGCGGATCGGTCTCGATGTTCAGCTCGTCGCGGATACCCCGGAGGATCTGTTGCACGAAGGGCGCCAGCAACGCCAACGCCAGCACGGCGAAGACACCAGAGAGCACCGCCCGCCGCCACCGGTCGGTCAGGAGGTGCACCGCTGCGCCGATGGCGCCGGCCGCGGCGTAGATCCCGAGGATGAGGGCGACGCCCGGCCACATGGGCTGGCCGAAGGTGAGCAGCCGAGGCTCCACCCGTACGAGATCGGGCGTGATGTTGATGAAGATCTCGCGGACCTCGAAGTTGTCGATCACGAGCACGAAGGTGCTCATGGCTACACCGTTGACGAACCCGGCCACCAGCCCGGCGGCGACGTTGCGGCCCCCGGTGACGGGCGCGGCGAACCCCTCCAGCCGCGGCGGCGGCCGCCCGCCGACGTAGCCGACGAGCAGCGGGATACCCACGAGCAGCACGGCGCCGAGCGACACCTCGCCGATGAGGTCGCGCTCGGAGAAGCTCTGGACCATCCCGATGGCCGAGACGAACGCTCCGGTCAGCCCGCCCACCAACCCGGCTCGGGTGGCGGGCCACATCGAGACCGGACGAGGAACAAACACATCGGCGCCGGCTCCGGCGGGAACCTCGGTGGGGACGGTGCGGACGGCCACGGCTACCCCCGCTCCTCGCCGACCCGCTCACCGAGGATGCCGCTGGGGCGGAAGATCAACACCAGCACCAGGGCGAGGAAGGCGACCACGTCCTTCAGCTGGTGGGCCGCCGGGATGCCGAGACCGGTGAGCACCAGGCTCGGCCCGAGCGACTCGACGCCGCCGAGGGTCAGGCCGCCGAGCATGGCCCCCACGATGTTGCCGATGCCGCCCAGCACCGCCGCGGTGAACGCCTTGATGCCGGCCAGGAACCCCGTGAGGTAGAAGACGTTCCGGAACACCAGCCCGAACAGCAGCCCGGCGGCGCCGGCCATCGCCCCGCCGACGCCGAAGACCAGGGCGATCGTGCGATCGACGTCGATGCCCATTAGCCGGGCCGTCTCCTGGTCCTCGGCCACGGCCCGCATCGCCCTTCCGGCCTTGGTCTTCTCCACGAAGTAGTAGAGGCCGAGCATCATCACCACCGCGGCCACGATCACGAGCAGATGGACCCGCTGGATGCGGAAGCCCAGGAAGCTGAACTGGCCGACGAGGACGTCGACCTGCGGGTACTCCTTCACGTCGGTGCCGAAGAGTCCGCCGACCGCGTATATCAGGAAGAACGAGGCGCCGATGGCGGTGATGAACGGAACCAGCCGGGGTGCGCCCCGGAGCCGCCGGTAGGCCACCCGCTCGAGGAGCAGGGCGACCAGCGCCGACACGGCCATGCAGCAGAGCAGGACGATGAACAGGGCGACGAACGGTTGGCCGTCCCACAACGCGGTCCTGGCCAGCCGAGTCGACACGTAGTACCCGGTCATGGCCCCGATCATGAAAACCTCGCCGTGGGCGAAGTTGATGAACCGGAGGACGCCGTAGACCATGGTGTACCCGAGGGCGATCAGGGCGTAGATCGAGCCCTGCGCGATGCCGAACACGATCAGGTCGCGCCACTGCTGGCCGCTGAGGCGTCCGCTGGTGAGGCTGTTGACGGCGCCCCACACGATGAGCACGACGGCCACGATCCGGATGACCCAGAGGAAGCCGTCGACCCACGGCAACTGGAGCCTCCGCCCGGCGCCAACCGGTCCCTTCGGTTCAATGACGGTCTCGGCCACGTCCTCTCCCTGGCAGCCTCACCTCATCGGTGCGGGGCCGGGTACCACGGCACGACCGCGGCACCCGGCCCGCTCACTCGAGCGGACGACTACCCCTCCGGGTCGTACGTGAACAGAACGTTGGCCCGAACGTCGCCGATCGTCACCGTCGCCTCGGAGTTCTGGAGGACGTCGATCTTCGGGTCGGCGCAATCGCCGAACTCGTCGCAGCTCAGCGAGCCGGTCAGACCCTCGTAGCCATCGACGTCGTAGAGCGCTTCGATGAGCGCCATCCGATCGATGTGGAGCGTGCCGTCGTCGTCCTCGACCGCCACCTCCTCGATGGTGTCGAGCAGGATGTTGGTGGCGTCGTAGGCATGAGCGTGGAACGACTGGATCGGCGCCTCTCCAAACTCCGCCTCGTACTTGGCGACGAAGTCGTCGTAGGCGGCGCCGACCGGCGCGGCCGGGCCGGAGAAGTACATGCCCTCGGTCTCGGGCAGGACGATGAAGGTGTCGGACAGCAGGCCGTCGGCCCCCATCATCTTGTTGCTGTCGGCGAGCCCAGGGAACTCCTTCGACTGCTGGATGACGAAGTTGGCCGCGGGCTGGAAGATCGGGAAAAACACGATGTCTGGTGCGGCGGCATCGATCTCGGTGAGGACCGGCCTCATGTCGGTCGCGTCCGGGTCGACCGCCGTCGCCAGGACGACCTCGCCGCCGAGATCGGTGAACGATGTGCCGAAGGCGGTGGCCAGCCCTTCGGTGTAGGGGTCGCCGTCGTGCACGGTCGCCGCGGTCGTGGCGCCGAGCTCATCGAAGGCGAACTGGGCCGCGGCCTGGCCCTGGATGATGTCGTTGTGGGCGATGCGGAAGTAGCCCTCCTGGTTGTTCTCGAGGGCGTTGCCCTCCAGGTCGGATGTGAGCCCCGGCGACGTGTTGGAGCCGGAGATCATCACCAGGTGCTCATCGACGAACGTACTCATGGCCGGCACGGCCGCCCCAGAGCAGCTCGAGCCGATCACGCCGACGATCTGCGGATCGGAGACGATCCGGTTGGCTGCGGTCTGCCCCGCCTCGGCCCGGCACCCGTCATCCTCGGACTGCAGCTCGATCTGGTGGCCGAGCAGTTCGCCGCCTCGATCGGCGATGGCGATCTCGATGGCACGGACCTGGTCGGTGCCCAGGCTGGCGGTGTCGCCGGAGATCGCCTGCAGCGAGGCGATCACGATCGGGTCGTCAGGCCCGATGTCGACCGCGCCGTACTCGCCGGGCTCGAAGCCGCCGCCCGGGGCGGCGTCGCCGTCATCGTCGTCGTCGGCGCAACCGAGCCCGACCATGGCGGTCGCGCCGACGAGCGCGATCGCGAAGAGCTTTCTCCCCCAAGGTGTTCTGACCATTCTTTGGTGCCTCCCATGCTTCGGTCAGGTGATCGGCGAAGGACTCTACCTGCCGTGGCGGGCTCGGGGGATTCGTGCGCCAGAATGCAACCCTGTGGAAACAGAACTGCTCTTTCTGCGGGACGCATATCGGCGTGTCATCGACGCCACCGTGATCGCGGTCGAGGGCGACCGGGTGGCGCTCGACCGCACGGTGTTCTACCCGACCGGCGGCGGACAGCCCCACGACACGGGGACCCTGTCGTGGACGGCCGACGACGCCGCGTCCGGACAAGCCGAGGTCACCGACGTGCAGAAGGAAGGCCCGATGGCGTGGCACACCGTCGAAGGACCGGTCCCGCCCGTTGGCACCACGGTGCACGGCGAGATCGACTGGGACCGGCGCCACGCCCTGATGCGCACCCACTCGGCGCTGCACATCCTGTGCGGCGTGATCTGGGAGCGGTGGGGCACGGCCGTGACGGGTGGGCAGATGGCGCCGCTCAGCGCCCGCATGGACTTCGAGTTCGACCCGCTGCCCGAGGGGTTCGGGGCCACCGTCGAGGAGCTCATCAACGCCGAGATCGCGGCCGACCGTCCGATCGGGACCGAGTTCCTGCCGCGTGACGCGGCGGTCACCGACGCCGACCTGATCCGCACCAAGGTCAACATGATCCCGGAGGCGGTCAAGGAGATCCGCGTCATCGACATCGTCGGGCTCGACAAGCAGGCCGACGGCGGCACCCACGTCCGGTCGACGGCCGAGGTCGGGCGGGTCCGGGTGGTCAAGACCGAGTCGAAGGGCAAGGCCTTCAAGCGCATCCGCATCGAGGTGCTCGATGGCTGACGGGGCTGCGCTCGGGCGGCTCCGCACCGGCCTGGGCGACCTCGGCCGGGTGGCGGTGGCGTTCTCCGGCGGGGCCGACTCCGCCTTCCTGGCCTGGATGGCCAACGACACGCTCGGGCCCGAGCGGGTCGTGGCACTCACCGCGGTCTCCCCGTCTCTGGCCGGGGAGGAGCGCGACGACTGCGCCGCCTTGGCTGCGGAGTGGGGGCTGCGGTGGCGGGCGATCGAGACCGACGAGCTCGACGACGCGGCCTACCGCCGCAACGACGGCGATCGCTGCTACTGGTGCAAGAACGCCCTCATGGAGGCGGTGGCGCCGATCGCGGCCCGGGAATCGGCGACCGTCGTGCTCGGGGTCAACCTCGACGACCTGGGCGACCACCGGCCCGGCCAGGAGGCGGCGGCGCGGGGCGGGGCGAAGTTCCCGTTGGTCGACGCCGGCTTCACCAAGGCCGACGTGCGGGCGTGGTCGCGCCGGCTCGGGCTGCGCACATGGGACAAGCCCGCGGCGGCCTGCCTCGCCTCTCGGGTCCCGTACGGCACCGAGGTCACCGTCGCCGTGCTGGGCCGCATCGAGCGGGCCGAACGGGCGCTCCACGACCTCGGCTTCGCTGCCCTTCGGGTACGGCACTACGGCGACGTCGCCCGGATCGAGGTGCCGGTGTCCGACCTTGCGTCGATTCTTGATCGGCGTTCCGAGGTCGTCGCCGCGGTGCGGTCTGCCGGCTACCGCTACGTCACCCTCGATCTGGAAGGGCTCAGGTCGGGCAACCTCAACGATGCCCTCCGCCGGTCCGCAACCGAGTGACGAGGCGCGGCTGGCCGCCTATGCCACCGCGCTCGCCGACGGCATCGAGGCCGCGCTCCCCGGCTGGGTGGTGGGCAACGTGGAGCGGTTGGTGCGAGCCTGGCTGGGCGACGTCGACCCGGCCGTCCTGGCCGGGGCGGAGGCCGCAGGCCGGCGGGCCGGGGCCGAGGTCGGTACCGAGGTCAGGGCGCTCGTCGACGCCGACGTCGACGAGCAGTGGACGAGCCCGCTCGACCTCGTGCGGCGGGCGGTGCGGTTTCCGACCGCGGTGCTGCGCGCCGCGGGGGTGCCGCCCGTCGAACGCGACTCGTTCGCCGACCGCGCGTTCCCTGACGACATCTACGACCTGGCGCCGGCATCGTACGCCGATGTCGATCCTGGATTGGCCGAGGCCGGGATCGAATGGGGAGCGGCCAAGGCCCACGTCGTGCTGACGCGACGGCGGCACGAGGGGAAGCGATGAGCAGCGTTGTCGCCTACGTCGTCGACCTGATGGATCGGTCCAAGATGACCAGGGCGGCGGGAGCGTCGGGCATCGACATCACGTTTGTGCGCTCGGCCGCTCAGCTGGCCGACGCCCTCGCCGGTGGGGGGGCGGCCAGCGTCGTCGTCGACCTCGGCCGGCCGGACGCCATCGACGCGATCACCGCCGTCGCCGGTCGGTCGCCGGTCGTCGGTTACGGCTCGCACGTCGACACGGATCGGTTGCAGGCGGCGCGCCATGCCGGCGCGGCGACCGTGTTGGCCCGCAGCGCGTTCTTCTCCGACCCGGCCCGCTGGATGCGAGGCTGACGGCGTGACGCGACTCGTCGTCATCGGTGGGGACGCCGCCGGCATGTCGGCCGCGTCGCAGGCCCGGCGGCTCGACCCCAAGCTCGAGATCGTCGCCATCGAGCGTGGCCGGCACACCAGCTACTCCGTCTGCGGCATCCCCTACGTCGTCGGCGGCGTCGTCGACGATCTCGAGACCCTGGTGGTTCGGACGCCGCAGGAGTTCCAGGACCTGCGCATCGACGTCCGGACGGAGCACGAGGTCACGGCGATCGACGTCGACGCGGGCCGGGTCGAGGTCGTCGACCGCGCCGGCGACCGGTCGCTCTCGCTCGGTTTCGACGAGCTGTTGGTCGCCACCGGGGCTCGGCCCCGACGACCGGACCTGCCCGGGATCGAGCTGCCGTTCGTCCGCGGCGTGCAGACCCTCGACGACGGCGCCGCCCTGCTCGACATGGTCGCCCAATCGAAGTGCGGCGACGTGGTCGTGGTCGGCGGGGGCTACATCGGGCTCGAGATGGCCGAGGCCTTCGTCCAGCGGGGCGCCCGCGTGGTCCTCGTCGAGGCCTCCGAACAGGTCATGTCGACGCTCGATGCCGACATGGCCGGGCTGGTGGCCGACGCCCTGCGCCGGTTCGGCGTCGACCTGCGCACCGGGGTCGAGGTCGAGGGCTTCGAGGAGGGCAAGGTGCACACGGCGGCCGGTGAGCTGCCCGCCGACGTGGTCGTGCTCGGCCTGGGCGTCCAGCCCAACGCCGAGCTGGCCGGCGACGCCGGGATCGAACTCGGCCCGACCGGCGCCATCGCCGTCGACCGGCGCCAGCGGACGAGAACCGAGCACGTGTGGGCCGCCGGTGACTGCGCCGGATCGTTCCACCTCGTGTCGAGGCGGCCCGTACACATCGCCCTGGGCACGGTCGCCAACCGCCAGGGCCGGGTGGCCGGCGTCAACCTCGGCGGGGGCTACGCCACCTTTGGCGGGGTGGTCGGCACCGCCGTCACCAAGATCTGCGCCACTGAGGTGGCCCGGACCGGGCTGAACGAGCGGGAGGCCCGGGCGGCCGGGTTCGAGCCGGTGGCGGTGACCATCGAGAGCACGACCCGTGCCGGCTACTTCCCCGGCGCCAAGCCCATCACGGTAAAGCTGGTCGCGGAGCGGGGCACCGGTCGATTGCTCGGCGCTCAGATCGTCGGGGAGGAAGGTGCGGCCAAGCGCATCGACGTCGTCGCCGTCGCCGTCACCGCCGGGCTCACCGTCTCGGAGATGATCGACCTCGACCTGAGCTATGCGCCGCCCTTCTCGCCGGTGTGGGACCCCGTGGTGGTCGCCGCCCGCAAGGCTGCCAGCGCCGTCGCCGCCCCCCGATAGCCTCGCCCGTGGTGACCGATCCGAGCTCGCCGACCCAACCGAGCCGCCACGACCTGCTGCGATGGAGCGAAGCGCTGGCCGGTATCGCCAGGACCGGGCTCGGGTTCACCAAGAACCTGTACGAGCGGGAGCGGTTCGAGGAGGTGCTGGCGGTCGCGGCCGACATCCGCGTCGCCGCCGGATCCGACTTCGATACCGCTCGGATGATCGACGACTGGCTGGGCCAGGTCGGCGACGGGATCGCCGGCTACGCCACCCCCAAGGTCGCCATCGGTGCGGTGGTCGGCAACGAGGCCGGTGAGCTGCTCCTCGTGCAGCGGGCCGACTCCGGCGTGTGGCTCTATCCGACGGGCTGGGCCGACATCGGCTACTCGCCGTCCGAGGTGGCGGTGAAGGAGGTGCGGGAGGAGACCGGCATCATGTGCGAGCCCGTCCGCCTGCTCGGAGTTCTCGACGGGATGCGTCTCGGCTTCACCAGGGTCCCGCTGTACTCGTTGCTCTTCCATTGCCGGGCCACGGGCGGCGATCTCAAGTCGCACCCGTTGGAGTGCGCCGACGCCGGATGGTTCGCCGAGGACGAACTGCCCGAGCCGCTGGCCGGGGCCGGGTTGTGGAGCGCCCTGGCGTTCGCCGCGGTCCGGGACGAGGAGGTCAAGCCCTTCTTCGACCCGCCCCGTGACCAACCCTGGAGAAGCTGACTCGTCTGCGCCACTCGGCCTCAGGCCTCGCCGGCGTGGCCTTCGGCAACCGACGAGCGTCTCGTTCTGTGGAGACTTGCGCGCGCTATTCCAGCCAAAGTCGACACAGAGTGGAGTTTCGGCTACGGCGACGCCTCGTCGAGTTGGGCGAGGAGGGCGGTGATGATCGACGTCCTCCCTACCGAGCGTTCCCATTCGTCGCCGATCGACTCGTGGTCGACCAGCCCGGACGCGTCCGGCGGGAGGCCGAGCGCCTCGGCACAGGCGGCGGCCAGCGGCGCCGGTTCGACCTCGTCCCCGTAGGCGGGGAACGCCTCGAGCCCCTCCCACAGCTCCTCGGGGGTCGCCGGTGGCGTCGCGCCGGTCTCGAGGGCGAGGGCGACCGATGAGAACAGCTCGTACACCCCAACGTCGGCGGGGCGCCGGAACCCGGGCACCGGGTGCAGCCGCCATTCGAGGGTGGTGGCGCCCGGACCGTCGTCGCGCAGCCAGGTCTGGGAACCGTTGACGTAGGCGTCGACCGGTTCGCCGAACCGTTCGTCGAGGGCCACGACGACCTCGGGCCGGATGCGCCACACGCAGGTCGGTGAGCGTCCGGCCACGGGCGCACGCTAGCCATCCGCCGTCTAGGACTTCTCTGTCGCGGTGGCGTTGAACTTTTCGGCAAGTTTGATGAGCGCGAGTATGGCTACTGAGAAGGATCTCCGTACCACCCCACCTGGACTTACGACCTCACGGCGCCAGGACCGGCGA
>JBOGGX010000138.1:0-2239 GCA_050744245.1 Acidimicrobiales bacterium
GAACATTCGCTCGGGGTCAGGGGTCAGGGGTCAGGGGTCGAGGCGGGAGCGGAGCCGGCGGGTGGGGTCGTCGAGGCCGGGGAGCTGGCCCTGCAGGGCGAAGCCCCGGGTGGCGGCCAGGTCGAGCACCATGGCCTCGACCTCGGTCCAGGTCTCGGCCCTCGGCCCGCCCAGCTCGCGGTTGTAGGGGGCGTCGAACACGATCACCTCGTGGCCGCCGGCCCGGAGCGCCTCGATGTTGAACGGGCTGTCCTCGACGTAGCAGTGGGCGCCGACCGCGGTCTTCTCGCCGAGGAAGCAGATGTCGCGGTAGGGCACGCCGGTGGCGTCGAGCCAGGCCACCGTGTCGGACACGGCCACCGCGTGGCCCCAGTTGACACACAGCCGATGGGTGATGAGCCGGATCCAGATGCCCGCGTCGGACAGCCGCCAGAGGGCGTCGGCCGCGCCCGGCATGACCGGCATCGACCGGAACATGCGGTAGTCCATGACCGCGGTCCGGTGGACGGCGTCGAACCCACCCAGCTCGGCGACGTGCCACTCGGTGAAGTCCCACGACCGCTCGAGCGACAGTGACGCAGGGTCGACGCCCCGGAGCTCGGCCACGACCTGGCGGAAGGCGGTGGTGTGGTCGCCGCACACGCCGTCGAGGTCGACGCCGAGCACGAACAGGTCGTCCCGCACGCCGCTCATGTTGTTGCCCGCTCGTCGGCCAGGGCCCGGAGGATCTCGACCGCGGTCGTGCCCCACGTGAACTGGGCCGACCGGGCCTGTGCGGCGGCGGCGAACCTGGACCGCAGGCCGTCGTCGGTGAGCATCCGGGTCAGGGCGTCGGCCGCGGCGGCCGGATCGCCGCGTGCGAAGAGGATCCCGGTCTCGCCGTCGATCACCGCGTCGCGGTGGCCGGCGATGTCGGTGGCCACAGCCGATGTCCCGCACGCCGCCGCCTCGGTGAGCGACATGCCCCAACCCTCGGCCGCCGAGGTCGACAGGACGACCCAGGACCGGCGGTAGAGGTCGACCAGATCGCCGTCGGAGCGGTGGCCGGGCAGTTCGACCGCATCACCTGCGCCCAACTCGTCGACGAGCTGTTCGAGCTCCGGCCGATCCTGGCCCTCGCCCACGATGACCAGCTTGAAGCCGGGCACCCGCCGGCGAACCAGGGCCGCGGCCCGGACGGCCACCGGGAACCGCTTGACCGCGACGAGCCGGCCGACGGCCACGGCCAGCGGGGTCGGTGACCGGGCGCCGGGAGGGGCCGGCGAGAAGCGATCGTCGATTCCGGGCGGGACCACGGTGATGCGCTCGGGCCTGAATCCGAGGGTCGCCACCAGGTCGGCCTTCGACGTCTCGGACAGGGTGATGATCCGCGACCGGCCGTAGACCGGCGGGGCCAGGCGGCGTTCGACGGCGTCGCCCAGCCGGGCCCACTTCGGCGAGAGGACCATCGGCCACATCTCGGTGTGGGCGTGGTGGACGACCACCACCCGCCGGCCCCGGTCCCACAGGGGCGAGAAGAACGGCATGCCGTTCCAGATCTCGACCAGGCCGTCGTACGGCCCGTACTTGGCCGTGACCTCGCCCCACACCGCCCGGGGGAACACCATGTACCGACCCGCCCGGCGGACCACCCGATAGCCGTCGCGGATGGCCATCGGCCGTCGGCCCTGGGCGTGCGACGTGCGCATGGTGACGTCGAGCCCCGCCAAGGCCCACAGCCGGGCCACGTTGGCGGCGTGGACCTCGGAACCGCCCGCCTCGACGTCGCCCAGGTCGCGCCAGGCCAGCATGTGGATGCGCCGCAGCCCGGCCTCGGCGGCCAGGTCGGCCAGCTTGCGGGCCATGGGGTCCTCGGGGGGTGGCGGCGGCGGCGGACTCGGAGGCGGCAGAGGCGACACAGCGGCCGACGACACTACCCCGCCCCGGTTTCGTCGCCCGCAGGTCCCGGTCTTCGAGACCCTGGGGCGACCGAACCTGTAGCTCTGGTTGTGTCGCCCGCAGGTCCCGGTTTTCGAGACCCTGGGGCGACAGAACGAGCCTTGGCGATGACGACGTCGGCCAGGAGCAGGAGCACGGCCAGCCAGCCGAACGGGTGGGCCCGTCCGAACTGGGCCGGCCAGTCGAACCCGGCGGGGATCTCATGGCCCCACTGCCACCCGAGCACGTAGGCCAGGGCGCCGAGCAGCGCCCCGGGCGCGGCGGCCAGCAGCACGGGCCGGACGCGGGGCCAGCGCATGCC
>JBOGGX010000139.1:0-4453 GCA_050744245.1 Acidimicrobiales bacterium
GAGATCGAGGTCGCCGTGCGCCAAGCCGACTGGCTCGAACTGCTTCGAGCCAGGGAGCTGTAGTCGCCCGGCCGAGGTTTTCGCGCTCAGCCACCGTGGCGGTGGTGCGGCGCGCACACCTCGTCGCTGGGCGTCCACGCCGCCGGCCGGCTACCTCCCGGTGAACTCGGCTTGGCCTGGGCCGTGTTCGAGGAACGAGCGCACGCCGATGCGGGCGTCGTCGGTGGTGAACACCTCGGCGAACAGCTGCTGTTCGAGCTCGAGGCCGGCAGCCATTGACCCGTCGAGGCCCCGGTCGACCGCCCGCTTGCCCAGGGCCTGGGCGGCCAGGGCGCCGCGGGCGAACTCGGCCGCCTTCTCGATGGCCCGCTCGTGGAGCTCGTCGTGGGGGACGACCCAGTCGACGAGCCCGATGGCGAGCGCCTCGTCGGCGTCGACCTGTCGACCGGACAGCACGAGGTCCTTGGTCCGGGCCGGGCCCACCAGCCGGGCCAACCGTTGCGTGGCCCCACCCCCGGGGATGAGCCCGAGCAGGATCTCGGGCTGGCCGAGCTTGGCCCGGTCCGACGCCATGCGGAAGTCGCAGGCGAGGGCGACCTCACACCCGCCGCCCAGGGCGTAGCCGGCGATGGCGGCGATCGTGACGCGTGGGACGGCGGCCCAGGTGTTCAGCGTCTCGAGGAAGTGGGCCCCGACCCGGCTCGGCTCCGCCTGCTCGAACTCGGTGATGTCGGCTCCGGCGGCGAAGATCCGGTCGCCGCCGGTGACGACCACGGCGCCGGGCGGATCGGCGATGAGCGACTCGGCCGCGGCCAGCAACTGGCTTCTCACCTGCGCCGAGATGGCGTTCACCTTGGGGTGGTCGAGCCGGACCACGGCCACGCCGTCGTCCCTCCGCTCGACCCGCACAACCTTCGTCTCGTCGACCATGGCGGCGGACGTTAGCTACTCGGCTGCTCGATCCACCCCAGGATCTCGTCGGCCGCGGCATAGGGGTCGAGCTCGCGATCGAACACGCGCTGACGCAATCCGTCGAACCGCTCGCCCCGACCGGCCTTCCTGGCCCGATCGAGCAGCCGCTCGACGACGATCGCCCTGAGCTCCTCGATCATGCGGGATTCCCGCCGACGATCGATCTCGCCGGTCTTCTCCAGATGCGTCCGGTGCGAGTCGACCGCGTGCCACACCTCGTCCACGCCCTCGCCCCGAGCCGCCACGGACGCCTCGATCGGCGGCCGCCAGCGCCCCGCAGCATCACCGTGACCGTCGCGGGCGAGCAGACCGGCCATGTCGAGCATGTGCTCGAGATCGCGCCGCGCCTCCTGGACTCCGGGCCGGTCGGCCTTGTTGATCACGAACACGTCGGCGATCTCGAGGAGTCCTGCCTTGCTCGCCTGGACCGCGTCGCCCCACCCCGGGTTCACCACCACCACCGTCGTGTCGGCCGCACCGGCCACCTCGACCTCGACCTGGCCGACACCGACGGTCTCGATCAGCACCCACTCGAACCCGACCGCATCGAGCGCCCGCACCGCCTCCGGCGTGGCCAGGGCCAGGCCGCCGAGATGACCCCGGGTCGCCATCGAGCGGATGAACACGCCGGCATCGAGGGCATGGTCCTGCATCCGCACCCGATCGCCGAGGATGGCGCCACCGGTGAACGGCGAGGACGGGTCGACGGCGAGTACGGCGACGTCGGATCCGGCCACCCGTCTGGCCCGGATGAGGTGCGAGGTGAGCGTCGACTTCCCCGCCCCGGGCGCACCCGTGATGCCGACGGTGTGGGCCCGACCGCCGAGGGGATACGTGACCCGCCCGACCTCGCGGGCGGCCTCGCCGCCCCGCTCGACGAGCGTGATCAGCCGGGCCAAGGCGGCCCGGTCGCCGGCGCGGGCTGCGGCCAGGAGCTCCTCCGGGGATCGGTGAACACGCAGGCCACCGACACTACGAGACGCCACGAGCGGCGGCCAGCAACGGCTACAGCGAGAGGTAGGTCCCCTCGAACTCCTCCTGGCCCAGGTCGACGAGCTCGGTGACCCCTTCGACCCTGTCCTTCAGGATGCGCTCGAGGCCGGCCTTCAGCGTCAGCGTCGATGCCGGGCAGGCCACGCAGGCGCCGGTGAGCTCGACGCTGACCACGCCGGTGTCCTCGTCGACCTCGCGCAGGAAGATGTCGCCGCCGTCGGCCTGGATGGCCGGCCGCACCGCGATGATCACCTTCTCGACCTGCTCTCGCACTGCCACTCCTCGAACGAAGAGCCCTCGATCGTAACCGCACGCGCCCGACATCCCGCCCGACTGTGGTGTTCCCGGCCGACCTCCTAGGATCATGGCTCCCCTGCTCGGCGACGCACCGGAGGACCTGCCGTTGGCTCAGCACGCTGCCCTGCGCCGCATGCTCATCGCCGCCGCGCTGGCGGGCGTCCTGGCCGTCGCCGGCTGCGGTGGTGGTTCTGAGGAGGACGAGACCGGCGGCGTCCCGGAGAGCGGCACCGTGCCGTCGACGACGACAACGGAGCCAACCGCGACCTCGGGCGCGACCAGCACGACGACGGACACCACCGAGCCCGCCACCAGCCTGCCGGCCGGCGTCGAGGCGCTCATCACCATCGACGTCCAGGGCGACAACGTGTCGGTGAGCGCGGTTGTGAGCGGCAACAACCCGACCTTCGAGCGCACCGTCCAAGTGGGCGTGAACACCCCGGTGCGCATCCAGGTCACGGCCGATCGCCCCGAGGAGGCCCACCTCCACGGCTACGACCTCACGGCCGACCTCGAGCCCGGCGTGCCCGCCGTTATCGACTTCGTGGCCAGCACCCCAGGACTCTTCCTGATCGAGCTCGAGGACAGCCACCTGCTCCTGGCGCAGCTCGAAGTCGCCGCCTGACCGCGGGCCAGCTCGGCCCGATCATGATCACCGTCGTCGCCCACGGGGTCGGCGCCCGGGGCGACCTGCCCCTTCCACTGTGGATGTTCGCCTATGCCGCGAGCTTCGCCCTGCTCATCTCGTTCGCGGCCCTCGGGCTGTTGTGGCCCAAGCCCCGCCTCGAAGCAGCTGCGGCTGGCGTCGCCCTGCCCGGCTGGGTGCAGCGGGCCGGCTCCCCGCTCTCTGTCGTTGGCCGGATCGTCGGGCTCGCCGTCCTCCTCCTGACCTTCCTCGCCGCAGTGTTCGGCCAGCCGGACGCGGCCGCGAACGTCGCGCCGTACATCGTCTACGTCGTGTTCTGGGTCGGCATTCAGTTCGCGGTGGCCGTCCTCGGCGACATCTGGCGCTCGCTCAACCCGCTCGACACGCTGGCCCTGCTGTTCCGGATGCCGGAGACCGCCGGCCGCACGCCGAGGACGGCGCCCGGGTGGACGGCGGCGGTGATGCTCCTGTCGTTTGCCTGGCTCGAGCTCGCCTACTACGAACCGAGTGATCCGAGGGTGGTCGGGCTGTGGATGGGCTCCTACACGGTTGCCGCGCTGATCGGCGCCGGGCTGTGGGGAAGGGGCTGGCTCCGGGTGGGCGAGGGCTTCGCCGTCATCTTCGGACTGCTGGCCGCGTTGGCCCCCTTGTACCGCGATCCGGTGACCGCCGAGCTCCGGGTCAGGGCGCCGGTGAGCGGCCTGGCCCGAGCGCCGGTGCGGCGCGGCATCACCGCGGTCATACTCGTCACCCTCGGCTCGACCACGTTCGACGGCGTCACCCGCACCGGGTTCTGGCTCGACCTCCAGTTCGAGTACGGCCTGGTGGGCTGGAAGCTGACCGCGGTCAACACGGCCGGGCTGATCGTCTGCATCCTGGCCGTCACCGTCGCCTTCGGGCTCGCCATCGGGGCCACCGCAGCGATCACCGATCGACCTGTCCGCGACCTGGTCGAGGTGTTCTCGCCCTCGCTCATCCCGATCGTGCTCGCCTACGCCGTGGCCCACTACTTCTCGCTGCTGGTGTTTGAGTCGCAGACGGCCATCGCCCTGGCGTCAGACCCCTTCGGCCGCGGTGGGGACCTGTTCGGCACCGTCGACTGGGTGCCCGACTACAACGCCCTGTCGCCGGCCGCCATCGCATGGGTCCAGGTGATCGCCATCGTCGTCGGTCACGTGCTCGGCGTGCTGTCCGCCCACGATCGGGCCGTCGAGCGATTCTCGGGTCGGCTGGCCATGCGGTCGCAGCTTCCGCTGGTGGCGGTCATGGTGGTCTTCACGGTTGCCGGATTGACACTGCTCCTGGGAGCCTGAGGCGGTGACGCTGACGCCCCTGCTGGCCCACCAGGGCGGGTGGGACGAGATCCTCCTGGTGGCCACGCCGGTCGTGCTGCTCGCGCTCCTCCTGTGGCGGGCCAACAAAAAGGCGGCGCGCCTCGAGAGGCAACGCGAGGTCGACGCGGTCGAGCCGGACGATCGCTAGGCGCCGGGCGGCCTCGACCTCGCCGACCTTCGGGTGGTTATCGCGCCTATGGGCGCGATAACC
>JBOGGX010000140.1:0-8770 GCA_050744245.1 Acidimicrobiales bacterium
CTCAAGGAGAACATCATCATCGGCAAGCTCATCCCGGCCGGCACCGGCACCGAGAAGTACCGCGACGTCGAGGTCGAGGCACCGGAGTACCGCCCGATGGAGTTCTTCTCCACCGAGGAGCAGCAGCTGGCCGACTGGCTGGCCGGCCGCACCGAGTTCCTCGGCGGCGACCTCCTGGGCGGCGACGGCGACGAGGCCTACGGCGCCGCGGGCACGGCCACCGCCGCGGTCGACGACGAGCGGCCCGAGCCGCCCGAGCTCATCGGCGGCGAGGAGACCGCGTCCTAGTTCAGGCGGCAGGGGAGGTTTGGACCGTAGATTCGAGCGGGTGACCGTACTCGACGATGCGCGGGCGCTGGCCGCTGACCTGACCGATCTCCGTCACCGGCTCCACCGCGAGCCGGAGATCGGTCTCGACCTGCCGAGGACCCAGGAGAAGGTCCTGGCCGCGCTCGACGACCTTCCGATCGAGGTGACGACCGGGACGGCGCTCACGTCGGTGGTAGGCGTGCTTCGGGGCGGGCGGCCGGGACCGACGGTCCTGCTGCGGGGCGACATGGATGCGTTGCCGGTCGACGAGCGGCTCGACCTTCCGTACCGCTCGACGATCGACGGGGCCATGCATGCCTGCGGGCACGACCTGCACACGACGATGCTGCTCGGAGCGGCCCGCATCCTGGCCGGTCGCCGGGCCGAGCTGCCGGGCGACGTCGTGTTCATGTTCCAACCCGGCGAGGAGGGCTGGGACGGCGCCGGGCACATGCTCGAGGAGGGCCTCCTCGCCGCGGCCGGCGAGCGGCCCGTGGCCGCCTATGCCATCCACGTGTTCTCGTCGCTGTGGCCGCGCGGTCTGTTCGTCACCCGGCCCGGACCCCTCATGGCTGCGTCCGACGGGCTGTACGTCACCGTGCACGGTCGCGGCGGCCACGGCTCGGCGCCGCACCGGGCCAACGACCCCCTGCCCGCGGCGTGCGAGATGGTCAACGCCCTCGAGGTCATGCTCACCCGCCGCATCGACCCATTCGACGTGGCCGTGATCACCGTCGGGTCGTTCCACGCCGGCACGCGGCGCAACATCATCCCCGATACGGCGACGTTCGACGCCACCGTGCGCACCTTCGAGCCGGCGGTGCGGGAGACCGTGCGCCAGGGCTGCATCGACGTGTGCGAGGGGATCGCCGCCGCCCACGGCCTCGAGGTCGACGCCCGCTTCGAGGGCGAGTACCCGGTGACGGTCAACGACGACACCGAGGCGACGTTCGCCGGCGAGGTGGCGGCCGAGGTGTTCGGTGCGGATCGGTTCGCCGAGATCGAACGCCCGCTGACCGGTTCTGAGGACTTCTCCCGCGTCGTCGAGGCCGTGCCCGGCGCCATGATGTTCCTCGGGGCGACGCTGCCCGACCGCGATCCCGAGACGGCGCCGAACAACCACTCGCCCGAGGCCGGGTTCGACGACGCGGTGATCGCCGACGGCACCGCCCTCTATGCCGAGTTGGCGCTACGGCGCCTCGGTCGCGGGTAGCCGACCGAGCTCGGCCAGGACCGCCATCGACGTCTTGACGCCGGTGAGGAACCGCCAGATCTCGGTGTTCTCGTCGGGGGCGTGGTTGGCCTCCTCGACGTTGGCGAAGGGCAGCCCCAGCCACGGGACCCCGAGGATGCGAGTGAAGACATAGTCCGGCAGCGAGCCCCCGAGCGCGGGCACCAGCACCGGCGGCGCGCCGTGCGCCGCGGTCATGGCCCGGACCACGGGCTCGGTCATCGGCCCGTCGATCGGCGTGCGGGAGGGCCACATGGTCCGGACGTTGGCCACCGCGACCTCCGGGGCGTTGACCGACACGTGCCGCCGGATGAGCCCGACGACGCGGTCGGGCGCCTGATCGGGAACCAGACGCACGTCGCAGTGACATTGCGCCACTCGGCCTTCGGCCTCGCCGGCGCGAGCCTTCGGCACCCGATCCCTGTCGGGTCTGCTGCTCCGGCTGGCGCCTACGCAGCCTCGCTCGGCAGCGACGACCGCGCAGTCGCCAAGCCCGGAACGGCTGCGACCGGTAGCCGCTCGAGTGCCTGCCGCTCGGCTGCGCTCAGCGGCCGGACGTCGTCGTGGAACCCGTCGATGGTGATCCGGCCGGCGGGGCCCTGCATCGTGGCCAGCAGGTGGACGAGCGTCCACAACGGATTGGGCGCGACGCCGCCCCAGTTGCCCGAGTGGAGGGTGCGCGCCGCGCCCGTCGCCACCAGGTCGAACTTGACGATCCCTCGCACCCCGAAGAGCACGCACCACCGGCCGCTCTCATGCACCGGGCCGTCGCTCCAGATGACGAGGTCGCAACCGAGGAGGTCGCGGTGCTCGTCGACGAGGGAGGCCAGGTTCGGGCTGCCCACCTCCTCCTTGCCGTCGAGGAGCATGGTCACCGAGCAGGGCAGGGTCGTCCGCCCGCCATCGCTCAGCAACCGCAGCGCCTCGAGATGGGCGAAGTGCTGACCCTTGTTGTCGCCGGCGCCCCGGGCGTACATCCGCCCCCCCGTGACGCTCACGCTCGGCTGGCGGAGGTAGTCGGCCAGCTCGGTCACCAACTGGCCTGCAACGTCATCGACCCGCTCCCAGATCGCCATCCCGACTTCTTACCCGAGCCCGACCGGTACGGTCGGAGCCCGTGCATCCCTACGACCGCATCGCGCTCGACGACCTGCGGCGGCGGCGCAGCGCCAAGTGGGCCGAGTACCCGCCCGATGTGCTGCCCGTGTGGGTGGCCGAGATGGACTTCCCGCTGGCCGAACCGATCCGGCGGGAGCTGCTCGACCTGATCGAGCGGAGCGACACCGGCTACGCCGATCCCGCCGGGCTCCCCGAGGCCTACGCCGGGTTCGCGGCGCGGCGGTGGGGCCACACCGTCCGGCCCGACCGGATGATCGCGGTGCCCGACGTGATGCGCGGCCTCATCGCCACGCTCGAGGTCGTGACCGACCGGGGCGACCCGGTGGTCGTGCACACCCCGGCGTACCCGCCGTTCTTCGCCAGCATCGCCTACAGCGAGCGCCGGCTGGTGGCCGCGCCGCTGGCCCGCGGCGACGACGGCCGCCACCGGCTCGACCTCGACGCGCTCGAGGCCCGGTTCCGCGCCGGAGCCAGCACCTATCTGTTGAACAACCCGCACAACCCTACCGGACTGGTGCTCACGGCCGACGTGCTGGTTGCGATCGCCGAGCTCTGCGACCGCTACGGCGTGCTCGTGCTGGCCGACGAGGTCCACGCGCCGCTCGTCTACCCGGGCCGGACGTTTGTCCCGTTCGCGGCCATCGACCGTGACTCGGCCCGCCGGTCGATCTCGCTCACCGCGGCGTCGAAGGGATGGAACCTGCCCGGGCTCAAGTGCGCCCTGGCCGTGGCCCACGACGACGGGTCATGGAAGCTGCTCGACCGCATACCGGACGAGGTCCGCCTGGGCCGCAGCATCGTGGGGGTGGCCGCGTCGACCGCCGCCTTCGACGAGGGCGAGCCCTGGCTCGACGACACCGTCGGCTATCTCGACCAGACCCGCCGGTTCCTGGCCGAGCGGCTGGCCGATCGGCTCCCGGGCGTCGGCTACGTCGTGCCCGACGCCACCTACCTGGCCTGGCTCGACTGCCGCTCGCTCGGGCTGGGCGACGACCCGGCCCGGGCGTTCCTCGACGACGGGCGGGTGGCGCTGTTCCCGGGCCCGAAGTTCGGCGACGAGGGACGGGGGTTCGCCCGGTTCAACTTCGCCACCGCCCGCCCGATCGTCGCCGAGGCGGTCGACCGGATGGCCGCCATCCTTTCCTGACCAGCACGCTCAGCCCCCGGCGAGGAAATCGGCGACCACCGGCGCGACCACGTCGGCCGGCGCGTCGTGGTCCCGGCCCTCCAGCACGGCGAGCGTGCCGTCGGGCACGATCTCGGCGATCCGCTCGGCGGTGACCCGGAAGAACTCCGGGCTGGCCCCGCCGCCGAGCACCAACGTGGGAACGCCATGGCCCGGCCGAGGTCTTCCGGAATCGTGCCCCCCGGCTGGCGTCGCCCATGACCTCATGGTCGTACGGCATGGTCGGCGCAATCGAGAGCATGCCCTGATCGCCGGCCATGCCGTCGATCATTTCCTCGGGCAGGCCGGAGTCGGCCATGAACAGCCTGATCGCGTCGGCCGGGCGACCCGCAGCGATGGCGGCGCCGACGTTCTCCGCCAGGTCCCGCGCGCTGCGGGTGCTGTGTTTGTCGTCGGGGCCGTAGGGCGGCTCATGCAGCACGAGCCGGGTGACCGGCAACCCGCCGGCCGCCGCGTTGAGCGCGAGTCCTGCACCCGACGAGTGGCCGTACGGCGACGCCGCCCCGCCGGCCTCGGCGATCAACGCCGCCAGGTCTTCGACCTCCCAGGCCACGGCATACGGCGGGGTGTCGCGGCTCTCGCCCCGGCCCCTGCGGTCGTAGTTGATCACGCTCAGCCGCTCCGCCAGCCGCTCGGCCAGGGGCCGCGTCCGCCGCCGATCGCAGAACATCCCGCCGACGACGACGACCGGCGGCCCGTCGCCGAGGCGGTCGAACGCGAGCTTGGTCCCGTTCCTCGAGGTCACGTAGCTCGTCATCGAGGCACCCTCCGTCGTTCTAGAACTAGACGGTACAGTACCCACCAACAGTACTGGACCGTCAAGTACTGTTGCGCCGATGCCCGCCGACGACGCCACACCGACGGGCCGATCCGCGAGCAAGCACCGGTCGATTCTCGAGGCGGCCCAGACGGTGTTCCTGCGCAAGGGCTACGGCGGGGCGACCATGGACGAGGTCGCGGCGCTCGCCGCCGTCTCCAAACAGACGGTGTACAAGCACTTCGCCGACAAGCAGCGGTTGTTCACCGCCGTCATCACCGGCGAGATCGGTGCGGCCGAGGCGCTCACCCACGAGATGGTCGAAGCCCTGGCCGCCAGCGACGACATCGAGAACGACCTGCGCCGGTTCGGTCGGGAGCACATCGCCGATGTCGTCCAGCCCCACCTGATCCGGCTGCGGCGCATCGTCATCGCCGAAGCCGAGCGGTTTCCCGAGCTGGCCCGGGCCTGGTACGCGAACGGCCCCGAGCGGGGCCACGCCACCCTGGCCCGGCAGTTCCAGGAGCTCGACCGGCGAGGGCTCCTGCGGGTCGACGACCCCCTACTGGCCGCGGAGCACTTCAGCTGGCTCATCCTGGCGATCCCACTGAACCGGGCGATGTTCCATGGCCGCGACACCGAGCTCACGCCCAACGAGCTCGAGCGCTACGCCGACGAGGGGGTCCGCGTCTTCCTGGCCGCCTACGGCAGACGCGGCGACACGCTCGAAGTTGCCCATGACCTGCTTGGGCCGTAGGATGCTCGGTCGGCCCGCCGGGTGATCGCGCCCTCGGCCCGAGTTTTCCAGTTCGCCCCCGTCACCGCCGATTCGCCGCGAGGTCCAGACCCGAGTGCCCACCATTCAACAGCTGGTCCGCAAGGGCCGTTCGTCGAAGACGACGAAGACCAAGTCGCCGGCCCTGAAGGGCGCGCCCCAGCGGCGCGGCGTGTGCACCCGCGTCTACACCACCACCCCCAAGAAGCCGAACTCGGCGCTGCGCAAGGTGGCCAGGATCCGCCTCATCAACGGCATCGAGGTCACCGCCTACATCCCCGGCGAGGGCCACAACCTCCAGGAGCACTCGATCGTCCTGGTGCGCGGCGGCCGGGTCAAGGACCTCCCCGGTGTCCGCTACAAGGTGATCCGGGGCACGCTCGACACGGCCGGGGTCCGCGACCGAAAGCAGGCGCGGTCCCGCTACGGCGCTAAGAAGGAGTCCTAGAGATGCCGCGCAAGGGCCCGGCCCCCCGCCGGGAGTTGAATCCCGACCCGATCTACCACTCGGTGCTCGTCACCCAGGTCGTCAACAAGATCCTGGTCCGCGGCAAGCGCAGCCTGGCCGAGCGCACCGTCTACGACGCGCTGAACCAGATCGAGGAGAAGACCGGCGGGGAGCCGCTCTCCACGCTGAAGCGGGCGGTCGAGACGGTCAAGCCCCAGCTCGAGGTCAAGAGCCGCCGGGTCGGGGGCGCCACCTACCAGGTGCCGGTCGAGGTCAAGCCCCGCCGGGCCAACACCCTGGCCATCCGGTGGCTCACCAATTTCTCGCGTCAGCGGCGGGAGAAGACCATGGCCCAACGGCTGGCGGCCGAGCTCATGGACGCGGCCAACGGACTCGGCGCGTCGGTGAAGCGCAAGGAAGACATGCACAAGATGGCCGAGTCCAACAAGGCCTTCGCCCATTATCGCTGGTAAACCCGGCCGTGGCCGGTACAATTAACCGGCTTGCCCGCAAGGAAGAGATCTTGATGACCCAGGGGCGTCCCACGACGGAAGTCGACGTGAGCTAGCCCCGCTCCGCGCGGGGGCATACCCCCGCAGGTGTGCCGCCGCAACGACCGGGCCCGAGGCCCGGTCGTTTCCATGTTCGCCGCACATCGAAAGTCGACGGCAGATGATCCGCGAAATCCCCCTCAGCCGAACCCGGAACATCGGGATCATGGCCCACATCGACGCGGGCAAGACCACGACGACGGAGCGGATCCTCTACTACACCGGGCGCACCTACAAGATCGGCGAGGTCCACGAGGGCGCCGCGGTCATGGACTGGATGGCCCAGGAGCAGGAGCGGGGCATAACCATCACCTCGGCCGCCACCACCGCGCGCTGGCACGACCACGTCATCAACATCATCGACACGCCGGGCCACGTCGACTTCACCGTCGAGGTCGAGCGGTCGCTGCGCGTGCTCGACGGCGCGGTGGCGGTGTTCGACGCGGTCGCCGGGGTCGAGCCCCAGACCGAGACGGTGTGGCGCCAGGCCAACCGCTACGGCGTGCCTCGCGTCTGCTTCATCAACAAGATGGACCGCCTCGGCGCCGACTTCTTCGCCGCCGTCGCCGCCATCGAGGAGCGGCTCGAGGCCACCGTCGCCGTCATCCAGCTGCCCATCGGGGCCGAGGGTCACTACCAGGGGGTGGTCGATCTCATCAACCTGCGGGCCCTGGTATGGCGGGCCGAGGAGCTCGGGGCCAAGTGGGACGTCGTCGAGATCCCCGACGACCTCGTCGACCAGGCCGCCGACTACCACCACCGGCTGATCGACCTGCTGTCGAACTACAGCGACACCATCCTCGAGAAGTACCTGGCCGACGAGGCGATCACCGCCGACGACCTCAGGTTCGCCCTGCGGCGGGCCACGGTGGCCAACGACGTCGTCCCGATCCTGAACGGCTCGGCCTTCAAGAACAAGGGCGTACAGCCGCTGCTCGACGCCGTGGTCGACTACCTGCCGTCGCCCCTCGAGCTCCCACCCGTGCGCGGCATGGACGTCAAGGGCAAGGAGGTGCTCGAGCGCAAGGCCGACGACGGCGAGCCGTTCGCGGCCCTGGCCTTCAAGATCATGAGCGACCCCCACGTCGGCAAGCTGACGTACTTCCGCGTCTACTCGGGCACCCTGGCCAAGGGCGACCAGGTCCTCAACACCCGCACCGGCAACAAGGAGCGCATCGGCCGGCTGCTCCAGATGCACGCCAACCACCGCGAGGACAAGGACGCCGTCTTCGCCGGCGACATCGTGGCTGCCATCGGGCTCAAGGACACCAAGACCGGCGACACCCTCTCCGATCCCAAGCACCCGATCGTGCTCGAGGCGCTCGAGTTTCCCGAGCCCGTCATCCACGTGGCGGTCGAGCCCAAGACCAAGGCCGACCAGGACAAGATGGGCAAGGCGCTGGCCGCCCTCTCCGAGGAGGACCCCACCTTCCAGGTGCGCTCCGACGACGACACGGGCCAGACCGTGATCTCGGGCATGGGCGAGCTCCACCTCGAGATCCTGGTCGACCGCATGCTGCGCGAGTTCAGGGTCGACGCCAACGTGGGCAAGCCCCAGGTGGCCTATCGCGAGACCATCACCTCACCCGTCAACAAGGTCCAGTACCGCCACGTCAAGCAGACCGGCGGGAAGGGACAGTACGGCCACGTCGTCATCTCGCTCGAGCCAACCGGTGCGGGCGGCGGCTACGAGTTCATCGACAAGATCTCCGGAGGGCGCATCCCGAAGGAGTACATCCCCGCCGTCGACCAGGGCATCCAGGAGGCGCTGACCACGGGCGTGCTCGCCGGCTACCCGACCGTCGACGTGCGGGTCACGCTCACCGACGGCTCGTACCACGACGTCGACTCGTCCGAGATGGCCTTCAAGATCGCCGGTTCCATGGCGCTCAAGGACGGCGCCCGCAAGGCGTCGCCGGTGCTGCTCGAGCCGATCATGCGGATCGAGGTGGTCACCCCCGACGAGTACATGGGCGACGTCATCGGTGACCTCAACTCCCGGCGGGGGCGCGTCGGCGGCCTCGAGCAGCGGGGCAACAGCCAGGTGATCAGGGCCCAGGTGCCCCTGTCAGAGATGTTCGGCTACGCTACCGACCTCCGTTCGCGGACGCAGGGGCGAGCCACCTACACCATGCACTTCGACTCGTACCAGCAGACGCCCGCGTCGGTGCAGGACGAGATCATTCGCCGGGTTCACGGCGAATAAGCGTTGTCTTCCTTCCGTTCGTTTCAGAGAGGTCCAGAGAGTCATGGGTAAGGCGAAGTTTGATCGGAGTAAGCCTCATTTGAATGTGGGGACGATGGGTCATATTGATCATGGGAAGACGACGTTGACGGCGGCGATCACGAAGGTGTTGGCCGAGGCGAACCCGAATGTGCAGTTCACGGCGTTTG
>JBOGGX010000141.1:0-7387 GCA_050744245.1 Acidimicrobiales bacterium
GCCGAAGAAGAACCCGCCAACCGCCCCAGCAGGTCGCGGCCATCCCCGGAGCCTGGAGCGGCCACCGGCGAACCGTCCCTGGAGAGCGGCCTGACCTGCGGTGCTCCGGTTAGATGGATACCCCCAAATCACCCTTGGGGCCCGCATGATGATCGGAATGGACCCTCGGGAGGCCGCGTGAGGCGCACAGCAGTGCTCAGTGCGCTCGTGATCGCCGTTCTCCTGGCCGCGGCGGCCTGCAATGGCGACGACGACGCGGCCGGGGCTACCACGACGGAGAACGAGCAGAGGCCACCACCACGACGGCCGCGCCGGCGACGACCGAGGCGACCACGACCACCCTCTCTCGCCGGAGGAAGAGGTGCCGGCCGCCGGAAACCATCGGCTTGGCCCCCGGTCCCGATAGCGTCAACGAGGTTTTTGCACCCGGCCGACCGGTCCGGGCCGCCCGAGCCATACCAGCAGGTTGAGTGTGCAAGGCTTGGGGAACCATCCACCACATGCCCCCGTTATGACCGTGACACGCCCGCATGATGATCGGAATGGACCCTCGGGAGGCCGCGTGAGGCGCACAGCACTGGCCGTTGGGCTCGCCAGCGCGCTGCTGCTCGCCGGGGCCGCCTGCACCGGCGACGACGATGACGCGGCCGGCGGCGACACCACGACGACGGGTGACGCCACCACGACCGCGCCACCAACGACAGCGGCGACGACCACCACCCTCAGCGCGGAAGAGGAAGTAGTGGCCGCCTACCGGGCGGCTATTGAAGCGTTCGCGGTCGCGTCGAACCCGCCCAATCCTGATCACCCGCTTCTGGTGGAGAGAATGACAGGCCAGCAGCTCGACTTTGCCCGCTCGGCTTTGACTCAGCTCCGGGCGCTCAATACCGCGCACATCCTGACGCCGGAGTTGCATCCAGGCGATGCCGTCATCACGGGTGACAACGCCGCCCTCACCGACTGTCTGGTCGATCACACGCGGGCGGTGGATCTCGCCACGGGAGCGCCAATCGGCGAGCCCGGAGAGACCGTGCTCCACGTTGATGTAGGCATGCAGCGCATCAGCGGCGTGTGGAAGCTCGCTGCTCAAACCCGGAGAACCGACTCATGCGACCCATCAGACTCGTAGCATTCATCGGCCTGCTGCTCGCCCTCGCCGCGATCGGCCTCGTCCCGGCAAGTCCCGCGGCGGCCGGAGAGGATGACGACTGCGGACTTTGCCAGCTATCCCCGCCGTCGCCGACCGCGCCCGGTTTCGAGACGAGTGTGCGCTCGCAGGTGAATCGCTTGAACAACGGCGGTGCCGAGGGCGGAGGCCCGCCGCCATGCTCCGAGGAGGACTTGTTCGCCTTCTCGCCGAAGGATGGCGTGCCCGACCACGTCGGGCACCTGGCGTACGAACCTCCGGACGCATCCCAGGACGTGCTCCGCAGTATCGGTAGCAACACGGCACCAGGCATGTACTTCCGGTTGAGTTGTTTCTTCGACAATGGCTTCGTCCCGGGCTATCCAGGGGTTCAGATCGATTTCTTCTCATTGATCAACCCGCAGAACTTGGCCCGGTTGGCGGTGGCCGAGGCGCTGACTCGGGTGCCGCCCGTCCAAGTGGGGATGAACCCGGTGGGCGACCAGCTCGTCAATCTGGAGACCTGGCTGTGGGTGGAGGGCGGTTCGACCCAGACGATCGTTGCACCGCCTCTGTCGGTGCCGGGGATCACGGTGAACGTCACCGTGAGTACCGGCGGCGTGTACTGGCGGATGGGCGACGGCGCCGAGTTCTTCTGTCAGGGCAGCGGCACGCCGTACGGGGCGGCCGCCGGGCCAAGTTGCTCACACACCTATCTCGAGTCGTCGGCCACCCGGCCCGCCGAGCGCTTCCAAGGCTCAGCGACCGTGACCTGGCTGGCCGAATACACGGTCAACGGTGACGGTCCGTTCCAGGTGGAGGACGCCGTGGTCCGCGAGACCCCGTTCTCGGTCCGAGTCGCCGAGGGGCAGGCGGTCATCGTCCGGTGACCCGCCCGTGACCCTGGTCATCGCCCTGCTCGGGGTTCTCGTCGGCCTCGGCGTGGTGCTCCTCATCGTCGCCCTGCGGGGCACCGAGCTCCGACCGGCCCGGGCGCCGAGAGAGGGCGACGTTGCGAAATCGATCAAGGTCGAGCACCTCCTCGTCCGGCTCGCCATCGGCGTGGTCGTCGGCGTGGTCGTCGCCCTCGTCACGGGTTGGCCGGTGGCCGCGTTGCTGCTCGGAGCCGTCGGCTTCCTCCTGCCGACCCTCGTGGGCGGGCGGGCCGCCCAGCTCGCCAAGATCGAGCGGGTCGAGGCCATCGCGGCCTGGGCCGAGATGCTGCGCGACACGATGGCCGGGGCGGGCGGGCTGGAGCAGTCGATCATCGCCTGCTCCGGGGTGGCGCCCCTGCCCATCCGGCGAGAGGTGCTCGGCCTCGCCGCCCGGCTCGAGCGGGACAAGCTGGCGCCCGCCCTGCGCGACTTCGCCAACGAGCTCGACGACCCGACGGGCGACCTGGTGGTGGCCGCCCTGGTGCTGGCCGCGGACAAGAGCCCGAAGCGGCTGGGCGCGCTGCTCGGGATGCTGGCCCAGTCGGCCCGGGCCGAGGTCAACATGCGGCTGCGGGTCGAGGCCGGCCGGGCCAGGACCCGGACGTCGGTCAGGGTGGTCACCATCTCCACCGCGGTCTTCGTCCTCGGCCTCGTCATTCTCAACCGGTCCTACCTCGACGCCTACGACACGCTCCTGGGCCAGTTGGTGATGGCGCTCGCCGGCCTGTGCTTCGGCGGCGCCTTCTACTGGCTGGCGAAGGCGTCCAAGTTCGAGGCCGAGGAGCGCTTCCTCACGACGGGCGAAGCGGCGTGACTGCCGCCCTCCTTCTGGGCCTGGTCTTCGGCTTTGCCGCCTTCGCCACCTGGCGGCTCCTGTTCCCGCCCACGCCGCCGCTGTCGGCCGCCATCGCCCGGCTGCAGCGCCGCAACGAGCTCACCCGGATCACCTCGGCCGGCGAGGAGCACGACGTGAGCGATCTGGTCGGGCGCACGCTGGGCGCCTCGCTCGGGCGGATGATGACCGGTCTGGGTCTGCGCCTCGACCGCCTCGAGCCCGACCTGCGCCTGCTCAACCGGACCCTCGAGCAGCATCTCGGTCAGAAGGTGCTCCTCGCCTTCTTCGGGCTGGCCCTGCCCCAACTGGTCGTGCTGGCGATGTACCTGGCGGGCACGCCGGTCGGCCTGCCGATCCCCATGGTCGTGAGTCTGGGCTTGGCGCTCGTGTTCTTCTTCGTCCCCGACCTGACCCTCCGGTCGGAGGCCAACGCCCGGCGCGACGCCTTCCGGCACGCCCTCGGCTCGTTCCTCGACCTCGTCGTGATCTCACTGGCCGGCGGCGCGGGCGTCGAGAGCGCCCTGCGCGACGCCGCCGCCATCGGGCGCGGTTGGGCCTTCGCCCAGCTCCGTCAGGCCCTCGACGTCGCCACGCTCACCGGCGAGACCCCGTGGGCCGCACTCACTCGGCTGGGCGACGAGCTCGGGGTGAGCGAGCTGGCCGAGCTGTCGGCCAGCGTGTCGCTGGCCGGGACCGAGGGGGCGCGCGTGCGCGACTCGCTGGCGGTCAAGGCCACGTCGCTCCGTGACCACGCGCTGGCGCAGGCCGAGAGCGAGGCCCAAGCCAGCACCGAGGCCATGGCCCTGCCCGTCGTGCTGCTGTTCGTCGGCTTCCTCATCCTCATCGGCTACCCGGCGGTCGACGCCATCCTGGGACAGTTCTGACAAAAGGAGACTTACCCATGTTCACCGAGGTCCGAGTGCTCCTCCCTCTGATGCAGGCCCTGTGGGGCCGGTTGAAGGATCTGAGGGCGGACGATCGCGGCATGACCACGGAGGCGGTCATCGTCACCGCGTTCCTGGCCGCCCTCGCCATCGGCGCCACCGCGATCATCACGATCAAGGTCACCCAAGCGGCCAACGACATTGACGTTCAAACCCCCTAGAACGGGCTCGCCTCGGCGCGGCCGGGGCGACGAGGGGGCGGTGACGACCGAGTTGGTCATCATCGCGCCCCTGTTCTTCCTCATGATGTTGTTCCTGGTTCACGTCGGCCTCTGGCTCCACGCGGTCAACGTCGCCAGCTCGGCGGCCCAGGAGGCGGCGTCGGTCGCTCGGGCCCTGGGCGGAACCGAGGCCGCGGCCGAGGCCAGAGGTCGCGAGTTCATGGAGTTGACGTCGGGCCGGCTTTGGCGCGGTGCGCCGAGCGTCGACGTCACCTACGTCGACGGCGGCCAGGAGGCCAGGGCCGAGATCACCGGGACCATCGAGGGTCCGCTCATCGACTTCGACGTGGTCGAGGTGTCGCAGGGCCCGGTGGAGGGCTTCCGTGGTCCCGGGGAGGAGCCGAACCCGTGAGGCGGCGTCGGGCCAGGGGCGATCGCGGGTCGGTGACCACCGAGATGGTGATCATCACGCCGTTCATCCTCCTGCTCGTGCAGTTCCTGGTCTTCAGCGGTCGCTTCGTCGACGCCCGCAGCGACGTCGTGTCCGCCTCCCGAGATGCGGCCCGAGCGGCGTCGATCCAGCGCAGCGAGGCCAACGCCCGGACCGTCGCCAGCCGGACGGTCGACGCCACCCTCGACGGCGAAGGGATCCGGTGCCGGCCCGAGGCCGACCCGAACGTGTGGTTCAGCGGGCCCCACGGCAACGTCTTCGCTCCGGGCAACTTCATCCACGTCGAGGTCACCTGCGGGGTGCGCATCTCCGATCTCGCCTGGCTCGACATCCCCGGCACCCGCTCGAGCACGGTCGAGTCGGTCGAGATCATCGACGTCTTCCGCGGGGGCGGGTGATGCAACCCGACGACGACCGCGGGGCGGTGACCGCCTTCGCCATCGTCTTCACCGTGACCGTCATCTTCGTCTTCGGCCTCGTCTGGGACGGCGGACGGTTGCTGGCCGCCCAGCGCCAGGCCGACAACCAGGCCGCCAGCGCGGCCCGGGCCGCAGCCCAGGCCATCGACATCGACGCCTTGCGGAACGGCCAGACCACGAACCTGCTCGACTTCAACCTGGCCCAGCAGAATGTCTGTTCGTACGCGGCCACGATCGGCCGGGGCTGCGGCGAGTTCGGCCTATCGGCGACCCGGGGCGGCACCGCGGTCACCGTGACCCTCGAGATCCCGGTGACCTTCATCGTCATCCCGGGCGCGAGTCGCACCGCCAGGGGCGAGGGCACGGCATGCACGGAGATCGGGCTCAACGACCCGATCGTCGCCTGCATCTGAACGAACCGACCGAAGGTTGGTGACGCGCGGCGGGCTCGGCGCATAGAGAGGGGATGGGTGTCGTGCCGAACAGCCCCCATGCACAGGAACTGACCCGCCGGCGCTTCCTCACCGGTGCCGGAGCCGCGATCGGGGGCGCGGCCGCCGTGTCGGTCGCCGGCCCACTGGCGGTCGCCGGCGCGGCCCCGAAGTCGGACAGCGACGACTTCGACGCCAAGGTACCCGTGGACTGGTTCGCACTGCTCGGCACCCTGGTCAGGACCACGCCCGGCTTCTCGCCCCCCGGTGGCGGCGCGGGCGCTGGGCCACGCCGGGATCGCCGTCTACGAGTCGGTCGTGCCCGGGTCGCGACGGTACCGGACGTTGCAGTCCGTGCTGCCGGGGCTGGGGCCGCTGCCGACGGACCGCCGCAAGCTCCTGTGGCCGGCCGTGGCCAACGCCGCGCTGGCCGGCATCGCCCGCTCGTTTCTTCCCCACGACCGGCGCCGAGAACCAGGCGGCGATCGACCGGTTGGAGGCGAAGCTGGCGCGCCGGCTCGGTCGCGGCGGGCGCCCGGGCGTGCTCGCCCGCGCCGAGGAGCGGGGGCGGCTGGTCGCCCGGGCGATTTTTGACTGGTCGACCGGCGACGGCGGGCACGAGGGCTATCTCAGGAATTTCCCGCCCGAGTACGTCCCGCCGGTCGGACCGTGGTTGTGGGTGCCGACCCCGCCGGGATTCCTCTCGGCGCTCCAGCCGTTATGGGGCGAGAACCGGTGCACGGCGTTCGCCGGCGGTGCCGCCGTCGTCCCCGGCGACCACCCTCCCTACTCGACCGACCCCGCGTCCGCCTTCTACGCCGAGGCCATCGAGGTGTTCGGCGATCGCCCGCTTCTGGTCCGACGATCCCGGCGCCACCGTGACCCCGCCCGGTCACTCCTGTGCCATCGCCGGCCAGGTGCTCGAGAGGGAGAACGCCTCGCTCATGCGGGCGGCCGAGACCTTCGCCAAGGTCGGCATCGCCGTCAACGACGCGTTCATTTCGTGTTGGAACGCCAAGTACGTATACAACCTGCTCCGGCCGGTCACCTATCTCCAGGCCAACGTCGACGCCGGCTGGTTGCCGATTCTGACCACGCCCCCGTTCCCCGAGTACCCGTCCGGCCACTCGGTGCAGTCGGGGGCCGCCTTCCAGGTCCTTGCCGACCTCTTCGGGGACGACTACCGGTTCGTCGACCGCTCCAACGACGACCGGCGGCTGCCCCGGCGACGGTTCGACTCGTTCACCGCCGCCGCCGACGAGGCGGGCATCTCGCGGCTCTACGGCGGGATCCACTACCGGACGGCCATCGAGCGGGGCCTGGTCCAGGGCCGGACCATCGGCGCCGCCGTGACCGCTCGGCCGTTCCCGCCGCTGAACGGCTCGTGTGACCGACGGCACACTGCGGCGCGTCGATCTTCCCACTAACTTGCAGACAGCAAGTCACTAGTCGGAGGTCGGAACATGAGCGTGTTGACCGAGGTGGGAACGGCGGCCCGGTCGGTGGTCGAGTCGGTGGGCCCGGCCGTGGTACGGATCGGGCGCAACGGCGGGCGGGGCAACGGCCTGGTCATCGGGCCCGGTCGAGTGGTGACCAACGCCCACAACCTGCGGGGTGACCAGGTGACCGTCACCTTCGCCGACGGGCGGTCGGTCGTCGGCGAGGTGGCCGGGGTCGACATCGACGGCGACCTGGCCGTGGTCCAGGTCGACACGGACGAGACGCCGGCCATCGAGTGGGCCACCGATCCGGCGGGCGTGGGTGACGTGGTGTTCGCCTTGAGCCGCAGCGCCCGGGGCGGGGTGCGGGTCTCCTTCGGTCTGGTCAGCGCGGCCGACCGATCGTTCCGCGGGCCGCGGGGCCGGCGCATCGCAGGCAGCGTCGAGCACACCGCCCCGCTGGTGCGGGGCAGCTCGGGCGGGCCGATCGTCGACGCCGACGGCCGGCTGCTCGGCATCAACACCAACCGGCTGGGCGACGGGTTCTACCTCGCCATCCCGGCCAGCGAGGACGTGCGCGCACGGCTCGACGGCCTGGCCAGCGGCGAGACGCCGACGGCGCGACGCCTTGGCGTCGGTGTGGCCC
>JBOGGX010000142.1:0-2640 GCA_050744245.1 Acidimicrobiales bacterium
TCGGACACATTCCTGGACGAGCAGGTGGCGCCCTTCTACGCGTTCGTCGGGCTGCTGCTGGCCTACCTCGCCGTGCATCGCGCCCTGCAGCGGTCGCGGGTCGGCTGGGCGTTCCGAGCGCTGCGCGACGACGAGGTGGCCGCCGAGCTGACCGGGATCGACGTGAAGCGCTACCGGGTCTTCGCCGGGGCGGTCGGCTCGGCGATGATCGGGCTGGCCGGTGCGCTCTACGCGCACAGCGAGGGGTTCATCAGCCCGTCCACGTTCGCGTTCGGCGAGGTGGATGTCCGGGTGCTGGTGATGCTGGCTTTCGGGGGCATCGGCAGCCTGCTGGGACCGGTCATCGGGGCGGTGGCGTTCACCGTCCTCGACGAGTGGCTGGTGTCGGCCAACGAGTACCGCCTCGTCGTCTACGGCGCGGTGATCCTGGCGCTGTTCCTCGGCTTCCCCCGAGGCGTCGCGCCGACAGTGCAGTCCCTCGTCCGTCGACAACATCGGAGGGAAAGATGACGACTGACACGACAGATACGACAGACACGCGCGCATGGCGCCACTACATCGGCGGCGAATGGGTGGCCAGCGCCGGCACCTTCGACGACCTCGACCCCTACACGGGCGAGGTGATGGCCCAGGTACCGGCGGGTGGTCGGGCCGAGGCTCGCCGCGCGGTCGAAGCGGCCGCCGACGCCTTCCCAGCGTGGGCGGCATTGCCTCCGGTGGCGAAACAGGATCTGTTCCTGAAGGCCGCGGACGCCGTGGAACGTCGCCAGCCCGAGCTCGTCCAGCTCGCCGGCAGCGAGACCGGCACCACGTTCGGGTTCGCCATGTTCCAGACCCACTTCATCGTCGGGCTGCTGCGCCAGGCGGCCGGGCTGGTCTATGCCCCGATCGGGACCGTGATCCCGGCCGACCTGCCGGGTGCGTTCGCCATGGGCCTCCGCCAGCCGGTCGGGGTCGTCGCCGGCCTCGCCCCCTGGAACGCCCCGCTGATCCTGTCGCTGCGCAGCGTGGTCGGGGCCATGGCCCTCGGCAACACCGTCGTGCTCAAGCCCTCCGAGCTGTCCCCGCTGGTCGGAGGGCTCGCGCTGGCCGAGCTGTTCGCCGACGCCGGCTTCCCGCCCGGGGTCGTCAACGTCGTGACCCACCCGCCCGGCGGCGCGAGCGAGATCACCGACGAGTTCTTCGCCAATCCCGCCGTCCGCCGGATCAGCTTCACGGGCTCGACGGCCACCGGACGCAAGCTGGCCGAGCAGGCCGGCCGTCACCTGAAGCGCATCGTGTTGGAGCTCGGCGGCCAGAACCCGCTGCTCGTGCTGGACGACGCCGACGTCGACTACGCGGTCGACGCGGCCTGCTTCGGCTCGTACCTGCACCAGGGGCAGATCTGCATGTCGACCCGGCGCATCCTTGTGGACAGGACCGTCGCCGACGAGTTCACCGACAAGCTGGCGGCGAAGACGAGCTCGCTCAAGGCGGGCAACCCCGGGGAGCCCGACACGATCGTCGGCCCACTGATCAACCCGGAGGCCGTCGAACGGGTCCGCGGTCGCATCGAGGAGGCCGTGAAGCGGGGGGCGCACGTGCTCGCCGGCGGCGAGGTGGACGGCAACGTCGTCCAGGCCACGCTGCTGACCGACGTGCCGGAGGACACCGAGCTGGCACAGGAGGAGACCTTCGGACCCGTCACCACGTTGACCACGGTGGACGACGTGGACGAGGCGGTCCGCCGGGCCAACGACACCCGCTACGGCCTGGCCGCCGGCGTCATCACCCGCGACCCCGACCGCGGGCTGGCGATCGCCCGCCGGCTCGAGGCCGGGATCGTGCACATCAACGACCAGACGGTGCACGACGAGCCCCAGATGCCCTTCGGCGGCGTCAAGGAGAGCGGTTGGGGCCGCTTCGGTGGGTCGGCCACGATCGATGAGTTCACCGACCTGCGCTGGATCACCGTCCAGACCGGCACCCGCCCCTTCCCCTTCTGAGGGAGTGCTTCAGCGCCCGCGTTCGTCGCCCCAGAGGAGGACGTGGAGTCGCGGGGTGAGGTTCCAGCCGCGGGCCAGCACCGGGTCGGCCAGCGCCCGGCCGCGGGCGACGAGGGTGGCGGCGTCGGTGCCTTCGGGCATGACCCAGATCGGGGCGAGCTGGTGGGCGTCGGCCAGAGCGGCGATCTCGTCGAGGTCGGCCTCGCCGGTGACGACGAACTTGAACACGGCCCGCCCCGACGCCAGCAGGGCGGCCAGGGCGTCGGGCCGGATGCGGTCCGCCTCGGCGACGCCGCTGTTGGCCAGCTTGGGCGACACGTTCCACTGCGAGACCAGCTCGACCAGCCCCGCGTCGGGGACCCGGGTGCCGTTCGTCTCGATCTCCACCTGCCATCCCCGGTCGCGGCACGCCGCCACCAGCCGGGTCAACTCCCGAGCCTGGAGCAACGGCTCGCCGCCGGTCACGACCACCCGCTCCGGGGCCATGGCCTCCAGCTGCCGGACCACCTCGTCGACGGGCACCCGGCGCAGCTCCCGGGCGGGGTCGAAGCGCTCCCAGTCCCAGGTGTAGGGCGTGTCGCACCACCGGCAGTCGAGGTTGCAGCGGCCCAGGCGGACGAACCCCGCCCGGCGGCCGAGCGACGGTCCCTCGCCC
>JBOGGX010000143.1:0-24029 GCA_050744245.1 Acidimicrobiales bacterium
AAAACACTATGTGCCACGGCGTTCCCAGCGCACCGAGTCGGTCCTCACCTTCTTCGCCCAAGACGGCGACAGCCACAACCTCGTGTTCGCCAACGCCACCTGCACCAAAGCCAGCCAAGCCGGCGAGGCGCTCGCCTTCGCCCGCCACTGGCGCGACATCACCGGCGCCTACCCCGAACTGCTGGTGTTCGACTCCAAAGTCACCACCGGCGCCGGCCTGGCCGCCCTGCACACCGAAGGGATCACCTTCCTCACCCTGCGAGCCCGCAACGCCAAACTCACCGCCCGCCTCGAAGCCCTCCCCGCCGACGCCTGGACCACCATCACCCTGGACCGGCGCGGCCCCTACGCCCGCCCCCAGATCCACGAAGACACCGTCACCGTGCGGGGCTGCCCGCAGCCGCTGCGCCAGATCGCCGTGCGCCGCCTCGGCCACGACCACCCAACCCTCATCCTCACCAACAACTACACCGCCAAACCGGCTGTCCTCGTCGGCCGCTACGCCCACCGCATGACCATCGAGCAACGCCTCGAAGAATCCATCCGCTCCTTCCACCTCGACGCCCTGTCCTCCGCCGTCGCTCTCAACGTCGACTTGGACACCACCCTCACCGTCGCCGCCGAACTCGCCTACGACTGGCTGCGCCGCCGGCTCCCCGGCTACCAGACCGCCACCCCCGACACCATCTGGCGGCGGTTCATCTCCACCAAAGGCAGCGTCACCCTCGGCCCCGACGAGATCGTCGCCCGCCTCGGTGAACGCACCTACAGCCCCGTGCTACGCGCCGCCGAACTCCCCACCGTCGAGGTCCCATGGTGGGGCGGACGCCGCCTCCGCTTCGAATTCCCGCCCGGCAAACGAAAGTAGGGCTCAATTCGCTGTTCGAGAATCCGAGTTAGTGTCCGCGTCAGAAGCCCGCGCAGTCATCAGGAGGGTGCCCGCATGGCCACCGATGCGGCGAGTGCCGAGTTCACGCCCACGCCATCGATCGAGTGATCGGCCCGGGTGACGATCACGGTCGAGGCATCGGCGCCGACGGCGGCGACCGTCGTCGCGGTGCCGGTGGCCTCGGTCGGGCCGGTGCCCGACGAGCTCGGGCTCGACCGGACCGCGCTCGGCCGGGCCGGGTTCGAGGGCAAGAGCGGACAGACGGCGGTCATCCCGCGGAATGACGGACCGACCTATGTGGTCGTTGGCATCGGCGACGCCTCTGAGCTCGATGCGGCCAAGCTCAGAGACGCGGCCGCGGCGTTCGCCCGAGCGGCCGCACCGCAGGCGCACCTGGCCGCGAAGCTGGCCGAGGTCGAGGGTGTGCCGGCGGAGCTCTTCGCTCTCAGCTCGTCGTCGAAGGCGTGCTCCTCGCTCGCTACCGGTACGACGCGCTGACCCGCAAGGCGCCCGGGCCGGCGGTGGCCGCCATCACCGTGGTCGCCGACGACGACGGAGCCCGCGAGGCGGCGGCCACGGGAGCGGAGCGGGGCCGCGTTCCGGCCGCAGCCCAACAGCTCTCGCGTGACCTGGCCAACACCCCGCCGTTCCACCTCACGGCGATCCGAATGGCCGACGTCGCGACCGCCATCGCCGACGACCGGGGCCTCGATGTCGCGGTCTTCGACCGCGAAGCGTAGCTGGAGCTGGGCTGCGGCGGGCTACTCGGCGTCACTGCCGGCAGCGCCGAGCCCCCGAAGATGATCAGGCTGACCCACACACCGCGGAACGCCGGCGGGGCAACGGTCGAGCCGACCGGACGACTGACCCTGGTCGGCAAGGGGATCACCTACGACTCGGGCGGGATCGCGCTCAAGCCGGCCGACGAGGTGCACGCCACCATGAAGAACGACATGACCGGCGCCGGCTCCATCCTGGCGGCCATGTCGGCGCTCGGTGCGCTCGGGTGCACCACCGCGGTCGTCGGCTACCTGATGTGCACCGACAACCGACCCTCCGGTACGGCAATGGCGATGGGTGAGGTGATCACGATCCACGGCGGGACCACGGTCGAGGTCGCCAACACCGACGCCGAGGGGCGGCTCGTCATGGCCGACGCGCTGGTGATGGCCACCGAGGAACCGACCGACGCCATGGTCGACATCGCAACGCTCACCGGGGCATGCATGCGGGCGCTCGGGACACAGGTGGCCGGTGTGATGGGGAACAGCCAGGCCATGATCGACCAGATCGTCGCCGCCTCGCTTGCCACCGACGAGCCGGTGTGGACGTTGCCGCTCGAGCAGCGCTACCGCAAGGAGCTCGACTCGCCGATCGCCGACATCAAGAACCTCGGCGGCCCGAATGCCGGGGCGATCACCGCCGCCCTCTTCCTCGAGGAGTTCGTGGGCGACGTGCCATTTGCCCACATCGACATCGTCGGTACTGAGCAGAACAACGCGTACGAGTCATGGCGCCCGGCCGGGTGCACCGGCTTCGGCGCCCGCCTCCTCGCCGAGCTCGCGCTCGGGTTCAACCCGCCGAAGCGCTGAGAGGATCCCCGCCCATGGCTGTCGAGGAACGTCCAGGAGTCGTCGAGGCAGGCGAGAAGCGGGCCTTCTTCCAGCGGATGCTGGACGGCATCGAGAAGGTGGGGAACAAGGTGCCCCACCCGGCGATGATCTTTCTCGGACTCTGCGTGCTCGTGATCGTGTTGTCGTCGATCCTTGCCGCGTTCGACATCAGCGTGACCTACGACGTCGTCGAGCAACCTCCGGTCATCGCGGAGGGGAGGAGCTCGGCGGTTCCGATGCTCCCGACGTCGTTGTCCCGCCCGACGACTACGTCGAGGAGGAGCTCGAGGTCGTCCAGGAGACCACCGAGATCGAGAGCCTCCTGAGCGCCGACGGCGTCCGATTCCTCTTCACGTCGTTCGTCAACAACTTCGCCGGCTTCAGCGTGGTCGCCGTCGTCTTCGTCGCCATGCTCGGTGTCGGGTCGCCGAGGAGGCGGGGATGATGGCGGCGCTGATCCGCAAGCTCGTCTAGGTGGCGACGCCGAAGTCGCTCGCGTTCATCATCGTCTTCGTCGGCGGGCTGTCCAGCGTCGTCACCGATGCCGGCTACCTCATTCTGATCCCACTCGGCGCGGCCGCGTTCCTCAGTGTCGGGCCATCCCATCGCCGGCGTGGTGGCCGCCTACGCCGGCGTCAGCGCGGGCTTCGCGGTCAACGTGCTGCTCGCTCCGCTCGACGGGCTCTTGACCGAGATCACCAACGAGGCGATCGAATTGGCCGACCGATCGACCTCACCGCCAACCTCTGGTTCTCCATCGCGTCCACGATCTTCGTCGCGCTCGTGATCACCGTCATCGTGCAACGGCTCACGGAACCGAGCCTGGGCGCGTACGAGCCCGAAGGGATCGAGCACGCCGAGGAAGAGGTGCCGGAGCGCGAGGCACGGGGCCCGCGTTTCGCGTCGTACGGCCTGCTCGCCACCGTCGCCGTCATCACCCTGTTGACCGTGCTGCCCGACGCACCGCTGCGCAACCCGGAGACGGGTTCGATCTTCAACGACTCTCCGCTCATGGACAGCCTGATCTTCATCATCACCTTGCTGTTCCTCGTCGCCGGCGTCCGCTACGGGATCGGCGCCAAGACCATCTCGAGCAGCGTCGACGTGATCAACGCGATCACCAAGACCTTCGCCGGGCTGGCCGGTCTCGTCTTCATGCTCCTGCTCATCAGCCAGTTCATCGCGTACTTCAACTTCAGCAACATGCCAACCGTGGCTGCGGTGGGGATGGCCGACTTCCTCGAGAGCATCGACATCGGCGCCCTCTGGCTGCTGATCGGGTTCATCCTCGTCATCGTGATCCTCGACCTGAGCATCCCGGGTTCACTGCCCAAGTGTGTGATCTTCGCCCCGATCTTCATCCCGCTCTTCCTGCGGCTCGACGTGGCGCCCCAGACCGTCCTCCCCGCCTATCGCATCGGCGACTCGCCGGCCAACGTGATCACACGGCTGATGGTGTACCTGCCGTTCATCGTGATCGTCGCCCAGCGCTACAAGAAGGACGCCGGCCTGGGCACGATCATCTCGCTGATGCTCCCGTACACGATCATCGTCCTGATCGCGTGGCTGATCTTCTTCGTGGCGTGGTACCTGCTCGGCCTCCCGCTCGGCCCCGGCTACCCCGTGAACCTCTGACCAGCATCTGAGCTCCGGACTGGCTCGTGAGCGCGGCGGGTGCGGCAGAACCGCGTCGTCACGGACCGAGGCGGCGCAGGCCGCGGACGCGGTCGAAGCTTGAGTTGGAACTGACGATCACCGCACAGTCGGCATGCTGGGCGTGGGCGGTGTGGAACGCGTCGCGGGGCGCGAGCCCAGGGCTTCCCATGAGCGCCTTGGCGTCATCGACGACCCTCCGGTCGGTTGGTTCGAGCTCCAGGTCGAGCGCGTCGAGTGCTCGCCAGGTGGTGGCAAGCCGGCGCCGCATCGATCGCGTCACGGTCCCGGGGTCGGTTCGGTAGGTCGAGAGAGGATCGCGGTCGCTCCGGTCGCGCAGCCACCCGAGAACCAGCCGGTAGGCGAGCTCGTCGATCACCAGCGCGCTGATGACACCGCTGTCATCGCCCAGTTCGGTGAGTGTGCGCGCCCGCCAGCTTTCGAGTTGCGCTGGTGCCGCGCGGCGGGGCGCCCGAAGCTGGGCGTACAGGAAGTTCGTGTCGAGGTAGCAGCGGGTCACGAAGACCGATCCGCTCGCTCCAGTCCCGGGTCGGTGCGCTCTGACCAGGTGCCAGCGAGCGCCTCCGCTAGCTCCGACTCCGACGCGGGGCCGGCCGCGCCAACCGCGGCCTCCCAAGCCGCTCGCCGGTCGGGCGTGGTGCGCCACAGCGCTCCCGGTGTGACCTCGAGGGCGGCGGCCAGCCGGGCGATGGTGTCGAGGTCGACCCTCGTGGCGCGGCCGGCGAGGATGTTGCGTACCGTCTTCGGGTCAAGGCCGGCGACCTCGGCGAGGCTGCGAGCTCCCCAGCCCCGCCGGGCGGCCAGCTCGTCGACCCGCCAGGTGATCGTCATGAGGAACATCATACCAGCGACGGACGAAGCTCCCACCGAGGATCGTGGGACCCGCGAGGCCCTTGCGTCACACCCCCGGAGTCGCAGAGATCCTTCAGCAAATGGTGTCAGTGGTCGGACCAACCCTCGTACCAGCCCGCGCCAGCGTCGCATCACAACCGTCGGATCCGCGGCCAAGGGCCTCAGCTGCCTGGGTCAGAAGACCGCCCGGCTCGTCAGGAGGTGACGGTGATCGTCGGCGGGACCAGGGAGGACACGGGCGATCACGACGCCTCGGTTGTCGATCTCGACGACCTCCGCCACGGCCGGTTCGGCGTCTTTGGCCCCGACAACAACGAACGATCCGACACGGATGTCGATTCCTGGGGAGGCAAAGCGCAGCAGCGTCGGCGTCAACCCACTGGGCTCCTTGGCCTGGTAGTCGATCCAGAGATCCCAGGCCGGGCGACCATCTGTGGACAGGTGGCCAACTCGCTCATCGGATCGGGATGGCAAGGCTGTCACAGTCCCGGGTTCGGGAACGGTTCGCCGCACCACGCCGTGAGTCGCTCGATGGTCGCCACCTCCGTATCGGGGCACCGTAGGGAGAGGTTGTCCCGGAGGTCTCGGAGCTCGCCCGGGCCGGCGCACGAGCGGCCGTGTCTACTACTCGGTCTCGTCGGAGGCCAGCGGCCCGAGCGCCTTGGTCAACGTTGGATTCTCATTTGACTGCGATGGCCCACACCTGGTCAGGGTCCACCCGGTGATAGTGGTGAGCGAGCAGGATTCGGAAGCGAGCGATGCGACGCCGGTCGATGTCGGGGAGAGAACTGCGGGTCGCGTCCCCGGGCCACCAGGCGACCGATTCGCGCACAGTGCTCCCGCATGTCGTCGAGCAGCTCGTCGTCCGACCTACTCATCTACGGCGTGTCGACCTCGGTCACAGCCATACGGCGTCGCGCGTGATCCGGTGATCGCGCCGCTTGAGTCCCCCTACCGATACGACGTCGACTCGGTGTCGAAGCACGATTTCCACCTCGTCCTCCAACTCGGCCAGGTCGAACTGGTGTTGCCCGGGTCGAACTCGATCAGAAGGTCAATGTCGCTGTCGGGCGTCTCCTCGCCCCGGGCAACAGAACCGATGAGCGCGACCGCCCGACCCTTGTGGCGCGCGGCGATCAGTCGGATCTCGTGGCGGTTCGCCTCGACCAGTGCTCGCAACGGAAGGAGATCGACATCCGATACGCCGTCAGGATACGCAAAGGGATGGCGGGGTGCCGCCCGCGTAGCCGCCCGATACCAGCAATCGCGTCGAGTTCCCAGCGCGCTGAGCGCCCCCAACGCGACGAACATGCGCTTGGGGGAAGTCAGGGAGCGGACACCGCCGGCGGGCGGAGCGGCTTATGGACCCACGTCGGGTGTGACGTCGGGTCCGGCCGACTTCTCGCGCTGGGACTTCGCTCGCGTTGTCGGAACCATTATCCAGACCGACGCTCTCGTTATCGGCGGCGGTGAGTGCGAGGGGCGTGGATCGCGTGGAACCGATTGGGCACAGCGACCGCCAAATGTCAGATGGTGGGCCCCCAGGGATTCGAACCCTGAACCTGCGGATTAAGAGTCCGTTGCTCTGCCGTTGAGCTAGAGGCCCGAGTTACTTGTGCTGGTCAGCGGCCATACTGACTGCGAATCCGTTGCTCTGCTAGCGTAGCACTACGCTCGAACAGCAAGAGAGTCGCGATCCCGGATTGCGCCCGAACCGGGCCCTCGACCGTCCACTGTGGACCATCCAACAGAGCGTGCCCGCAAGCCACAGCCACGACCCCCGGGCCGACCGGCAACCCGCGAAGGAGGACGCCGACCATGACCCGCGACCCTAGCAACCCGCTTCCCGACCTCCTCGAGGACGCCTGGACCGATTTCGCTCGTTCGCTGCGCCGGCGGGGACGCAGCGACCAGACGACCGGGTTGTACCGCCAGGTGTTCACCTACTTCTGGCGCTGGGCCGTCGAGCGGGGCATCAAGGACCCGGCCGACGTCACCACCGCCGACATCAACGCCTGGGTCGACGACCAACGGACCACGGTGCAGCCATCGACGGTGGCCCTGCGGTGGCGGAACCTGCGGCCCTTCTTCTCGTGGTGGGCCAAGGAGTACGACACGCCCAACCCGTTCGCGAAGGCCGACGTGCCTACCGCCCCCGTTGCGCTTGTGCCCGTGATCGCCGACGACGACCTGCGCCGGCTGCTCGCCACGTGCAAGGCCAAGACCTTCGAGGACCGTCGAGACGAGGCGATCATCCGCATCCTCGACGACTGCGGAGTGCGGCTCGGCGAGCTGATTGGGCTCCACCTCACTGACTGGGATCGCCGAGCCGATGTCCTGTTCGTCAACGGGAAGACCGGCCCGCGAGCCGTGCCGATGTCGGCGACCACCGGCGAGGCGCTCGCCCGGTATCTCAGGCTGCGGGCCAGCCACCCGCACGAAAGCGCCGCTGCCATGTGGGTCGGCACCAAGGGCGCACTCGGAGCCTCCGGGGTCGCACAAATGCTCGCCCGCCGTTGCCGCTCCGCCGGCCTGCCCCGCCTCCATCCGCACCAGCTCCGCCACAGCTGGGCCCACGGCGAACGCGTCGCAGGGCTGTCCGAAGGTGACCTGATGTACCTCGCCGGCTGGAAGTCGTCGGAGATGGCGCACCGCTACGGTGCCAGCGCCGCCGCAGAACGCGCCGCTGAAGCAAAGCGCCGCCTCGGCCGAGGGAACCGGCTCTGAGAGGGCGTGGGACGACCTCACCGCGGGCGTCGAGGTCGAGCTCGGCTTGGCCAAGGACGAGGACGGTGCTCAGCGATGCGCCAGTCCTCCAGCGCTCTTTGATCGGGAGGTTTGGGGGCGGAGTCGGCGCTCGACAGTTGAGTCCACAGGATTGGTTCGTCGGTGGCGGCGCCCTGGGGGGCGAGTGTCTCACGAGACGCCCGGTGGAGACGACGTGGACGGTGGCTGGTTGCGCCGGCTGACGAGCTGCGCCAAATGGCTGCGTCCGGTCGCCTTCAGGTATTCGGTCACGAGCCCTTCCGCCTCGCGACGGATCTCCTGGACGGCTCGTGCTTGCTGCACTGCATACTCGCCCAAGGCGTCGCGGGGATTCACCTCGTTGCTCTTGCTCAGCTGAGGTGGCGGGAGAAGCAGAACACGCGGCTGGCGTCGCTCGATCCTCCGCTTCAACTGCGGAAGGTACGCCAGGAGGTGACCCCATTCGGCAACTGGATCACTGAACGGTCTACGCCACGAGATGACGGTCAGCCGCAGGTTCGAGAGCACCCACAGCTCTTCTGGCTGCTCGAGCTGATGCCAGTCACGCGTGACAAGCGCGTCGAAGCCGTCCTCGACCGCCCGCAGATAGACCAACCAGTCGGGGGTCCCGGCTTCGGTCAGCACTGGATCGTGGTCAAAGACGTGGACAGTCTCGACAGTCGCATCCACGGAAGCGAGGTCGAAGCCCGGCGGCCGCGGGAAGTTCTGATCGAGCAACAGCCGCAACGTCATGCGGCCCGGCGGAGTCGATCCTCCAAGCCGATGGCGTCCTCAACTTGCTCGGCGTCGAGTTCCGGATATAGCGCCACGATGCGCGCGGTTTCCAGGCCTCGCTCATAGTGGAGCGCGTGTAGAGACGCCGTCGGGATGCGGGTGGCCCGGACGACCGGTTCCCCCCCCATGACCCAGGGCGAGATCGCCGTGAGGTGCGTGGGCGTGAGAAGGTCGGGACCCCACAATCGTTTGCGCCCAAGCTCAGCGATTGGCTCGAGCAGATCAAAGACGGCGAGGAAGCTCGCCATCCCGTTTAGAACCTGCTGACCAGTGAGTCTGTCAACCGTCTCCGTCCCCAGCAGGACGACGGAACCATCGCTTCGAACCTCGGTCACCTGTTGCGCGCTGTCCGCCATCAGCGAGCGAAGGTGTGCTACCCGCTCCGCGGCGTCCGGGCGATCGTTGCCCTTCTGGCGAAGCCAAGCGAGCAGGCGGGCGAAGCCGAGGTCGCGATAGGACCAAGCCTTCGGTCGAGCAGTCGCGTAGTCAGGAACGAGGACGCGGGCATCGGCCCAGTCGTAGAGCGTGCGGGCGGGGACACCCGACAGCTGACACGCCCGCTCCGCCGAATATCGCCCACGGGGATGCCGGAACGCGAATAGTACGAGCTGCTGCTCATCCCTTGTGAGAGCGCGCGCGGTCGTGGTCACGCAGCACCTCGTACCGGATATCCGTGTCGATCCGCCCACTGCCTGACTGCGTGCCAATCCCACACTACGGATCTACCCACGCGAGCGAGCGGAGCCGGGAACTGGCGCTTCGGCGTCATCGACCACTTGCGGACGGCCTCCCGCGAGACACCGAGGCGTCGCCCGATCTCAGCGCCCGACACGAGCTCGTGCGTCACGCCGCCCAGGTTGCCACATGTCAACCTCGTCAGTCCACGTCGGCTTCATCGGCGCGGCGATGCCGCCGTACCGGCGCGGGTCCCGGCCCTTGAGACATCCCGAGCTGGCTAACGCAGGCCGAACGAGGCTGCGACGTTGGGTCGGCGGGACAACAGTGTCTCGAGATGGCTGTCGGCCCACGGTTCGATCAGCGGGAGGGTGCGGTCATTCCTCCGCTTCTCGACGAGCGCAACGGAGTCGCTGGAGAACCTGCCGCTCGTTGCGACGACGAGGACGTCGATTGCTGGCGGTTCCCACAGCCTTACCGACTCGGCACACTCGATTAGATCCTTTCGACCGATAGCTCGCCCGGGCCAGTGCTTGCACTGGAGGATCACACGAGAGCGAAGAGCGCCCGCAAGCGGATCGTTGACCAACCTATACACCTCGATGTCGCGGCCCCGGTCGGCAGCGTGCGTCGGCATGAGCCAGTTCGGGTTCTCGTAGCCGTCCGCGTTGCGCACCAGCTCGAAGATCAGGCGCTCGAAGTCCGGCGCAGACAGGTTCGACCACGGCAAGCTCGTACCAACCGGGCCCGTTGGCCCGGCGTTCACCAGCTCGCCCAAGTCATCAACCTTGACGGGAATCGGCTCCAGGTCGTCATAGAGGCTGACTTCAAGTTCCGCACGCACCGAGGGCCAGTCGAGTTCGAGAATGTCGCGAAGGTCGTGCGGCTCGGCGAATCGGAGGTGACGGTGAAAGTCGCTCCATCGCGCTCGTCCCGGAACCATGTTGCCGACGAGCCGATCCAGCCGGGAGAAGAGATTCCCCAGGTCCCCCCAGCGGTTGGTATCGCGCCACGCCGCCTTCTGCGCGTCCGTCAGCTCGGCTTCGAGGAGCACCCCGTCAATCTGGGCCATTACGTCGAGCGCTTCATCGCGAATCAAGCGACTGCGCGCTCGCTCGAGCCGGAAGCGGTAGTCCGACAGCTGGCGACCTGGCTCGTTGATCCCGCGCTCGACATCCACTTCCGCATCAAGCTCACCGAGCTCCAAGGCCTCGAACCGAGCCCCGGCGATGCTGTCCAGACTCCACGGAACAGCATCGATCCGAACGCCATCGATAGCGGGCAGGGCGGCGGTGATGTTGGTGAACGCACGGGTTAGCTGGTCGGATCGCCTCGAATCGAGTCCAAAACAGATGCCGTCGGGCACCAACAGCTCGAACTCTCGCCAGATGTCGTCCAGTTTCGTGAGGTTCGCCTCAACGCGATCGAATTGCGCGAGCGCATCCGCTAGCTCGGATTGCGGCTCGCCGTCGACCACCGACACGATGGTAGGCAGGGGTCCGTTCGGCGGGCGTCACGGAGGGGTGCCGATCAGGCCTCGTCTGGGCTTCGCTTGAGCGTCCGGCGCCGGCGCGCCTGGGCAGACTTGAGCGCTAGCGCGGTGAAGTAGGCCTTACGGGCGTGACTGGCTCGGCGGGCCCGCTCCTCAGCCGTGAAGCGGCCGGCGGGGTCGACCTCTCGTTCGAATCGGGCGAGCGCTGCCCGGCGGGCGGGTTCGGTGCGCGCCGCGGGGTCGGCGGTGTTGGCCCAGCTCACGTGGGCGGCGAGTCGGGCTCGCAGGGTCCGTTCGCCGGGGGTCATGGCGCGATCGACTTCTCCCACCACTTCTGTAGGCCCCAGCGCCACGCCGATCCCTGGCACGAAAACGACGAAATCTTTCCGAACGCTCGAGCCCAAGCTTCGGACCGACGCCGTCAACACCTCCTTGACAGACGAAAGATTCAAGCAACATAGCGACGACACGTTTCCGACCTTGCGGTCGGGTGCCAGCCACCGCTGTGCTCTTGGGGCCTATTGGGGTGTGGCGTGGTTTCGTCGCCTCGGGGTGGACTCGGTGGAGTACCACCGGGACACGGTGATGGGCGGCAGCGACGACTTCCCCGGCCAGGCCCTGGCCTACTACGGCAGCCGGGGCCAGACCCCGATGCGGTGGGGCCCGGGCGCGGCCGAACGGCTCGGCCTGGTCGGCCCGGTGACGCCCGGGCAGTTCGACGCCCTGTTCGGCCCGGGCGCCCGGCGGGACCCGGTGACCGGCCAGGTCCTGGCCGCCACCAGCCGGCCGGGGTTCGAGCTGGTGGTGGCGGCCCACAAGTCGGTGGCCGTGCTCGGGGTGATCGGCCGGGCCGAGGACATGCACGCCATCCTGGACGCCGAACGCGACGCCACCCTCGGCAACCTCAACGCGCTCATGGCTGAGCGGGGCGGGCGGCGAGGTCGGGCCGAGATCCCCACCGCCACCGGCGGGCTGGTGTGGTGCCACACCCGCCACGCCACCACCCGGGCCGGGGACCCCGGACCCCATGACCACGTCCTCATCGCCAACCTGACCGAGATGCTCGACGACCAGGGCGGCTGGCGGGGTCTGCACTCGTCGTACATGCGGGACCAGGTGCATGCGGCCACCATGTACGGGCGGATGGCCGCCGCCCGGGTGGCGGTCGAGCGGGGCTACCGCATCGAGGCCGACCCGGGCGACTCGGGGCGGCTGCGGCACTGGCGGCTGGCCGGCATCCCACCCGACGTGGAGAAGCTCTTCTCCAAACGTAAGACCGAGATTGCCGACTACCTCGAGGAACGAGGTTTCAACTCGCATCGGGCCCGCAACATCGCCGCCCGCAAGACCCGGGCCGCCAAGTCCCAGCCGGACATGACGCAGCTCATGGCCCGGTGGACCGCCGAGCTGGCCGCTGCCGGCTGGACCCCGCAGCGGCTGCTCGATCGGTTGGACCAGGCAGCGCCGCATCGCAGCCTCCGGGATCTGGCTCGGAGCTGGCGATCGATCGAGCCCGGTGGTGCCCGTGCGCCCGGCGGTGGGCTTGCCGATCTGAGCGATGACGGGGTGGCCCGAGTCGTGGCCGATGTGGTCGCGGCCGAAGGCCCGCTGGCTCTGGCCAGCGTCAGCCGGGGCAAGGCCATCGGTCGCCGCGATGTCGTGGTGGCGGTCGCCCCCTTCGTGTACGGGCTGGCCACCGGCGAGTTGGACCGGGTGGTGGACGCGGTGATCGCCGACGCCGAACTGGTGCCGCTGCTGAGGCGGGGAACGACCAAGGACCGCCACTGGGTGCTGGCCAGCGTGCTGGCCGCCGAACAGGCCGTCGAGCTCGCCGCCGAGGCGCTGGCCATCGCCACCATCGCCCCACTGCCCGTCGCCCTCGTCGACGATGCCGTGGTCGCCACCGAGACTCGGCTGGGCCGGCCCCTCACAGAGGAGCAGCGGACCAGCGCCCGGGCCGTCGCTGCCGGGGGCGCCGCCCTCGATGTCGTGGTCGGGGTGGCCGGCGCGGGCAAGACCACCGTCCTGGCCTCGATCGGCCACGCCTTCCAGGCCGCCGGCTGGCAGGTGATGGGAGCGGCCACCGCCGGCCAGGCCGCCCACACCCTGGACCGGGAGGCGGGCATGCCGGCTCGCACCGTTGCTTCGCTGCTGTGGCGTTGGACCGCGGCCGGCTGCGGCTCGACCCCCGCACCGTGCTCGTCCTCGACGAGGCCGGCATGACGGGCGACCTCGAACTGGCCGCCGTCCTGGACCACGTGCAGCGGGCCGGGGCCAAGGCGCTCATGGTTGGCGATCCCCGCCAACTCTCCCCCGTCGGTCCCGGTGGCGGCCTGGCCGCCGTGGCCCGCCGCCACCCGCAGCGGGTCCACCCGCTGCGCCGCAACGTCCGCCAACGCACCCCCGGCGAGGCTCGGGCGCTCGCCCACCTCCGCGCCGGCGACCCCGCGGTGGCCATCGACTGGTATCGCGCCAGCGGCCGCATCCACATCCAACCCGGACGTGACGAGCTGCTCGATGCCATCACTGACGCCTGGGCTGGCGACACCGCCGCCGGCCGGCACGCCGTCTTGTACGCCTGGCGGCGCCACAACGTGGCCGAACTCAACCAGCGGGCGCGACAACGACAGCGCCAGCTCGGGCGGCTCACCGGCGCCGAACTCGAGGTCGACGACCGCGCCTACGCCGCCGGTGACCGGGTCGTGATCCTCGCCTCCGACCCCCGCGGCGCCCTCACCGCCTCCGCCCGCGGCCGCGTCGTTGCCGTCAACGCTGGCAAGCGGTGGCTTGACGTGTGCTTCGACGACGGCAGCACCGCCCGGCTGACCGGCGAGCAGCTCACCAACGGCCGGCTCGACTGGGGCTACGCCCTCACCGTGCACCGCAGCCAGGGCGACACCGTCGACATCGCCCACCGCCTCCACGACGGCGGCGGCCGCGAACTGGCCTACGTCGCCGCCTCCCGCGGTCGCCTGGCCAACCACCACTGGCTCGTGGCCGACGACCACGACGAGGCCATTGAACAGCTCTTGGCCGACTGGACCAGCGAACGCAGCCAAACCTGGGCCATCGACACCCACACCCCCATCGCCGGCCTCACTGCGAGCGAACAACCCGCCCAACGCATCGGCGACGCCATCCACCGCGCGCGCCTGCGCGCCGAACGGGCCCGGCTCGACGAACTGATCCCCGAGAACCTTCGGGGCGGGTCATCGCACATGCTCGCCCGACACGTCTGGGCGCAGGCCAACCCGGACCTCGACCGCCGACTGCACTACCTCGATGACGAGATCACCCGACTCGACCGTCGCCTGAACGGCCAACGGGAACCCACGTTGACCCTTCCGACGCCGGTTCGCGCCGAACCCGGCAGAGGCCTCGGACGTTAGGAACCCTCATCTTCGAGCCTTGACCCCGATCGGACGGCGACTTACCGTTCAACCGACACGTCGTTGCGTGCCCGGTCTCGTGGGCCTGACCGCCGAGGGGCCCGCCTCCCCACTGATCTGTTCGTGCGCGTCCGCGCCACGAACCGGAGGCAGCCATGACGACCGTCGACAACGACGACTCCCCACCCGCCCGAGCCCCAGCTACCGCCTACGGCGACGGCACCACCCCACAGGACAAGCCATCAGCCACTCACGACACGCCCGGATCGTCCGGGTTCGACCCCGGCGCGTGGCCAGCCGGCGGTAGCCTCCCGGCGACCGCCACCACGAGGTCCGCCATGGCGAGTCCGACGAAACCGGCGCCACCCACACCGCTCGGACCGACCGAGCCCCCACCCGGCCCGGACTGGCACAGCTGGCGGCTCGTGCTGGTCGTCGGCATCATCGTGGTAGCCGTTCTCGCTGCCCTGAGCATCAGTCTGATCGGGTCGGACCGTGACACCCAGCCACGCGATGCCGCGTCGGACTCAACGGTCGTGGCGCCGACCCAGCCGAACACCGCGGCGACGACGCCCACGACCGTGGACCCTGAACAGGCGCTCCGAAACGACGTTGAAGCCGGCTACAGCGCCGCCGCCCAGGCGTTCTTTGAGGCCGCCGCCATCCCGGACCCGAATTACCCCGGCCTGGCCGCCACCCACACCGGACCCATGCTGGACGTGCGCCGCGGCCTCATGATTGCCCTGGTCGGCGACGGGCGGATCATGCGGCTACCTCCGAACTCCCAGTACCGCAACGATTTCGAGTCGATCGAGTTCCCTCCCGAGCACAACCGGACCGTCGCCATCCTCACCGTCTGCGGCGTCGACGACCGTGAAGTCGTTGACGCAGCGACCGGCAACGTCATCACCGCAGGCCCAGGAACCGTCGAGTCTCGGGCCGCCATGCGACTCGAGGATGGGGTGTGGAAACTGGCCGAGCGTGAAGAACTCGGTCGCTGGCCGGGAGTGGCCGGATGCGCGGCGTGACCGCCCGGGCGTTCACAGCCGCCGTGACCGCCCGAGCGTTCACAGCCGCCGTGACCGTGGCCGCTGCGGCCCTGCTTACCGTCGGGGCCGCCGAAGCCCAACAGAAGCTGGTGACGGCGCAAGCACCGAACTAGGCACAAGCCAGAGCGCCGCCGGCGAACTCCTGTCGACCGGCGACGCGGAAGTCACGGCCGGCGAAACCCAGACAGCGACTCCCCAGGCCATCACCGGCGGCGGTGGGGGCGACATCTCCTGTCACCACAAGCTCGGCGATGGGATGGGCGCCGGGTCCGTCGGAGCTGGGTTCGACCCCTTCAACCCACCGCCAGGGCTGGTCGGCCAGACCATCACCTTCATGCGAGTCTGCACCGACGGAGAAGGCAACTACATCTCGATCCAATACCTCACCGCCACCCTCCCCTTGCAGGGTTCGGACCCGGCGGCGGTCGTGGACCCGCGGGAGTTGGCGCTGATGGCCCGGAGCCGTTGCCGGTGCCCGAGCCCCAGCTGCAGACGAGCCCGCCGCTGGATCACGAGCAGATCGTCAACATGGCGTCGTGGTTGTGGATCGAGAACTGGGCTCCGGTGTCCCGCTCGGCGTCGGCCGGCTCGGTGACCGCCACGGTCACGGCCCCGCCCCGTGTCCCACGAGTGGGTGTTCGGGCCGGGCGAATCCAAGGAGTGCATTTCGCCGGGGACGCCGTATGACTACTCGCTCGCGGAATATCAGCAGTCGACGGACTGCTCGTACACGTTCGCCCACTCGTCGACCATCCAGCCCGACGACGTCTACCACGTCCAGGTGTCGATCACTGGGAGGTGACATGGACCTCGAACGTCGGGGCCGGCGGCTCGATGGGTCCGGTGACCCGATCGACGTCGCTCGACATGGTGGTGGGCGAGATCCAAGCGGCCGTCCTCCTTGCGTCAAGGGCAGCAAGACGGGCCTTGCGTTGGCGGTTCCGTAGCGCGACACTCACTGTCTGAAGCCATCCGGCTGAGTCGGGCAGCTTCCTGTCATTTGGAGGGCTTTCGTCGCCTCTGCTTTCCAGTGTCGGCCTCGTCAGCCGTTTGCGCCCAAGGAGGTGCATCCGTGTCATTGAGCAAAGTGCGGAGCCATCTCACGATTCTTTCCGCGGTTGTCGTCGGTCTGGTTGCTGCCTTAGCTCTGCCTGCGGTGGCTCAGGAGCCCGATTCCACGGATCCGGGAGCGGAAACCCAAGACATCGCCCCGCTACAACAACCGACAGGTTTCGGAACCCAGGCGCTCCAACCGGGATGCTATGGCCAAACGGATCAACCGCATAGGTCAGGTCATGTCCCGGGAACGGTTAATGTGGTTGCGCGCACCGTATGTTGGGCCTATACCGTGTTCGTCTCAACCTCTCTTTATAGGCACCGCTGGTATGGTTGGCAGTTCTTGGCCCACGGAGAACGAACCAGCTATAATTACGTCGATACGAACGCCGCTTGGTATTGTGCCGGTAGTGGTACGTACACCTATCGAGCCGATTCCTATCACGAAGCCACAGGGGGCGGGTGGGCGTCAACGGCCAATAGCGCTCGGTTGACCTGCTAATCAGCAAGGAGCGCACCGTCAGCACTTCACTATCGGCACGACCTAGACATCGTGTAGCTGTATTCTTGGTCATCGGACTCGGCACTGTGGTGCTGGTCGCCGCCGCGACGGTGACTACCACCGGTCGCTCCCCGCAATCCTCATCTTCTCCGACGGCTGCGACATCTGGAAGAATCAGCCGGGCCGGTTCATCAATTCCGTCTAGTCTTGGCGTAGTACCAGAAGCCGCTCTCCGTTCAGCTTCGACGGCTGCTGAAGAGCAGCTGGAGTGGCATGAGGGCCTCGTCCTGGCTTATCATTGGTTAAATGCGGATGGCTCTGCGGCGGACCATGTTCCTGACGAACAGACAATCGTCTGGCCTGCCGCAATAGTTCCATGGTCGATTACGGAATTTCACCTTCGAATTAGTACTTCTGAGCCGCCCGCAAGAGTAGAAATACGCTCCTTCCCCGCAGCCACCGATTCATCCGGCGCCCCGTTACGCGAAGGCACAATGGTTAGCTGTCAGACTGTGTCGGCCGTACGCAGCGCTTGCTCGTGGGCGACGCGCGCTGAGCAGGTCACAATCGATGTGGAGCGACCTGCGGACCGTGCTGCCATTCTCCTTGTGCTGTACGCTGAGTGGTACATCCCGATGGCAAAGCGCTCCGCTGATGAACTCGTGAGTCCGATAATTAGCGCGAGTTGGGGTTGGAAGGTGTCGCCGTGACGGAAGGCGACCGCTCCTGGATGAGCGTTGACTGGTCCGACGACGTCAGTGCCGGAACTTGGATTGCTCAACGGCTGCACGCGTTCGGCAGTGATGTAGGCGCCGTTGTCCCGCCGGTGTTTGACGCTTATTGCCGTGTTCTTCATCCTGCCTGGCGTGTTGAGGATCGACAGTCAAGCAAGGTTCGGTGGGCTACCCTCGTTCGCTCAGCAGATCGGACGCTCCGCGGGACTACTCAGTTTGAGGAACTAGTGCTGCCTCAAGGGGTGGAGCCTCCGTCGGTCGGCCGGCTGGAGGCGGACGAGCTCTCCGCATTACTTGAGGTCCTCGCCGATTCGACCGACACGGTAGGCGATTGCTGGTTCGGGATCTGGGCGGGGTTTGGGTGGATTCAAGGAGGCGATGCCATCGCGGAACTCAACCCGGATCGTACAGCCGATCGCGTTGGAGTCCGCACGTTCAGCGGGCTGAAGGCCACTCAGGCCAAGTTGCAGATTCCCGGTCGAGATCTATTGCTCTATCGTGGACCAGTCTGGGCCGCTGCCGCCTTTGTTGAGCCGCCAGTCTTGCAGACCCCCAATCTATGGTGGCCCCAGGACCGTGCTTGGTGCGTCGCTTCGGACATTGACCTAGATTCAACATATGTCGGTGGGGCGCATGAGCTTGTCGATGAACTACTTCGAGATGCGCGACTTGAATCTCTTCCAGTACGAGTGTACGACACAATCAGCGTCCACTGAGCTGAGAGGTTTTGACGTCGCGCGATGAAGCGGTGGCCTCGGACGGCGTCGGCCATCGCGACAACGCGGCTGACCAGCGACCAGTCGAGCAGGGGCACCTGACCGGCTGTTGGGGTAGCGCGATATTCCCGGATCGCACCCCCCGGGGGTTGATCGACCAGCTCACCTAGCACGGGTCGACTCGCCCCGCGCCCGGTACGCCCGTAGCGGGCCGCCGACCTTCGCGTTTGGTGCACGTCCACAGCAGGAGATTCGCGCTGGCACGCTTCGATGATGAAGCGCGTGACCTGCTCAGAGGGTCTTTGTGAACACCGCTCAGCTTCGAGCGATTAAGAGTCCGTTGCTCTGCCGTTGAGCTAGAGGCCCAGCCGTGGACGCGGTTGTGTGCCGCGTCCGTTGGGTGACCGAGGGGACTTGAACCCCCGACCTCCAGGGCCACAACCTGGCGCTCTAACCGGACTGAGCTACGGCCACCAAGGGAACGTGCAGTCTAGGGCGTCGGCGCTCGGGGTCGTGCGGGCCTGACCGACACGATGTTGCCGCGCTCAACGACCGCAGCAGAGCTCGCTCAGCGCGGCAAGAAGCGCGCCGGCTGGCCGATCTGCCCACAGGCGACCGTCGCGTGCCGCATCAGGTCAGCTCGACGGCCCGGATGGCCGGGAGGTCGTCGGCGAGCCGCTCCCACGACCGGCCCTGGTCGGTGGAGCGGAAGAGGCGGCCGTCGTCGGTGCCGAGCACGACCTCGTGCCCATTGGCCGCGACCGAGAAGGTGTCGAGGTTGAATGGGAACGACTCGGGCAGCCCGTCCCGGCAGCGCTCGAACGGCTCGGCGGACGTGAGGGCCCGGCGGTAGAGGGCACCCGACCGGCTGCTCGGGCCGGTGGAAGCCGAGACGAGCACGACGTCGCCCGCGAGCGCGACCGCCCGGGCGTAGGAGGCGTGCAGCCCTTCGTCGCTCCAGACCCAGCGGCGACCACCGTCGAGGCTGACCCCGCAACCGATGGCGGCCGCGGCGGCGACGACCCGGCCCTCCGGGGCGGCGGCCACCTGGTGGACGTCGGCGTCGACCTCGACCACCGGTTCCCAGCCGCCGCCGTCCGGGCGGCCGGCCCAGATCCCACCGACATGGACGTTCACCATGACCTCGCCGTCGGGCGTGACCGCGACCGACCGGGTGTCGGGCGGCGCGCCCCACGGGGTGTACCAGTCGTCCCGGGTCGGGATCTGGTCGAACGACATGACCGCCTCCACGCCACCGTCGGGCGCCGCCCGGAAGAGCCGCGCCTCCGACGTGCCGACGAGGGCGGTGTCACCGCCCGCCTCGATGGCGATGCACCACGGTCGTAGTCCGTCGAAACCGGAGCCGACGGCGGTGCCGTCGGGCGACACGACCGAACCGTCGTCGAGCACGGCCCAGCCGTCGGCGAGGGAGCGCACGCCTGCGCCGTCGAACTCGACGGTCCGGTCTGCCGCGCCGCCCGCCTCGAGTTTGACGAGGCCCCCGGCCGTGGCCAGACGGATCACCGGTCCAGTGTGCCGAGCCTCCCGCCCGTCGACAACACCGGGCGACCGGTTCTGAGCCGGCGTCGGAGGCGGGCCCGTCGGCGGGTCTCGGCGGCGCAGCGCAGATCCCGTCGGTGGTCGGCGGCCAGCGGTTCGTTCAACAGCGGGTGGGTCATGCCGCTCCTGCGTGACGTCCGAGCCCGGTGATGAGGACACCGCGCGCCCCGCAGCGACAACGCCACCTGACCTCGATGCCGCGGGAGGTGTTGTGCATCGATTCGACCGAGCGCGCGCCGAGCAGGATCTTGGTCCCGTGGCCGGGGCAATCGATCAGGAACATCTCGTGCCACCTTTCAGTCCACTTTGCCTGTACTTGCCAACTGGACCCATGATCGGGCACAATGGACCGTGTTACTAGGTCCACTTCTCGGAGGAGTGGTATGAACTCGAACGCGGTGACCGTGACCGTGCTGGGACCGTGGTCGGACGGCGCCGGGCCGTTGCACACCAAGCTGGCCGACGCCCTTCGACGGGCCATCGAGCTGGGCCACCTGGCCAGCGGTGCCCGGCTCCCGTCGGAGCGGGACCTCGCCCGCGATCTCAACGTCAGCCGGTCGACGGTGGTGGCGGCCTACGACACCCTCCGGGGCGAGGGCATGGTCGAGAGCCGGCAGGGCAGCGGAACCCGGGTCCGCGCCCGCCGGGCGCCTGGACTCCGGGAGCGGCCGGCGCTGAGCCCGCTGTACCGCAGCCTCCTCGAGGACAACGGCTCGTTGATCTCGCTGGCGCTCGCCATCCACGCCGCCCACCCGCTCGTCGGCGACGCCATCGCCGAGGTGGCGGCCGACAGCGAGCGCCTCCTGGCCATGCCCGGCTATCTACCGGCCGGTCTCCCCGAGCTCCGCGCCGCCATCGCCCTGCGGTTCACCGCGCTCGGGGCGCCCACGGCGGCGGAGGAGATCCTCGTGACCACCGGCGCCCAACAGGCGGTCAACCTGGGGTCGGCGCTCCTGCTCCGACCCGGCGACGAGGTGGCGGTCGAGACCCCCGGACTGGCGGGCACCCTCGACTCGCTCCGCGCCCAGGGCGCGCGATTCCTTCCGATCGCGATCGACCGCCACGGCATCGACACCGACGCCCTGGCCACCCTGGCCGCTCGCCGGCCACCGGCGTTGGTGTACGTCATGCCGACGTACCACAACCCGACCGGCGTGCTGCTGGCCGAGCACCGCCGGCGGGCCCTGGTCGACCTGGCCGTCGAGCGCGGGGTCCCGGTGCTGGAGGACAACGCCCTCGAGTTCCTCAGCCTCGACCACGAACCGTTGCCGCCCGTGGCCGCGTTCGCCCCGGCCGGCGCCCCGGTGCTGACCGCGGGGTCGCTCAGCAAGGCGGCCTGGGCCGGCCTCCGCATCGGGTGGCTGCGGGGCCCGGCCCGTCTCATCGCCCGGGCGGCCGAGCTCAAGGCGGTCGCCGACCTGGGCACGCCGCTGCTCGACCAGGCCGTCGCCGCCCGCCTGGTGCCCCGCCTGGCCGAGCTCGGTCGGGACAGGAGCGCAGAGCTGCGGGCCGCCCTCGAGCTGGTCAGCGAGCTCCTGCGCCAGCGGCTCCCTGACTGGGCGTGGGAGGTGCCCGCCGGCGGGCCATCCCTCTGGATCCGGCTTCCCTCGGGCACGGCGTCCGGCTTCGCCCAGGTCGCGGCGCGCTATGGCGTGGAGGTCATCCCCGGCGAGGTGATGTCGCCCACCGGCGAGCACCGCAGCCACTTCCGACTGCCGTTCACCGCCCCTCCGCCCGTGCTCGAGGCGACGATCGCCCGCCTCGAGACGGCCTGGGCCGCCTACACCCCCGGCGGCCAGATCGGCCGGCCGACCGCCGGCGTCGTGGTATGACCCTGCCCATGCCCACCGCCTTCGACCTGACCCAGACCGATCAGCTGCTGTCGACCACCCGCGCCGTGCGCCGCCGGCTCGACCTGACCCGCCCGGTCGAGCGTGACCTCGTGCTCGACTGCCTCCGCCTGGCCATCCAGGCGCCGACCGGGGGCAACCGGCAGGGCTGGCGGTGGCTGGTCGTCGACGACGCCGAGAAGCGGGCCGGACTGGCCGGGCTCTACCGACGCAGCTTCGAGCCGTACATCGCCGAACGGCGGGCGGAGCTGCCCGACGATCCGGTCATCCGGTCGTCGTCGCACCTGTCCGACCACCTGCACGAGGTGCCGGTCCACGTCATTCCGATCGGGCTCGGTCGGCTGCCCGACGGCGCGTCGACGGTCGACACGGCCGGCTTCTACGGCTCGATCCTGCCGGCCGTCTGGAGCTTCCAGCTGGCCTTGCGCAGCCGGGGCCTGGGCTCGGTCTTCACCACCCTGCACCTGGCCTACGAGGACGAGGCGGCCGAGCTGCTCGGGCTCCCGAACACGGTCACCCAGATGGCCCTGATCCCTGTCGCGTACTACACCGGCACCGACTTCCGGCCGGCCGGGCGGCGGCCGATCGAGGAGATCACCTACTTCAACGGCTGGCGCCAGCGGGCCTGACGCGGGGGCGGACCCATGTGTCATGGCGCTCGCGCCGGTAGCCGAGCGCCCGGTAGACGGCGTCGACCAAGGCCGGGCCGCTCGGCGCCTGTCCCATGTCGGCCTTCATCTGGTTTATGCCGTAGGCGAAGGAGAGATCGTCCCCTGGATCGGCGAACGCGATCGAACCGCCGAACCCGGTGTGCCCGAAGGCCTCCTCGCTCAGCGACACCCTGATCGGCGGGACGACACCCTTGGGCGGGGTCCCACCCTTGCGGAAGCCGAGCGTCCATCGCCCCGGGCCGTGGAGCACGACATCCTCGCCGGCGGCCGATTCGACCGCACCCATGGCCACGTCCTCGGGCTGGAGGACGAACCGGCCGATGCGACCGTCGTGGACCACGGCGCGGTACAGGGCCGCCAGCCCGCGGGCGTTGGTCACCCCACCTGAGGCCGGGATCACCGCCGAGGGCGCGGGGGCGAGTCCCACTCGCCGGGAACGAGATCGCCGCCGTTGTTCATCATCACCAGGAACGGGATCGAGCCGTGCTCGGTCGTCGCCTCTGCCATGTAGCGACTCACACCTCCGCGGCGAGGAACCCGCCGACGTTCTGGCCGGTCACCCGGCGGACGACCTCGCCCACGAGGAACCCGAACGTGAGGGCGTGATAGCCGTGACGGGTCCCGGGCTCCCACAACGGCTCCTCGGCCGCCAGCCGGCCGACGATGTCGTCCCCAGTCGTACAACCCTCCGTAGGGCACGTACTCGTGCAGGACGGGCAACCCGGCCTGGTGGTTGAGCAGATGCCTGACCAGCACCCGGTCCTTGCCGGCCGCGGCGAACTCCGGCCAGTAGGCGGCGACCGGATCGTCGAAGTCGAGCTCGCCGTCGATGAACCCGCCCCAGAGATCGACGGCGGTGGCCCCGCCGACGGTCACCGCCACCGATGCCCCGACCTCGCCCCGCTCATCGAAGTTGCGGCGGAACTCATCGGCGACCTCGCTGAAGCCCGCGTCGCATTCCCCCTCGACGTCCATTTCGGAATGTCTATGGCCGGAGCGGCGACGCCGCTCGCCGGTGGCGATAGTGTCCGGCCATGACCTCAGCGGAGACCCCATCGGTCGACGAGTTGGGCCCGATCGACGTCCTGGTCGTGGCTTTTCCCGGCAACGAGTTCAGGGGCGAGATCGCGCCCGCCATCGGCGAGCTGGTGGCGAACGGGACCGTGCTCATCATCGACCTGGTGTTCGTCAAGAAGGATGCCGACGGCGCGCTCGAGGCGGTCGAGCTGAGCGAGCTGTCGCCCGATGAGGGAAGCGGGTTCGACGATGTCGACGGCGAGGTCGGTGAGCTGCTCACCGACGAGGACCTGGCGCTGGCGGCCGAGGCCCTCGAACCCAACAGCTCGGCCGCACTGCTGGTGTGGGAGAACGTGTGGGCCAGGCGGGTGGCGACGGCCATCCGGGCCGCAGGCGGCGAGGTCATCATGAACGAGCGCATCCCACACGAGGTGGTCGCGGCCGCCGTCGGGAGCGCGGACGACGGCGAGAGCTTAGGAGGGCGACGACGTGTTGGCACGACGAGGGATCGGACGAGGGGGCCGGCCGGGGCTGATCGGCACCGTGGCCCGGACGGCCGTGGTGGCCGAGACGGCGACGGCGGTATCGGGGGGCATGATGCGGCGCTAGCAGGCCAAGGCGGCCGACCAGGCCCAGATGCAGGCCTACGAGGAACAGCAGCGCCGGGCCGAGCTGTAGGCCGAGGTGGCGGCCCAGGTCGCGGCGCAGCAGCCCGCTGCCCCGGCCGCGGCACCCGCCCCGGCCGCACCC
>JBOGGX010000144.1:0-34219 GCA_050744245.1 Acidimicrobiales bacterium
AGCCGGGGGCGCGCCACCTCGGCCACCAGTTCGGGCAGCGACGAGAACCTCACGTTGACCAGCCCGCCGTCGGCGGCCAACCGACGGCGCAGCGTGACGCCGGCGACGGCCGACGGGACGATCACCGTGACTGCGGCCATCGGGTCGCCCGCCTTCAGCCCGGCCACCAACTCGGCCAGGGCGCGCGTGGCGGCCGGGCCGTACTCGGCCACGAGCAACGCAGACGACGACCCGGTCGGGCCCCCTACTCCCATGAACCCGACAGTACCCAGGGTGTGTGACATCGAAGGGGAGCCCGGCCCGCCTCGCCCGGCGCCGCGCCCGGCGCGGCGCGGTCCCCAGGCCGTGGTTTTCGCGCTTGACCACCGTGACGGTTGTGCGGCGCGAAAACCTCACGCCGCAGGCCGGCGCACGAGGCGGGCGACGAGCTCGTCGACCCAGGTGACGCTGGGCAATAGGTCGAGCTTGCCCACCCGGCGCACCTCCCATCCGGCGGCGGCGTAGCTCAGCTGGCGGGACTCGTCACGCTCCCAGTGTCGGGGGTTGTGGTGCAGATCGCTGTCGTACTCGAAGCCGGCCCGTCGGTCCCGCCAACCGAGATCGATCCGGCCCACGACCACGTCGTCGGCGTCGAGGATCTCGATCTGGCGCTCGGGCGGCTCGAGCCCCGACTCCGCGATCTTGCGGAGCAGCCGCATCTCGGCCGGGCTGCCGGGGCGGATACCGGGCGTCCATGCCTCGACGGCCCGGCGCAGGGCCGCCACCCCCTTCCTGCCCTTTCCCGATTGGGCCCGGTCGATGACGGCGGGGATGGTGACGGGATGGCTCACCCCGGAGCAGAAGGCGGCGTCAACCATGTCGCACAGCCGGTGCCAGCCGAGCACGCCGGCGCAGTCGAGCAGCGTGCGCGCGGGCGCCGTCGTGGGGATACCCGCGACGATGATGACGTCGGCGGTGCTCAGCGGCGACCGGTGGACCCTGGCGATCCTGATCCGGCCGCTGGTGCGGGGCGGCAACGTGACGTGTGGCGTACCCGGCGGCTCGGCCAGGTCATGCAGGGCGCCCGCGGTGAGGTGCGACGCAACCGTGCCGGGCGGACCGGAGAGGCAGGCCGCCAGCGCCCGCTGCTGCCAGGTGACCGGCGCGCTGGCGACCCGGTACAGCCCCTGCGCCACGAGGATCCAACGTCCGCTCGCCAGTCGGCGATCGATCTGGCGGGTGGTCAGCCCGAGGGTGAGGGCGATAGCTCGGGTGACCAGCCCGTGGTGGCGAGCGGCGAACCGATCGACCCGTTGGTCAGGAGTGGGTTCCATCGGCCGAGTCTGCAACGACCGTGCGACAGTCAACGGCCCACCAGTCGTGGTTACCGCGCCGGACCACCGTCACGGTGGTCGATCGCGAAAACCTCGGATCGGCGGACAGACGCTCGTGCGGAAGGGGTGCCACGGCCGGTGGGACCCGATGACCGATACTGGCCGGAATGTCGGTCCCCCCGCGCCGGACGCTCGCGTGCCTGGCCGTGCTCGTGGCCGGGGGCTTTTCGGGCGGGTGCTCGCCCGGCTCGCCCGACGCGTACTGCGACCAGGCCGAGGTGATGGCCGGCGACAACCCGGCGGCGGTGTTCTCGGCCTGGGACCCGGCCAACCCGGCGACGACCGACGAGCTGAGCGCGGCCACCGACCGCCTTCACGACATGGCCGACGCCGCCCCGCCCGAGATTGCGGACGACGCCGCCCTGATCGCGGCGACGGCCGACGAGCTGACCGAGCTGCTGACCACCCTCCAGGGCGAGGCGCTCGAAGCGGCGCTGCGTGAACGAGAGGACCGCTTCGCCGAGGTGGACGAGGCCAGCCGGCGGGTGACCGAGTACACCCGCAGCCAATGCGGCATCGACCTCGAGGCGCCACCGCCAACGACCACGGCGCCCGCCGGCGACCCGACGACCACGGAATTGCCCTGACCGAGGCGGGCGCGGCGCACCTCCCGACCGCCCGACCGCCCGACCTCTGTACCGCGACCGGCCGACCTCCCGACCTCTCGACCGCCCGACGACCCGACCGCCCGACGACCCGACCGCCCGCCTTGACCAAACAAGTTGCTTTCTGCAAGCATCCATTTGTGCCTCCGACACCCACGGCGACCGCGACGAGGAGCGATCTGGTCAATGCCCTCGACCACGCCATGCTCCTGTTCGTCCGGCGATCGAGCCTGCCCCGCACCCATGAGCTGTTCGCCCGCCGGTCGGGCGTCAGCCTCGAACGAGGGGCGCTCATCGTGCTGGCCCGGCTCGACGAGTTCGGCCCCATCCGGCCGTCGGAGCTGGCCCGCATCCTCAGCGTCGAGCCATCGACCGCCACCCGGCACATCCAGGACCTCGAGCGGCGGGGGCTGGTCGACAAGCATCCGGACCCATCCGATGGACGGAGCTGCGTCGTCGATCTCACGATCGAGGGCCGATCGGCGCTCGGTCGCTATCGGGCCGCCCGCCGGGAGCTGTTCGAGGAGATCCTCGGCGACTGGGACGTGGACCAGCTCGCTGCCCTGGCCACCGGGCTCGACCGATTCAACAACGAGCTGGCCCGCGTGACCGAAGAGCAACGATGACCGCGCCCACCGGGACGGAACCGGCGGGCCGGCCCTCCGACGACGGCCTCGACACCACCGACACCATCGCCGGCGCCGACACCACCCTCGACACCACCACCCACAGCATCGCCGGCGCCGACACCACCGCCATCGCCGGCGCCGACACCATCGCCGACGCCAGGGCCGACACGACAGGTGACGCCGGCGCCCGCGACGCCCGCGACCCGAGGACGGCCGGGCCGACGCCGATGAGTCACCGTCAGGTGCTCATCGTCTTCTCCGGGCTCATGCTCGGCATGTTCCTGGCCGCCCTCGACCAGACGATCGTGGCCACCGCGCTGCCGACCATCGCCGGGGAGTTCGGCCGGCTCGACCTGCTGTCGTGGGTGGTTACCGCCTACCTGCTCACGTCGACCGCGTCGAGCCCGCTCTACGGGAAGCTCTCCGACCTCTACGGGCGCAAGCTCATCTTCCAGGCCGCGATCACGATCTTTCTCGCCGGCTCGGTGCTGGCCGGCTTGAGCCAGTCGATGCTCCAGCTCATCGTGTGCCGGGCCATCCAGGGCCTGGGGGCCGGCGGCCTCCTGGTCATGGCGCTCACGATCATGGGCGACATCCTCTCGCCCCGCGAACGGGGTCGGTACCAGGGCTACCTCGGCGCCGTGTTCGGCGTGTCGAGCGTCATCGGGCCGCTGCTCGGCGGCTTCTTCGTCGACCACCTCAACTGGCGCTGGGTGTTCTTCGTCAACGTTCCCGTCGGGATCGTCGCCCTGGTCGTGACCTCGTCGGTGCTCAACCTGTCCTTCCGTCGCCTGCCCCACAGGATCGACTTCCTCGGTGCGGCGCTGCTCGTCGGCTCGATCATCGCGGTGCTGCTGATCACGGCGTGGGGTGGCTCCCACTACGAATGGACCTCCGGCGTGATCCTGGCCCTGGGTGCGGCCGCCATCCTGCTGTTCGCCTCGTTCCTGTGGCGGGAGGAGCGGGCCGCAGAGCCGATCCTGCCGCTGCGGCTCTTCAGGAACCGCACGTTCACCCTCACCTCGGCCATCGCACTCATCGTCGGCCTGGCGATGTTCGGCGGGATCATCTTCCTCCCGCTGTTCCTCCAGGTGGTCACCGGCGTCGAGGCCACCAGCTCAGGGCTGCTGCTGGTGCCGCTGGTCGGCGGGCTGCTGCTGACCTCGATCAGCGCCGGCCGGCTCATCACCAGGACCGGTCGCTACAAGGTGTTCCCCGTCGCCGGGTCTGCCCTCACCGTCCTCGCCCTGTTCCTGCTCTCCACCATCGGCACCTCGACCAGCGCCTTCGTGGTGTCGGCCTACATGTTCGTCCTCGGCCTCGGGCTCGGCCTGGTGATGCCGGTGCTCGTGGTCGCCGTGCAGAACGCGGTCGAGCACCGCGATCTCGGCGTGGCCACCTCGAGCGGGCTGTTCTTCCGGTCGCTCGGCGGATCGTTCGGGACGGCCATCTTCGGGGCGATCGTGTTCGCCGGTGTGAGCAGCCGGCTGGCCGGCGTCGTGGCGGCCGATGTCGACGTCGACACGCTGACCGGCAGCCCGTCGGCGATCCTCGCGCTGCCGGCCGAGCTGCGCGAGGTCGTCGTCCGCGCCTTCTCGGACTCGATCACCTCGGCCTTCGTCTGGGCCGTGCCCTTCGCCGTGCTCGCGTTCGTGCTGACCCTCCTGCTGCCGGAACTGCCTCTGCGCAAGGAGGCCCACGTCGGCGCGGCCGTCGAGGCCGAGCTGTGAGCTAGAGCATCTCGCCGCGGCGCACGATCACGTGGTCGATGAGGCCGTACTTCTGGCCCTCCTCGGCCGTGAACCAGCGGTCGCGGTCGGAGTCGGCCTCGATCTGATCGACCGTCTGGCCGGTGTGGTAGGCGATGCGCTCGGCCATCAACCTCTTGACGTAGAGCATCTGCTCGGCCTGGATGGCGATGTCGGCCGCCGCCCCACGGAGCCCACCCGACGGCTGATGCATCATGATGCGGGCGTGCGGCAGCGAGAAGCGCTTGTCCTTGGCTCCGGCGCACAGCAGGAACTGGCCCATCGACGCGGCCAGCCCGAGGCAGACCGTATTCACATCGGGCGAGACGAACTGCATGGTGTCGTAGATGGCCATGCCGGCGGTGACCGAACCGCCGGGCGAGTTGATGTAGAGCCAGATGTCCTTCTCGGTGTCCTCGGCGTCGAGCGAGAGGAGCTGGGCCGTTATCAGGTTGGCCACCTCGTCGGTGACCTCGCTGCCCAGGAACACGACGCGGCTCTTGAGCAGTCGGTTGTAGACCTCGTTCTGCGGGTCGCCGTACCCCCCGCGCTCGGCGACCGGGAACGGCAGGGGCGGGTTGTCCATGGCGGGCCAGGGTAGCGGCCTCTCTATCCTGAGCCTCCACGCCGGCGTAGCCCAACAGGCAGGAGGCAAGGGCTTTAGGTGCCCTTCAGTGCGGGTTCGAATCCCGCCGCCGGCACGTGGACGTCAACGACCTCCCCACGCCCTCGCTGCTGGTCGACCGGGCTGCGTTCGAGCACAACGTCGCCACCATGGCCGCGGCGGGGCCGGGACCCCGGCTGCGGCCTCACGTCAAGGCGTTCAAGTCGACGGCCCTGGCCCGCGAGCTGGCGGCCGCCGGGCACCACAGCTTCTGCTGCGCCACGGTCAAGGAGGTCGAGGGGATGGCGACCGCAGGCCTCGGCGACGACCTCCTCCTGGCGAACGAGGTGGTCCATCCTGCTGAAGGCGCACGACGCCGTCGGCGGCGACGTGATCTCCGCCCGGCGGCACCGGCACCTACGACTGCAACACCTGGGCCACCGAGATCCAGGCCGGCTCGTATGTGCTGATGGACACCGAGTATGTCGCCCACGCCCCGGCGTTTCGGACGGCGCTGTTCCTGTGGACCACGGTCATCTCGGTGTACGGGCCCGTCGGGTGGGCCGTGCTCGACGGCGGGCTCAAGTGTCTCTCGATGGATCACGGCAACCCGACGGTGGTGGGCGGCCAGTGCTTCGTCGTCTCGGACGAGCACATCACCTACGTTCCCGAGGACGGACGGCCCGAGGTCGGCGATTGCGTCCTGATCATCCCCGCGCACGTCGATCCGACGGTGGCGCTGCACGAGCGCATGTACGTGGTCGATGGCGACGAGGTCGTCGACACGTGGGAGGTCGACCTGCGCAACTGGTGACGCGCCGCGGGTGTATGATTTTTAGGTGAGCCTAAAATCACCGACGCCGTCGGTGCAGGACCATCTCAAGGCGCTGTACCACCTCGGCGTCGACGGCCGGCCGGTGGCCACCAACGACCTGGCCGCCTGGCTCGACGTGGCCCCGCCGTCGATCACGTCGATGCTCAAGCGGCTTGCAGTCGACGGGCTGGTCGAGCATCTCCCCTATCACGGCGCCCGGCTCACCGCGGCCGGTGAGGCGGCCGCCCTCAAGGTCGTCCGTCGCCACCGCCTGACCGAGACGTTCCTTCGTCAGGTCGTCGGCGTTCCGTGGGACGAGGTCCACGCCGAGGCCGAGATCCTGGAGCACGCCATCAGCGACCGGCTGGAGGACCGCATCGACGACCTGCTCGGTCATCCGACCCGCGACTGCCACGGCGACCCGATACCCCCGAAGCGGGGGCGGCATCACGAGCGGATCGACACCCCGCTCGACCGGGTGCCGGTGCGCAGCCTGGTCCGCGTCGAACGCGTCTCCGATCGCGACCCGTCGGTGCTGCGGGCCGCAAGCACCCTTGGCCTCGGGCTCGGCACCGAGCTCGTCGTGTCCGGTCGGGACGGACCGGACGGCCCGACCCAGGTGAGCGTCGGCTCGCGCCGACACCGGCTGGCGCCCGCGATCGCCCGCGCCATCTCGGTCACGGTGCTCGAGGAGACGGCGTGAACCAGAACTCCGCTCTCCCCCGGCGCCGGTTCATCGGTGGTGCCGGCGTGCTCGGCGGCGCCGCCCTGCTCGGGGCGGCCAGCGCCTCGGGCGCCACGGGCCAGACCGACCACCAGGGCCAGACCGACCACGACGCCCACGACGGCCACGACGCCTCGTCGAACGGGCACGGCGGGCTGGGCACGGTCGGGTCGGTCGACCACGAGCGCAACGGCTTCGACCCTCACGTCATCCTGACCGACTTCGACGGGGGCGAGGTGTCGACCGACCCTTCCGGTCGAACCGTGCGCGAGTACGCCCTCACCGTCTACCCCAAGGAGATCGAGGTGGCGCCGGGGATCGTCTACCCGGCGTGGACCTACAACGGCCGCGTCCCGGGGCCGACCATCCGGGCCACCGAGGGTGACCGGCTGCGCATCACCCTGTTGAACGGTTCACCCCACCCGCACACGGCCCACTTCCACGGCTTCCATTCGGCCGCCATGGACGGCGTGCCCGGGGCGGGCGAGATCCAGCCGGGCGAGTCGTTCGTGTACGACTTCATCGCCGAGCCGTTCGGGACGCACCTCTACCACTGCCACTCGCTGCCGCTGCGGGAACACATCGCCCGCGGCCTCTACGGCGCCTTCATCGTCGACCCACCCGGCGGCCGGCCCGATGCCAACGAGATGGTCCTGGTGATGAACGGCTTCGACACCAACTTCGACGGCGAGAACGAGGTGTACGCGGCCAACACCGTTGCCTTCGCCTACCTCGACCGGCCCATCGCCATCGAGGCCGGTCGGTTGCAGCGGGCCCACCTGATCAACATCACCGAGTTCGACCCGGTCAATTCGATCCACCTCCACGCCAACTTCTTCCACCTCTACCGAACCGGCACCTCGCTGACCCCGCACGAGTTCACCGACACGATCTCGATGGGACAGGCCGAACGGCACATGATCGAGTTCGTCTACCGGGAGCCGGGTCACTTCATGTTCCACGCCCACCAGACCGAGTTCGCCGAGCTCGGGTGGATGTCGGCGTTCGAGGTCACCTGATGCAGACCGTCGAGTCGCCACCGGCTCCGCCGCCCGTCCGGGCCCGGGTTGAGGGCTCTGGGCCGTGGCTCGCCGCCCTCCTGCCGCTGGCGGCGCTCGCCGTCCTGCTCGCCGTCCTCGTCGCGGCCGATCCGTTGCGGACATTGAGCACGGCGCCTCCGACCGAGGCCCTGGCCATCGAGCGGGTGACCTTCTCGGAGGGCTCGGTCGAGCTCCGGGTGCGTAACGACGGCCCGGAACCGGTCGCCTTGGCCCAGGTGCTGGTGAACGACGCGTTCTGGAACCACACGATCGGCGACCGTACCCTCGCCCGGTTCCAGGCCACCACCGTCGCCTTCGACTACCCGTGGGAGGAGGGGCTGCCGCTCCACGTCGCCCTGGTCAGCTCGACCGGCCTCACGTTCGAGCACGACATCGAGGTGGCCACGCTGAGCCCAACGCTCGATGGCAGCGTCCTGCGCCGCTACGCCCTCGTCGGACTGCTCGTCGGCGTGGTGCCGGTGGCCGTTGGTCTGCTGTGGCTGCCCTCCCTGCGCCGGGCGTCGCCGACCGTCATCCGGGCCGTGCTCGCGTTCACCGTCGGGCTGCTGGTCGTGCTCCTCGTCGAGACCGTGTCCGAGGGACTCGAGCTGGCGGCGGCGGCGCCCGGCTCGCTCGGCGGGGTCCAGGTGTTCTTCGGTGGCGCGCTCGCCGTGCTGGCGACGCTGGCCGCGGTCGACCATGTGGTCCGGCGCCGGCAGGTGGCGGGCCCGGCGGGGGCCGGGCTCGGTCTGGCGACGGCATATCTCGTCGCCGTCGGCATCGGGCTCCACAACGGGGGTGAGGGCGTCGCCATCGGGGCGGCGGTGGCGACGGGGGAGCTGGCGCTCGGCTCGGCGCTGCTGGTGGGCTTTGCCGCCCACAACGTCACCGAGGGCGTGGCCATCGCCAGCCCGCTGGCCGGCGACCGCGGGCGGCTCCCCTACGGCCACCTGGCGGCGCTGGTGGCGGTGGCCGGCGTGCCGACCATCTTCGGCGCCTGGGCCGGTTCGCTGGCGTTCTCGCCGCTGTGGGCGGCGGCCATGTTCGGCGTCGCCGCCGGCGCCATCGCCCAGGTGGTGAACACGATCGGACGGTCGCTGGTGCGACACGCGGTCACGCCGGCGATCGCGGCCGGGTTCGTCGTCGGGCTGGTCGTGATGTACCTGACCGGCCTACTCGCGGCCTGAGGACCGCGTCCGGAGGGCCAGGGCGACGGCCAGCCCCGTGAGGGCGCGGGCGCGATGCGAGACGGCGTGCTTCTCGGCCGGCGTCATCTCGGCGAACGTCCGGCCGTCGCCCTCGCTCGGGACGAACACGCTGTCATAGCCGAACCCCCCGTCGCCGCGGGGCACCCGCGCGATCGTTCCGTCGACGATCCCCTCGGCCACGATCTCGTCGCCTCCGGGGAGCAGCGCGACGGCGACGGTGCGGAACCGGGCGGTGCGTTCGGCCGGTTCGGGCCGCTCGGCCAGAGCGTCGAGCAGCTTGATGACGTTGTCGCGATAGGTGGCGTCGTCGCCCGCGAACCGGGCCGAGCGCACGCCGGGCGCCCCGCCGAGGGCGTCGACCTCGAGCCCGGTGTCGTCGGCCACCGCGGGATCGTCCGCCACGGACGCGATCACCGCCGCCTTCAGCCGGGCGTTGGCCTCCAGGGTCTCGCCGTCCTCGATCACATCGGGAACGCCACCCGGGCGAGGGACGACCTGGACGTCAGGCCCGAGCGCGGCACGGAGGATGTCGGTCATCTCCTTGGCCTTGTCCGGGTTGGCCGTGGCCAGCACGACCCGTCGTGTCATGGCGTCACGACGCCCGGCCGCCGATCTTCCGCGCCGAGGGTGGTTCGGCGACCATCTGGCGCTGGAGGTCGACGATCTCGGCGATGCCGCCCTCGGCCAGGCGGAGCAGCTCGTCCAGCTCGCCCCGCGCGAACGGCATCCCCTCGGCCGTCCCCTGCACCTCGATGAAACGCCCCGAGCCCGTCATCACCACGTTCATGTCGACCTCGGCCCCCGCATCCTCGACATAGGCCAGGTCGAGCGCGGGCATCCCCTTCACGATGCCGACCGAGATGGCGGCGCACTCGTCCCGGAGGGGGTGGTCGCCGAGCACGCCCGCCTGGACCAGACGAGACAGCGCATCGTGCAGGGCGAGATAGCCGCCGCAGATCGACGCCGTGCGGGTGCCGCCGTCGGCCTGCAGGACATCGCAGTCGACGATCAGCACCCGCTCCCCCAGCACCACCCGGTCGGTGACGGCCCGCAGCGACCGGCCGATCAGGCGCTGGATCTCCTGGGTGCGCCCCGACGGCCGGCCGTCCTTGACCTCCCGCCGGATCCGCTCCGACGACGAACCGGGAAGCATGCCGTACTCGGCCGTCACCCACCCCAGCCCGGCGCCTCGCAGCCAACGTGGGACATCGTCCTCGACCGATGCGGTGCACAGCACCCGCGTCCGCCCGAACGACACCATCATCGAACCGAGGGCGGTGTCGATGAAGTCGCGCTCGAAGGTGATCAGACGCAGCTCGTCCGCTTGCCGACCGTCAGATCGCTCGCTCACGGACGTGCACCCTACGCCCGGCCCAAAACCGCCTCTGTGTCGTCTGAGACACGCATAGCGTGCCTTCGACGACAGATTACGTGGCGCTCCTCCCTCGCTTGGCGGCCTTCGTCACCGGTCAGGGCCGATACCGAGCGCCGGGGGTCGCCACCTCGACGGGTCCGCCGAAGGCCTCCTCGGCCTCCCGGCGCCGCGCCTCGGCGTCGGTTCCCGGCAGGAGATGGGTGATGACGAGCCGGCCGGCGGCCACATCCCTGGCCCATTCGCCGGCCTGTCGGCCCGAGAGGTGCTGGAAGGTCCCCTCTTCGTCCGCCGGAAGCGACGCCTCGCAGAGGGCGAGGCCGATCGACGCGCCGAACCGGTCGAAGGACCACGCCGGGCCCGTGTCGGACGAATAGGCGATGGCCCGGCCCGCGTCGTCCGCGACCCGGATGGCCATGGTCTCGACCGGGTGGTCGGTCCGGGAGCACCAAAAGGCCAGCGGCCCGACGGTGAACGTCGAACCGTCGGACACCTCCCGCCAGTCGAGGGTAGGCGCGACGGTCGCGCCGAGGGCGGCCTCGACCCGCGCCCGGGTGTCGGCCGGTCCGTAGACCGGAAGACCCTCGCGGCCGATGAGGTACTTCAGCGCGTTGCGCAGCACCGGCACCTCGAGCGAGTGGTCGGGATGAGAATGGGTCACGACGACGGCGTTGAGGTCGGCCAGGTCGACGTGTTCCTGCAGGGGGCCGAGCGTGCCCGGCCCGCAGTCGAGCCAGACGGTGCGGTCGCCGTCGGCGACGAGGTAGCCGCTGCACGGGTTGCCGGGCCCGGCATAGGAGCCGGACGAACCAAGGACGGTGATGCTGAGGGTCATGGGCTCCAGTCGATCCGTTCGGCGTGTTCGAGCTCGGGACCGAGCAGCCGGTTCCCTAGCTCGCGGAAGTGGTGCGGGTCGCCCGAGGCGATGAACCGGTGGCGGGCGGCCCGGTCGACACCGGAGGGGGCGCCCAGGTCGAGCGCCAGCAGCCGATCGCGGACCTCGAATGCGGTCTCGTCGGCCGACGAGACGAGCACGACGTCCGGCCCCACGACGTCGCTGATCGTGCGGGCCAGGTAGGGGTAGTGGGTGCAGCCGAGGAGCAGGGTGTCGACCTTGGCCTGGCGCACGGGGGCGAGCAGTCGCTCGGCCAGCACGTGGACCTGGTCGCTGCGGGTCTCGCCCTGCTCGACGAACTCGACGAAGCCGGGGCAGGCGGCGCAGGTGAGCTCGACCGGTTCGCCCGTGGCCGCCACGGCCCGCTGGTAGGCCCCGGACCCGATGGTGCCGACCGTTCCGATCACGCCGACCCGGCCGCTGGTCGTCGCGGCGACGAGCGCCCGGGTGCCCGGCTCGATCACGCCGACGATGGGCACGGGGAGCTCGGCGCGGAGGTCGTCGATGGCGGCCGCGGCCGCGGTGTTGCACGCCACGACCAGGAGCTTGATGTCGTAGCGGTCGACGAGGTGGCGGGCGATCTGGTGGGCGAAGGCGCGCACCTGGTCGAGCGACCTGGGCCCGTATGGGTAACGGGCGGTGTCGCCGAGGTAGACAAGGTCTTCGTCGGGCAGCAGGTCGATGAACGCGCGAGCGACGGTGAGGCCACCCGACCCGCTGTCGAACATGCCGACCGGCCGGCGATCCATGGTCGGTCAGTCTGGCCCGTTCTGTGTCGTCGAACGCGGGCTCAGCCGGCCGAAGTCGACACAGGGGTGGTTTTGGCGGTCAGAAGTAGATGAGGCGGCCGGCCCGGTCGACGACGGCGTCGATGTCGTCGCTCCACGCCCCCGTCGAGAGGTACTTCCAGCCACCATCGGGCAGCACGACGGCGATCACACCCTCACCGATCTCGCGGGCGCAGCGGGCCGCCCCGGCCAGCGCCGCACCCGACGACAGGCCGCCGAACACGCCGACCTGGGTCAGCCGGCGGACCCAGTCGATCGACTCCCTGGGCCGCACGATCAGCCGGCGGTCGAGCAGCTCGTAGCCGCCGTTGTCGATGAACACGGGCGGCACGAAGCCGTCGTCGAAGCTCTTGAGCCCGTCGACCGTCTCACCGGCCGGGGGTTCGATCCCCCAGACCTTGACCTCGGGGTTGCGCTCCTTGAGGAACTGGCCGACGCCGATGATCGTGCCCCCGGTGCCGACGCCGGCCACGAGGTGGGTGACCTCAGGGCAGTCACGCCACAGCTCGGGTCCGGTGCCCTCGTAGTGGGCCTTCGGGTTGGCCGGGTTGCCGTACTGGAACGGGAACCACCACCCGGGATTCTCGGCGGCCAGCGCCTGGGCCCGGCGCATGGCGCCGTTCGACCCCTCGGACGCCGGCGAGGAGATGATCTCGGCGCCGAACGCGGCCAGCAGCTGGACCCGCTCGGGCGAGACGTTCTCTGGGAGCACGACCTTCAGCCGGTAGCCCCGCACCCGGGCGATGAGGGCGAGGGCGATGCCGGTGTTGCCGGACGACGACTCGATGATCACCGAGTCCGGCTCGAGGATCCCCTCCTTCTCGGCCTCCTCCACCATGGCCTTGGCCGCCCGGTCCTTGACCGAGCCGGCCGGGTTCTGCCCCTCGAGCTTGGCCACGATGCGGACATCGGGCACCGGGCTGATCAGCGACACGTCGACCGTCGGCGTGTTGCCGATGAGGTCGAGCACGGAGTCGTAGAGCACGTCGATGCGTTTCCCGAATAAACCGATTGGATTGGTCAGGATTCTAGACCAGACGCTCACTCAGTCGGCAACGTCGGCCAGCCGCACCGGCTCCTCGGTGATGGTGTCGCCCACGATCCGGTACGAGCGCAGCACCGGTTCGAGGTCGCGCAGTGAAACGATGGCGTAGTGCCAGGCCGGGTCGGGCGCGTCGCGTACATCGGTGGGCGACGGATAGGCGTCGGTATGCGTGTGCGAGTGGACGACGCCGAGGATCACCATCCCGTTGTCCTCGGCATCGCGATCGGCCCGCAGGTGGTCGAGCGGGTTGACCGTGTAGACGAGGGCCGATTCGGAGTCGTTGCGACAGGGGTAGAAGCGCTCGACCAGGAGGTCGGCGTCGTCGCTTCCGGTGGCACGTCCTGCCACCAGCCCGCACGACTCGTTGGGCAGGCCGTCGTAGATGTGCTTGACGATCTCGAGCCAGATGGTTTCGGGCAGCATGAGCACCGCCGGCAAGCTAGCCCCGGATTCCGCACCGTTGGTTTGACGGGCAACGTGTCGCGGTGCGGCGGGCGGGCAGGTGCGCTTGTCGTTGCTGGTCAGGAGGTGTGGTGGGGTTTGGTCGCTGCCGGTCGGTCGGTTGTTGTGTTGGGGAAATGGGTGGTTCGCTGGATGGTTGAGTATCCGCCACTCGGGCGGTGATGGTGTGTGTAGAGTGTTGGGGAAATGTATGTGCGGCTCCAGAAGGTGCGGCAGGGTGGTCGGCTCTACGAGTACGTGCACATCGTGGAGGGCTACCGGGACGAGGCGGGCAAGGTCCGCCATCGTGTTGTGGCCAACCTGGGCCGGCGGGACCGGCTCAAGGACTCGGGGACGCTGGACAACCTGGCCGGGGCGTTCACCCGGCTGGACCCGGCCCCGGGCCGCCATCTGGCGGGGGCGTTGCCGTTGGTGGTCCCCGTGCTGAAGCGCCTCGACGTGGCCCGGATCGTGGACCGGGCCTGCCCGATGCGAGGCCGGGCCCAGCTGAGCCACGGCGAGGTGATCGCCGCGCTGGTGGCCAACCGGCTCACCGCCCCGACGCCGCTGTATGACGTGGCCGGTTGGGCCAACACCTACGCCGCCAACGAGTGGCTGGGAACCCCGGGGGCGCTGTTGAACGACGACCGGCTGGGCGGGGCCCTCGACGCGCTGGCCCCCCGCCTGGATGAGGTGGCCTCGGCGGTGGCGCTGGCCGCCATCGGCGGGTTCGGGGCCGACGCCGCCCGGCTGCACTGGGACTTCACCTCGGTCGCGTTCTGCGGCGCCTACGGCGACCAGGACCCGGACGGGCCCCGCATCGGGTTCGGGCACTCCTCGGACCGCCAGGGCCATCGCCGCCAGCTCAAGGTCGCCCATGCCACCACCGCGGCGGGTATCCCGCTGTTCGGGCGGGTCGTGGACGGTGCCCGCCACGAGGGCGCCGAGACCGGGGCGCTGCTCGAGCGGCTACGGGCCCTTGCCGCACCCAAGCGCCTGCTGCTGGTGGCCGACTCGGCACTGGTCACCAAGGCCAACCTGGCCGCCGCCGACGCCGCCGGGATCCGCCTGGTGTCCCGCCTGCCCCGCAGCTTCGACCACGAGTCCGACGCCCTCGCCCTCCCCGCGGGGGCATGGCGGCCGCTGGGCTACTCCTCGGCGCGCTCGGCCCTCCGGCCCCGGGCCCAGCGGCCCACCTTCCGGGGCGCCGAGGCCAGCATCGAGGTGGTCGGCCCAGACAACGTCGCCCCCACCTTCCGAGTCCTCTACATCCACGGCTCCGAAGAAGCCGCCGCCGCCCGAGCCAGCCGGGCCCAGCTGCTGGCCCGCGCCGAAGACGCCCTCGCCCGCATCGCCCGCGGGCTTGCGGCCAAGCCCCGCCAGGACTCCGAGCGCGTCGAGCGTCGTGTGGCCGCCGCCGTCGCCAAGGGACGGGTCGGCAACTGGCTCCGCACCGAGGTGCGCAGCGACCCCGCCGGCAACCTGTCGCTGCACTGGTGGCGGGACACCGCCGTCCTCACCGGCGCCGAGCAACGCGACGGGCTCTACGCGCTGGTCACCAACATGACCTCCCGCCAGTGCTCGGCCGATCGGCTGCTCGCCCTCTACAAAGACCAGGCGCTGTCCGAGCGAGCCCACCACTTCCTCAAACGCCCCCTGGCGGTGCGGCCCGTGTTCCTGCACTCCAACCGGCGTGCCGCCGCCCTGGTCGGCGTCTGTTCCATCGCCCTGCTCGTCTTCGGGCTCATCGAAACCGACCTGCGGCACGCCATCACCCCCGCTCGGACCATCGCCGGCATGCTCCCCGAAGGCCGAGCAGCCCGACCCACCGCCGAGAACATCTTTCGAGCCTTCACCGGGCTCGGCTACCAGCGAGCCCGCACCACCAACGGACTCGAGGACATCCCCGACCCGCTCACACCAGCACAACAGGCGATCCTCGACGCCCTCGCCATACCGTCGATCCTGCCCTCACCGGGCGAAGCCTGACCCCCCAGCACTGCGGAAAACGGGGCTGGCGGGCCAGGCCGGGACCGCGGCGCCCGGGCCTCGACGGGCGAGGAGAACACCAGCGATCGCACCAAAGGCGACATGGTCGTCCACCTCGCGGGACGGGCGGCAGTTCCCGCATGGCCGGGTACCGACGCCCGACCACCCCAGGTCGATCGCGGCGATGGCGAGCCCGGCCGCGGCGCCCAGGCCGCGGCCACCGCCACTCGCCGGCCCGGGCGCGGCCTCGCCACGGGGCCAGAGTACGGACGACGGTTACCCTGGTTCGTCCATGTCGCCGAGGGAACCGGGAGTCAAGGTCGTCGCCACCAACCGGCAGGCCAGGCGCGACTACGACATCCTCGAGACCGTCGAGTGCGGCCTCGTCCTCCGGGGCAGCGAGGTGAAGTCGCTCCGCGAGTCACGGGTGCGGTTGCAGGACGCCTACGCCAGGGCCGACAACGGCGAGATGTGGCTCCACGCCCTCCACGTCACGCCGTACTCGGGGGCCACCGGCGCCTTCGGCCACGAACCCGACCGCGACCGCAAGCTGCTGCTCCACAAGCACGAGATCCTCAGGCTCAGCTCGAGGGTCGACCAGGACGGGTTGGCCCTGGTGCCCGTCGCGCTGTACTTCAGGGACGGCCGGGCCAAGCTCGAACTCGCCCTGGCCCGCGGCCGGCGCAGGTACGACAAACGGCAGGCGCTGGCCAAGCGGGACGCCGAGCGCGAGGCGCAACAGGCGCTCGCCAGGAGCCGTCGCCGCTGATCCCGGTAGGATGACGGCCTGCACACGGGGCTGATCGGTTTCGACGTTGAGACCGGAAGTCGTGCGTGCGACCCGAGTTGCTCAGACTCGTTAAACGGGGCAAACCAAAGAAGCGCCAAGAGCGACTTCGCTCTCGCCGCCTGATCTGATCAGGTGAAGAGAGACATCGCGACCCGTGAGGGCACGCGGGGCCTGTCCACTACAGCCCGGCAACAGAAGTAGGGGATGACGGCGGGAAAGACCGCTGGCGGCGGGAAAGACCGCTGACATCGGGCAAAGACCCGGAGGCGGGCTCGGTCACCACCGAGCCACCCGACCCGGCGGGGCGGCGGCCGCAAGCCGCAGTCCGGGAATGGTCGTAGCGCGAACGATGACCGCTCGGCGGACGGGGGTTCGATTCCCCCCAGCTCCACCAGCCGGAGTGGTGCGTTTCCCCAGGTCACACGGCCTGGGGAGCATCACCCCCGAGAGCGCAGGACGCGCGTAGGACACGCGATTCACAGGCTGGGGATGGCGGCCGCCCCTGCCCGGCTGTGTTCTCGGAGCCCCAAGCGGGGTCCAGTTGGCCAGCGCGCCACGTCGACGGCGATCGCAGGCGCGGTGCCCGTTCGCTAAACCAGCCGCCTCGCCCTGCCCGGCCCGGGCGCCCGGGTAAGCGAAGTTCATTGATCCTGACCGTGGGCTTCCCCGCGTTTCGTGGAGGGCTGCTGATAGCTGATGGGGTCTCGACCACGGACCAGGCCCGCCGGGAGGTCGCCCGGATCGAGCAGCGTCGCCAACGGGTCGACGTCGCCGATCGGGCTTCGGGTGGCCGCGAGGGTCACGGCCGCCGGGCCGGGATGGAGAGGGCGAGGATTCGTTCGGCGACTGTGCCGGTGACCCGGTGGGTGCGTTGCCGGCGGAGCTGGCGGATCACGTGTTCGGACAGCCCGGTGCGGCGCTGGATCTCGACCCAGAACAGCCCGGCGGTGTAGAGCTCGTCGAGCTCATCGAGCCGGGCCCGGATCGGGGCCGGGTCCGGAATCGGGGGCGGTTGGGTGCGGCGACCGGTTCGAGCGGGAGACAGGCGGTGGGGGCGACGGCCAGGATGCGGGCCGCCGGCGGCCGGGTGACCCATCGGCGGTGGCCCCGCAGCAGCGGTTACAGCGAGGTGGCCTCGACTCCGGCCGCGGCCGCGACCTCGGTGAGGGGCAGCCCGGCCGCCCGAAGCGCCAGCAGGTGGTCTGGCACGGGCTTGGGCGAGGCCCATTGGCCGGACACTCGGCCGCCGTCGAGGACGACCCCCAGCCGGTAGCGGCGTCGGGCCCGCCATCTCGGCCCGCCGGCAGGTGGGGCAGCGGCATCCCCGCCGGTACCGGCCTCGGCCGTGAGCGCCCAGCTCCACGAGCCTGGCGTGGTCGGGATCGACGCAGTCGAGGCGGGGACAGTCGACCCGGACTTTGACACCGGGCGGGAGCGGCCCGCGGGTGGTCTCCCCCACGACTCGGCGGGCCTGGTGGCGGCCCGGCATCGGTCGTCCCGAGCCGAGGGTGCCGGTCCATCGCCAGCAACCGTCGGCGGCCACGTGGATCAGCGCCATCCATGGGGAGTCGACGTCGGGACGGGTGGCGAGCGCCGGGTCGCCGCGCATCGGCCACCATTGTCCACCACCGCTGGGAAACGGCGCCCGGAACCCGTCGGACATCAAGGCTGGCTTACGAACGACTGTTCGCCGAGGCGGCGGGGGAGATGTATCCGGCGCCCAATGAGCGAATCGGGCTTCGGCCCCGGCGCCGGCGGGGGCGAGCTCGGGCGCGTGGCCAGGCCGGTCAGGGCGGCGACTCGTTCGACCGAGCTGACTCGAGGGCCGCGCACAGCGGCCGGGTCGGCCGCCAGGCCGCAGGTTGCCCGAAGGGAAACCTGCCAGGGTCTGTCCGGGGATCTACCTGTGGATATCCCTGTGGACAGGACTGTTCCGGGACGCTTTCCGGGCGGTCGGGACCTATTCGGGCGTGGCGATTCAAGCCGACGGCGAGGTCCGACGTGGTCTGGGTGGGGTCAGGTTGCGGGTCCCCGTCACGCCGGATCGCCCCCACGCTCCGTGGCCAGGTGGACGGGGTCACGGCCCCGTCATTGCCCCGAACGGCGGCTCCGCCCCGCACCCCCACGCGACCCAAGTCCCGTCGCACAGAGTAGTTCACATCTCAGACAAGTCAGGTTGTCGTCACCCAGTAGACACGATAGGTTGTCGCGGTGGAGCCGGTCATCGCCCGGAGCGCCCGCCGCCACGGCATCTCCGAAGCCATGCTCCACGCCTACCGCAACCCGATCCGGATCGTCGACGACGAGGGACTGATCATCGTCGTCGGCGGTGACGAAACCGGCCGGCTGCCCGAGGTCGACGTCAAATTGGCGGTCGACGGCCCGCCGGTCATCGTCCACGCCATGCCGGCCCGACCCAAGTTCCTCCAATGAGGGGTGATGAACGATGACGAAGAAGGATCTGCACGAACCGATGACGACCGAGGAGGTCTTGGCCCGCCAGGACGAGCTGGCCGACTACTTCGAGTCCGACGACTTCGACGGGCCGGTGGTCGAGGGAGAGCCGCTTCGGGCCCTGCTCGCCGCCGTCAATCAGCGGGAAGCGGCTCAGGCCCGAGTGCACGAGGCGGTGGCGGTCGCTCGGAGCGCCGGTTCGTCGTGGAACGCCATCGCCGCCATGTTGGGGGTGTCCCGCCAGGCGGCCCGCCAGCGCTACGCCAGGGTCGCGGGCGAGGGCAAGCCGGCATAGCTCGCGTCTCGGTCAGCGGTGGGTGCGGACGAGGTTCTCGTTGAGCACGATCGGCTTGTCCTCGGGGCCTTTCAGGTGGGGGCGTTCGTCGACCCCGTCGATCTGGCCAGGAAGGCCGAGATCCGCCAGGACGGTGGCGTCATCGTCATCCGGTCGAGCTATCTCGAGACGCTCGCCCCGCTGGGTCGAGGCCCGACCCATCAGCGAGGCCAGCTCGATCAGCCGGTTGGCATAGACCCACTCGTTGTCGTACCAGCCGAGGGCCTTCACCCGATTGCCGTTGACCATCGTGTCGCACGCCGAGAACACGCAGGACTGGGGCCGGCCGATGATGTCGGAGCTCACGAGCGGCACCTCGGTGACGGCCAGGATCCCGGCCAGGCGCGGCTCGGCGGCGGCCTGGGCGAAGGCGGCGTTGACCTCGGCGGGGGACACGCTGCGGGCCAGCGTGCACACCACGGTCGGTGACCGAGCCGCAGGCGACCGGGACCCGGAAGGCGATGCCCTCCAGCCGGCCGTCGAGCTCGGGCAGGACCTGGCCGATCGCCCGCGCCGCGCCGGTCGTCGACGGCACGATGTTCTGCGCCGCCGCACGCGCCCGCCGGAGATCGCGCGTGTGTCCCCGGTGCGGGAGGTCGAGCAGGTTCTGGTCGTCGGTGTACGCGTGCACGGTGCTCATGAACCCGTCGACCACACCGAACGCCTCGTGGAGGACGTGCACCATCACCGCCAGGCAGTTGGTCGTGCACGACGCGTTCGACAAGACGACATGCCGGCCCGGATCGAAGCGTTCGTGGTTCACTCCCATGCAGACCGTGAGATCGGCGCCGGTGGCCGGAGCCGAGATGATGACGAGGCCGGCCCCGGCCACCAGGTGGGCGGCGGCCTCGTCGGCCATGGTGAAGTGCCCGGTGGCCTCGATCACGACGTCGACGCCGAGCCGAGCCCACGGCAGGCACGCCGGATCGGGCTCACAGGTCAGCTCGAGATCGAGCGGGCCGACCCTGAGCGCGCCATCGCCCACCCTGACGCTCGCCGTGATCGGACCCTGCGTCGTGTCATGGGCCAACAGATAGCCGAGCATGGTGGGATCGTTGGTGTCGTTGACGGCCACCACGTCGACGAGCTCTGGACGCTCAAGCGCGGCCCGTATGACGCAGCGCCCGATGCGTCCGACCGTTGACCGCGATGCGGGGCCTCATCCGACGGTGGGTTCGAACTCCTGGCCCTGAAGCCGGCGGGCGAGGAAGAGGTGGTACAGCAGGATGAGCTGCACGACCGCCAGCGGCTCGCTGCGCACGCCGGCATCCACGACGCCGAGCGACCCGGGAAGATCGGCGTCGAAGCCGAGCGAGGTCCAGATCGCCTCCTCGACGCGGTTGGTGATGTCTCTCGTCGCATAGGCGTGCACGTGCACGGCGTCGACCGGCCTCCCGTCCTGGTCGCGGAGCAGTTTGAGGTGGATGACCTGGCGGGTGTCGTCGCCAAGGATCGAGCTCAGATCGGGATGCGGCGCGGTCGGCCGCAGCAGGATCGTGGCCGACAGGAGGCCGCGCTCCGCTTCGCCTCGCTCCTCGATCGGCGCGAACCGGACGACGATGTCAGCCCACCGTCGCTGGGGCCGGATGAACGCGGCGGAGTCCGGTTCGCGCTTGTCGAGGTCGGCGAGCACCTGGGCCTCGGTGTAGCCCCGCTCCCGGGTGTCACGCTTGACCTTCCACGCCCGGCGGATCTCCTCGGGCGGGTCGAGGTACACGGTTAGGTCGAAGCACGCCCGGGCCAGCCGGCTGTGGAGTGGCAGCAGCCCCTCGACGATCACGTTGCTCGCCGGCTCGACGAGCACCGGCCGGTCGAGGGTGCCGCCATGGTGATTGTACACCGGCTTGAGAATGGTCTCGCCCAACGCGAGAAGCTGGAGATGCTGTTCCATGATCCCGAGGTAGTTGCACGCCGGGTTGAGCGGCGTGAACGGGAGCTCACGCCGTTCGGCCCGGTCGTAGCGGTGGTAGTCGTCGACGCAGATCGAGCTGACCGTCCCCGCGGCCAGCGCCTTGACGAGACCCTGGGTCAGCGTCGTCTTGCCGGCCGCGCTGTCACCGGCGATCGCCAGGAGCACCGGCCGAGCGCCGTTGCCGCTGACCCGCCGGATGGCAAACGACTTCTGGCTCAACGTCGCGCGCCATGAGGATCCACCGTCACCAGGATCACCGTACGAGATCGGTCCGCGGGCATCATCCCCCGAATGGGTGATCCGTCGGGTGACTTTCCCGGCCGGCGGATGGCCATTCCGTAGGATTGCGAGATCGAGGGCCCCATCCGCCTCCTGCTCGTCGACGACCACCAGATGGTGCTCGACGGGCTCGCCGCGATGCTGCGACCGCACGCCGCGCACGCCGTGGTGGTCGCGAGCACGACGGATCCGGACGAGGCCCGCAGCCTCGTCGTCGCCAGCTCACCCGACGTCGCGCTCGTCGACGTACGCATGCGTGCCACCAGCGGCCTCGAGCTGTGCCGGGAGCTCCTGCGGCTGGCGCCGCGCACTCGGGTGGTGCTCCTCACGGTGTACGACGACGAGCAGTATCTCTTCGAGGCCCTCAGGGCCGGGGCCTCCGGGTACCTGACCAAGCAACTGGTGGCCGAGGAGCTCCTGAGCCACCTCCGCCGTGTACTCGCCGGTGAGGTCGTCGTCGATCCGGCCCTCGCCGGGCGAGTCGCCCTGTCCGCCGCCCGCCTCGAGCGCGGCGAGTTCTGGTCGGGGGCGCGCCTCGGGCTGAGCCAGCGCGAGAGCGAGGTGCTCGAGCTCATGGTCCACGGCAACTCCAACCGCGCCATCGCCGCCCGCCTCGTGCTGGGTGAGGAGACGATCAGGACCCACGTCCGTTCCATCTACCGGAAGCTCGGCGTGACCGATCGGGCTCAGGCGGTGGCGTTCGTGCTCCGCGAGGGAATCTTCCTGTGAGCGAGCCCGCAGGGCGAGCGAACCATAGGCACGGCGATGAGGTGGCGTGGGTCGATCTCCTGCGCGGCATCATCGGGATCGCCAGCGAGGAGCACAACCTACGGCAGCTCCTGCGCGAGGTCGCCGAGCTGGTGGTGACGGTCGCCGGCGCGGCCGCCTGCTTCGTCCACGTCGTCGACCGGGACGCCGGCGAGCTCGTGCTCATGGGTGCCACACCGGCCGACTTCGACGAGCTGGCGGGCACCATCCGGCTGCCTATCGGTGTCGGCATCGCCGGGTGGGTAGCCCAGCACGGCCGGCCCGCGGTTGTTGAGGACAAATGGTCAGACGCCCGCTACCGCTACATCCCGGCCCTGCGGGGCGAGGATTTCAGCTCCCTGGTGTCGGTGCCGCTACTCCGGCCCCCAGGAGTGGTGGTGGGGGTGCTCAACGTGCACTCCCACGATCCCCGGCATTTCGCGGCCGACATTGTCACCCGGCTCGAGGAGGTCGCCAGCCTGCTCGCGGGCATCGTCGAAGGGGCCGTGCTCGACGATCGGCTCAGGCACCGTGAGGAGGAACTCGAGCGGTTCACCGCCCGCACCATCGAGCTCCAAGAGCTCGAGCGGCGCCGAATCGCCGGCGATATCCACGATGGCATCAGCCAACGACTGGTCAGCGCGTGGTACCACCTGCGGGCCGCGGGCGCCATCACCACCGATGCCGCCCTTCGGGTCGAGCTGGAAGCCGTGGAGGTCCTGCTGTCCGACGCGCTCGAAGAGGCCAGGCACGCGATCACCGGCCTCCGGCCGTCGGTCCTCGACGACCTCGGACTGACCGCGGCGATCACGTCGGTGGCCACCGACCTCGGCGCCCTCGAGGTCGATCTCGACCTCGACGAGTGCGAGCTCCCGGCTCATGTCGAGACCTCGCTGTACCGCATCACGCAGGAGGCACTACAGAACGTGGTCAAGCACGCGGCTGCGTCACGAGCCGGGATCGGGCTGCGGGTCGAGGCCGGCCGCGTGATCCTCGCCGTCCGCGACGACGGGGTTGGATTCGAGCCCTCGACCGCCGGAGGGCGGCTCAGCTACGGGCTCAGAGGCATGCACGAACGGGCCAGCGTTCTCGGCGGAACACTGCGGGTGAGCTCGCGTCCGGGTGAGGGCACGACCATCACCGTCGACCTTCCCCTGGCCTTGTCACCGCTCGAGCAGCCGGCGACCGTCGGCCGTTGGGACGAAGCCTGAATCCGCCTCCAGCATCGCGCGCGCGGCCAGCGCCGCCGTCGGCGTGAGCCGGACACCTGCAGCCTCGACGAGGTGCCACGGACGCACCATCGGGGTACCGGGACAGTCGTAGACGGCAAGCTCACCCGAGCAGAGCCGGGCCGCGACCGCGTCGTGCGAGATGAGGGCGACGCCGAACCCGGCCACCGTGGCCTGCTCCACCGCGCCGTTGGATCCGAGGATCATGCGAGGCGGGTCGAGGCCGAGCTGGGCGAGCAGCTCGTCGGTCGCATCGCGGGTGCCGGAGCCCTCCTCACGCAGCAACCAGGTCACGGCGCCGAGGGCGGCGAGGGCGGCTCGGCGTGATCCCGGCGACGGCGCGGGCGGCGGCCCGACCAGGACGAGCCGGTTGTCGGCCCGACCCAGTGTCCGGGTCGGAGCGGACGGCGGCGGCCGGCCGGCGACAACGAGGTCGGCGTCATGGTGCCGTAGCGATTCCCACACCGCCGTGCGGTTGCCGGTGTGCACGGTCACGCCCGCTCGCGGCTGCTGGCGGCGGAAGGCGCCGAGAAGCGGTAGAAGCAGCCGCTCGGCCGCCGTCGTCACCGCGGCGATGCGCACGGTCCCCTTCCCCGGTTCCTCGATGCTACGGGCGGCTCTGACCCCGTGATCGACGAGAGCGAGTCCCGCCCTGATCGACGCGGCGAACGCCCGCCCGGCCTCGGTGACGCGCAGGCCCCGGCCGTGGGGCGCGACCAGTTCGACCCCCAACTCGCGTTCCAGGCTGGCGACCGCGCCCGACACCGCCGGCTGCGAGACGAAGAGACGCTCGGCGGCGGCGCGGACCGACCCGCTGTCGACGACGGAGAGGAACGACCGCAGTTGGGTCAGAGTCATAAGCTTCTACTTAGGGGTAGACGACAAATCCATCATAGACACGCGGCCGGGCGCGTGCGACGGTGGGACCGTGACCTCGACCAGATGGGATGCCGGTGTCCTCCCATACAAGGAGATGGGCTACTGGCGTCCCGACTACGAGCCCAAGAACACCGACATCCTCGCCGCCTTCCGCATCACGCCGCAGCCCGGAGTCGATCCGGAAGAGGCCGGGGCCGCGGTCGCAGGCGAGTCGTCCACCGCGACCTGGACCGTGGTCTGGACCGATCGGCTGACCGATCACGAGCGCTACCAGGGCAAGTGCTACCGGGTCGATCAGGTGCCGAGAAATCCCGAGCAGTTCATCGCCCGCATCGCCTACGACCTCGACCTGTTCGAGGAGGGCTCGATCGCCAACCTGACGTCGTCGATCATCGGCAACGTGTTCGGCTTCAAGGCCCTGAGGGCCCTCCGACTGGAGGACATGCGCATCCCGGTCGCCTACGTGAAGACGTTCGCCGGTCCGCCCCACGGCATCGTTGCCGAGCGCGAGATGCTCAACAAGTATGGCCGGCCGCTCATCGGCTGCACCGTCAAGCCCAAGCTCGGCCTGTCGGCGCGCAACTATGGCCGAGTCGTCTTCGAGGGTCTGCGGGGCGGGCTCGACTTCACCAAGGACGACGAGAACATCAACAGCCAGCCGTTCATGCGGTGGCGCGAGCGCTTTCTGTACTGCATGGAGGCCGTCGAGCGGGCCCAGGAGCAGACCGGCGAGATCAAGGGCCACTACCTCAACGTCACCGCGGCCTCGATGGAGGAGATGTACGAGCGGGCCGAATTCGCCAGGGAGCTCGGCAGCAACATCGTCATGATGGATCTCACCGTCGGGTACACGGCGATGACGTCGATGTCGAGGTGGGCTCGGCGCAACGGCGTGCTCCTGCACCTGCACCGCGCCGGTCACGGCACGTACACCCGCCAGAAGGCGCACGGCGTGTCGTTCCGGGTCATCGCCAAGTGGTGCCGGTTGCTCGGCGTCGACCACCTTCATGCCGGAACCGTCGTCGGCAAGCTCGAGGGCGACCCGGACATGGTTGCGGGCTACTACGACACGCTCCGCGACAACTTCATCCCGGCCAACCCGCGACACGGCATCTACTTCGACCAGGACTGGGCGTCGATGCCCGGGGTCATGCCCGTGGCCTCGGGCGGTATCCACGCGGGCCAGACCCACCTGCTGCTGCACCACCTCGGCGAGGACTGCGTCCTCCAGTTCGGCGGCGGCACCATCGGGCACCCGATGGGCATCGCCGCCGGCGCGGCCGCCAACCGGGTCGCCGTGGAGGCGGTGATCAAGGCCCGCAACGAGGGTCGCGACGTGTTCACCGAGGGCGACGACATCCTGCGGGCGGCGGCCAAGCGGAGCCGTGAGCTCCTCGCCGCCCTCGACACGTGGGGCAGCATCACGTTCGACTACGAGCCCACCGACACCCCCGATGTCGTGGCGGTCCCGTCGTGATCGCCATCACCCAGGGCACGTTCGCGCAGCTGCCCGACCTCACCGACGACGAGATCGAGGCTCAGCTCCGCTACGCCATCGCGCAGGGCTGGGCGGTCTCGATCGAGTTCACCGACGACCCCCATCCCCGCAATCTGTTCTGGGAGCTGTGGGGCCTGCCGATGTTCGATCTCGTCGACCCCCGCGCCGCCCTGGTCGAGGCCAGCGCGTGCCGGGCGGCGTTCCCGAACCTCTACGTCAAGGTGAACGCCTTCGACAGCCGTCGGGGCCGCGAGACCATCGCCCTCAGCTTCCTCGTGCAGCGCCCGACCGACGAGCCCGGCTTCCGGCTCGACCGCCAACACGGTCCCGGCCGCACCAATCGCTACACGCTGCAGCCCTACGCCGGCGCCCAGCCCCACCTTGAGCGATACCGGTAGCGGGGGCGGTGGCGGGTTCGCCATGCCCCGTCCGGCGACGGTCGACGGCACGTCCGCCGAGCCGGAATTGCAGGAGCCGCTCGGCGACGGCGCGACGCTCGACATCGACGCCACGCCGGAGAAGCTCGGCATCGGGCAGGCGCTGGACGAGCTCGACGAACAGCTCGTCGGGCTGGCGCCGATCAAGCAACGGCTGCGGGAGATCGGCGCGCTGCTGCTGGTCGATCGGCTCCGCGAGCAGTTCGGACTCGAGGCGCCGCGGCCCAACCTGCACATGTGCTTCTCCGGCGCTCCCGGCACGGGTAAGACCACCGTGGCCACCAAGATGGCCGAGATCCTCCACTCGCTCGGCTATCTGCCTTCGAGCCACCTCGTCACCGTCGGCCGCGAGGACCTCGTCGGCCAGTACGTGGGCCACACCGCTCCGAAGACGAAGGAGGTCGTGCGCCGGGCGATGGGCGGCGTGCTGTTCATCGACGAGGCCTATGCCCTGCACCGGCCCGACAACGAACGTGACTACGGTCCCGAGGCGATCGAGATCCTGCTCCAGGTCATGGAGGACCACCGCGACCGGCTCGTCGTCATCCTGGCCGGCTACCGCGACCGCATGGACGGATTCTTCGGGCTCAACCCGGGCCTTCGGTCACGCATCGCCCACCATCTCGACTTTCCGGAGTTCGCCATCGACGACCTTGCCGAGATCGGCCACCGCATGCTGGCGCAGCAGGGCTACGAGCTGTCCGCCGAGGCGGAACCGTTCTTCCGCGACTACCTCGAGCGCCGCCGCCGACGGCCGCACTTCGCCAACGCCCGCAGCGTCCGCAACGCCGTGGACCGGGCCCGGCTTCGTCACGCGGCCCGGCTCGTCGATGCCGGCGGCCCGGTCGATCGCGACGCCCTGCGGTTGATCGTGCCCGCCGACCTGTTGGCCAGCAGCGTCTTCCGGGCAAAGCCGCCGCTCCCCCTTGCTGGAGATGGGACGGCACGTTGACGATCATCCCGTCGGGCGAACGGGCGAGGAAGCGGCGGACGGCCCACGGTTCATCGGTCGGCGGGTTCACGACCTCGTGGCCGGCGGCGACGACGCGGCCGTGCACGGCGTCGGCGTCGTCGACCTCGACGCTGATGACGGGCTGGTAGCCGGACGGATCTGCGCTGAGAACGCTGACCTGGGCGGTTTGGCACGAGGGCGACGCCAGGGTGACGATCCATCCCTGGTCCATGACCACCTCGAGCCCGAGCGTCTCGTAGAACGCCACCGACGCGGCGAGATCGGCGCTGTAGACGTCGGGGACGGTGCGGCGGACGTGCGTGGCGCCGGATGCGTGGCCGGAGGGCCGGCCCGTGCCGAGGCTCCACACGTTGTCCTCGGGATCGAGCGCGGTGCAGCCGCGGGAGCCGTGGTGTTCAGTGGGCAGCTGGCGCACGATGCGGGCGCCGGCCTCGATCGACCGGGCGTGGTGGGCGTCGGGGTCGTCGACCACGAGGTAGGTGTACCCGGGCCCGGTGCGGTACTCGGCATGAGCCAGGGCGCCGCCGTTTGGGGCGTCGGGCGCAGGTCCGATGACGATGAGGTCGGCCCCGTAGCGGAGCTGCGCGTGGTGCACCACGGCACCCCCGGCGACAACGATCTCGGGCTCGACGCCGAATGCTCGGGCGAGCCAGTCGATGGCGGCGGCCGGGTCTCGGTCGCGGAGGCACACGAGGACATCGGTCCGGCGACCACGGGTCGGCCTACTTTCATCCCGACAGCGCCACGACACAGGAGCCGATCCGTTGCCTCGTGGCGCTCCAGACGGCCGCCGGCGGCGATGCGCTGATCGGGCGGCGGCTCAATCCCCTCCTCGTGGCGGCCGGCTTCAACGACGTGTCGGTGTCGCCCCGGATTGTCTATGTCGACTCGAGCCGGCCCGAACTCGTCGAGGGCTTCACCCGGCGGACGTTCACCGCCATGGTCGAGGGGGTCCGTGACGCGGCGATCGGACCCGGCATGGTCGAGCCCGAGGTGCTCGACGCCGGGATCCGGGCGCTGCACCGGACCACCGAGGCGGACGGCACCTTCTGCTACACGTTCTTCAAGGCCGTCGGCCGCCGGCGGTGATGAGGAACCGGGTCGGCGTGACGACCTGGGTGAACGATTGCGTCCAACCACTCGGACGCGCCGTTCCTTCCGCGTCGAGGTACTCCGGTGTCCCTCAGTGCGGCACCCGAAGTGGTTCGGAGTAGACAAGGTCGCGATCGCCCATGGGTGACACTGACCGCAAAGAAAGGAGCGCTCCATGGATCGCCCAGCGGATCGGATACGCACCACCCACTCCGGCAGCCTGCCCCGCCCGGCCGAACTGCTCGACCTGGTGTTCGAGGCCGAGGCCGGCGGAACCATCGATGCCGCGACCTTCGACGAGGCCGTGCGCTCGGCGGTGGACGAGATCGTGCGGAAGCAGCGTCACGTCGGGGTCGACGTGCTCAACGACGGCGAGATGAGCAAGCCCAGCTATGCGACCTATGTCAAGGACCGGCTGAGCGGCTTCGGTGGCGAGGGCTCGATCGCTGAGGTCGCGGGGCAGGTCATCGATCTTCGCGACTTCCCCGACTTCGCCGAGCAGATGGCGGCCACCATGGCCAGCGCCGCCAAGATCCGGTTCACGACCTGCGACGGTCCCGTGGCGTACGAGGGCCACGAGGCCGTGCGCGACGACATAGAGCACCTCCGAGCTGCGCTCAAGGACGAGACGGGCGACGCCTTCATGAGCGCGGCCTCACCCGGCGTGATCTCGGTCTTCTCCCCCAACCGGTACTACCCGAGCGACGAGGCCTACCTCGACGCCATAGCCTCGGCCATGCGCGAGGAGTACGAGGCCATTCATCGGGCGGGCATCCTCCTCCAACTCGACTGCCCCGACCTGGCCATGACGGCACCCGGCGCCGGGTCGCTCGAGAACTTCCGCCGACAGATGGAGCAGCGCATCACGGCGCTCAATGCGGCAGTGGCCAACATCCCGGCCGAGGCCATGCGCATCCATGTGTGCTGGGGCAACGGCGAGTTCCCCCGCACGACCGATGTCGAACTCCGGGACATCGTCGACATCGTGCTCAAGGCCAAACCGGCCGGGATCATGGTGATGGCGTCGAACGGACGCCACGAGCACGAGTGGGCCGTCTTCCAGGATGTGAGGCTTCCGGAGGGCAAGTACCTGATACCCGGCGTCCTCGACTCGACGTCCAATGTGGTAGAGCATCCCGAGGTGGTCGCCCAGCGACTCATGCGCTACGCCGATGTCGTCGGCCGCGAGAACATCATGGCCGGGACCGACTGCGGGTTCGGAACCGTCGCCGGCATGCAGGTGGTCGTGCCCAGCGTGGCCTGGGCCAAGTTCGTGTCGATGGCCGAGGGAGCCAGGATCGCTTCCGGGCGGCTCTGGTCGTAGAGGCCCGCGCCCCCTGCGTCAGCCGGCCGCGGCCGGTCGCCTGGCCATCGGGAACATCTCGACGAAGCGGCGGGCCTCACGCTTGGCCCCGGTGAGGCGTACACGGCCCGACGTGACGACATCATCGATATCCGCGTCCCCGTGCAGGAGCTCGGCGAGCGTCGCCGGCGTCGTCTCGAGCACCAGGCGCGGCGGCGATGCCGGCTCGACCGGGAACGAGACCTCCCGTCGGTCACCACATGCAGGTGGGGGCCGCGATGCCCACCGCCCCAATCCCCGCGGCCCGGTCGGCCCTGACCGCGGCCGAAATCGGCCTCGACCGGATCGACGCGGTGGTCACCCACAACCCGTTCGCGGTCGACGACATCGACTTCAGGCGGCAGGCCGGCTACCCGGTCGAAGCAATGAACACCCGCGGCAGCAGCCTGGTGTACGGCCATCCCCAGGGCCCGACCGGGGCCCGGGCCGTCACCGAGCTCATCCACACACTCGCCCAACGGGGCGGTCGCCTCGGGCTGTTCACCGGGTGCGCTGCGGGCGACACCGGCGCCGCCCTCGTGGTCAGCATCGAGGGCTGACGACCTCGGATCCCGAAGCCGAATGGCGCGTCGGCTCGACCCCGAAGGGTTAGTTTCGGGCGCAGTGACCCCGGAAACCGCCGAGCGGAACCAGGAGATGCTCGAGCTGCGCCGGGTAGGTCTCACGCTGCAGGAGATCGGTGACCACTACGGCGTCACGGCCGAGCGGGTACGCCAGATCGTGCGCCGGTTGGAGCGCGGAGCTCCCGTGCCTGGCGCGTCGGCCACACCGCCCCCGCGTCGTCGGCGGGTGAACGGACGCGCGACACAAGCGGGCGGTGAGCGGGTGCAGCTGCGCATCGGGAACATGGCCAAGGCGGTCCTGGTGACCGGTCAGGCCTACCAGGACCCGAAGGACGCCCTGAACGAATTCGTGTCCAACGCCGCCGATGAGTATGCCGAGAGCGGGCAGCGGGGAGAACGCATCCGCGTCGTGCTGCGGCGCAAGGGCAAGCGCCCGGTCATCGTCATCGACGATGTCGGGCGGGGCCTGTCACCCGACCGGCTGCGGGAAGTGGCGCGCAATCTCTTCGAGTCGGCCAAGGCCGGCGACGACAGGACCTTGGGGGAGAAGGCGATCGGGCTCCTGGCATTCCAGCAGCTGGGCGGCATCTGTGACGTGGTGTCGCGATCGGTCGACAGCGAGGAGACGTGGTCGCTGCGACTGGAACGGGGCCGAGCCGATGCCATCCTCACTCGTGAACGGCGGCGAGCGCGTCAGTTGCCGGGCACCACGGCGTTCCTGACCGAGCTCGACCCCGAGGTGCTGCGCGGCTTGACCCAGCGCAAGGTGGTCGACTACCTGCGCCAGCGACGCGGTGCGGCGTTGGCTCGCGGCGATTACACCATCGAGGTCGTCGAGGGTCGGACCGCCGAGTTGGTGACGCCCGAGGAGATCGAGGGTGTCCGCCTCGCCCTACCGGTCCAGCACACCCTCTGGGGGCGAATCGAGTTCGCCCTGTACGTGGCGTCCGACGCCGACCGTCGGCGCCGAGTGGCGATCGTCGGACGGGCGGGCACCACGATCATCGACGATCTGGCCGACCTCGACGAGTTCGATCGCGAGCCGTGGACCTCCGGCCAGGTTGCCGGGCAGATCGTGTTCGAGGCGCTCCAGCAGACCGCCGGGCGCCGAGCGGTCGTGCGCGACCGCGATGCCTTTCCCGTGTTCCGGGCGGCGGTGCTCGGCGTGGAGCGCGTCGTCGTCCAGACGCTGGAGCGGGTCCGGCGGGCATTGGACGACGAGACCGCCGATCGGCTCTCCGATGCCGTTCGTCGCATCTTCGGGCGCGTCCTGAAGGAGCTGGCCGACCTCGAGAACCCGATGCGAACGCTCGTGGGCACGGAGCCGGGCGCGGGCGGCCTGCTCGAGCCGTGGCCCGCCATCCCGGACAACCGGGAAAACGGCGACCACACCAACCCGCCACCCTCGGCCGACCCGACGCTCGACGAGTTGGCGCCGCCTCCCGTCGAGCTCGCCGGCCCGTCCGAGACGCCCGATCCGCCGCCCGACGGACGACCCGACCGCAACCGCTCCAAGCATCTGCCCTCGCTGGCCCCGGACCCCGAACCCGGCCACGCCCGCAGCCGCTTCGACCCCGATCCGGGCGTGGTGTTCTACAACGACCGGCACGCCGACTACCTGATGGTGAAGGACGACGAGTCGGGTCTGCTCGACTACCTGGCCACCCTGGTGGCCAAGGAGTACGTCGTCTACAACAACCCGCGGGCCACGAGCGACGACCTCGCCGAGGAGATGGTCCGCATGCTCGTACGGGTCCGACGCCACCTGCCGAGGCGGCGTTGAGGGACGCCGCGCCGCCTCTCGACGAGAGGTTCCACCCGGAACGTCGTCGCTGCGCATCGTCGATCCAGTACCAGAGCCGCCCGCCTCCGGTGACCTCGTAGGGCCACCGCGCCATCGGTCAGTTAGCCGCTGACTTGCGGCTGCCGAGGCTGCCCTGCAGAGGGTGCTGCACCTGGGCGCGAGAAGAGACCGTCCCAGTTACACGCCGCCGTCGGCATGGACCGAACGGAACATGGTGGGGATGGCCGCCGAGGCGAGCACCGTTTCCGGCGCGAGCTCGCCCTTGCGGCTGTCGAACGCCCTGAACCGACCGGAGACGACGTCGTCGGCACCGAGCTGCAGCACAGGTTCATCAGGTCGTCGACGGCGAGGTGGTCGAGGCCGACCCACCCCGCCGGCTCGTCCAGACCTGGCGCGCCCTGTGGACCCCGGAGCTGACCGCCGAGGGGTTCACCAGGCTCACCTGGGAGATCGACGAGGAGTCGGGCGGCATTAGCCGGCTCACCGTCACCCATGAGCTCGAGGGCGCCCCGCTCCATGCCGAGCAGGTCGCCGTGGTCCGGCGCCTCGAGGAGGGCGGCGGCGGCTGGGCCTTCATCCTCAGCGACCTCAAGTAGCTGCTCGAGACGGGGTCGTCGCTCGAGGACTGAGCCGGGGTCACCCGCCGCGCTCGCCGAGCGCGGCATACCCGTTCGCCACGTCGTCAACGTGGTGCACGGGGTCGTGGATCATGTACCGAGCCAGCGAGTCGATCGTGAACCGGGCGCCGTCGTCGCGACGCCCGGTCCGATCCCATCGATCGCCCACGCCGTCGAGCGTCGCGGCCATGGCCCCGGCCGCGGCGACCAGCTCCTCGCCCACGGCCGCCGGATCCTGCTCGTTGTACCGGCCCTCGACCGCGGCGGCATCCTGGTCCCGGCTGGCGAACTGCGGATCGGTCTGGTCGAGCATCAGCCGCGTCCGCTCGTCGTAGAGCAGGAAGACGTCGCGGACGTGGCAGGCGTACTCGAGGGCCGACCAGCGGTCGTCGCTCGGCCGTTCCCGCAGCGGGCCGGGACCGTCGAGTACCTTGACCCAGACCGCAGCGTTCTCGCGCACCAGGGTCCCCAACTCGTCACGGGCGACTGCCGAGGCGTCGAACCCGCACTCGGCGCAACGCTGCTCGATGACCCACGTCCAGTCCTTGGTGTCGGGCACGATCGGCACGAGGGCACGGTAGCCAACCCGCTGCATCCACGGGACGGCCTCCAAACGTAGTGGGAATGGCGGTGGCCTCCCTCGCGCTCGCAGCTCGGGGGAGGCGGCGCACCGCCACGGGACCGTCTAACTCGGATTCTCGAACCCCAGGCGTTCAGCGCTGACGAGGCGTTTGGTCGCGGCTGATCGCTGAGGTTGGCGGGTTGGATGGGCCTGAGACTGGTGCTGTCTCGCTGATCACCTGATCGTCGTTCTGGTGGTCCTGATGCGCGGTCGTCGCTGCGAGAGGGGGAAGTGGTCCTCGGTTCTCCTTGTAACTACAGCGGTGTCGTTCGGCTGTGCTGCCCACCATCCCGCGTCTGCGTTCTTCATCACTTTATGATTATGGTGCATGCGTTCAGCGAATGACACCAGTCAGGGGCCGCGGTCGGGGCGGGTGGCCAAGGCCGTGTTCTTCACCTCCCCGCCCGACGTCACCCAGCGCCGCTACGAAGCGTTGCGGGCCTACTTCGTCGAAGGAGCCACCGCCGCCGACGTCGCCGGACGCTTCGGCTACGCCGCCTCCACCGTGGTGGCCATGGTGCGGGACTTCAGCGCCGATGCAGCGTCGTTCTTCGTCACCCATCGGCCCGGACCTCGGGTCGCGCCGGCCAAGGAGGCGGCCCGAGCCCAGGTGCTGCGACTCCGGGCCCAGGGCTACTCGGTGACCGAGATCACCGACACGCTGGCCCGCAGCCCGACACCGCTGAACCGCACCGGGGTGTGGGAGCTCTGCCGGGACGAGGGCTTCGAGCGCCTCGCCACCCGTGCCCCGTCCGAACGGCGCCCGCCAATGCGGGACCGTCAGCCCCGGGTACGGGTCATCACCTGGCCCCAGGAGCCGGTCGTCGACCAGACGTCGTATGCCGGGCTGCTGCTGCTGGTCCCCCCGCTCGTCGCCTTGGACCTGCCCGCTGCGGTGGCCTCGGCTCGCCTGCCCGGCACCCGCGAGGTTCCCGCCCTGAACTCGCTGTTGTCACTGCTCGCCCTGAAGATGATCGGCCAGCGGCGAGTGTCCCATGTCGACGATGTCGCCGTCGACGCCGGCCTGGCCGTCTTCGCCGGTCTGGAGTCCCTCCCCAAGGCCACCGCGTTGGGCACCTACTCCTACCGGCTTTCCCGCGCCCACGACCAGGCGTTGCTGGCCGCCCTCGGCGCTGCCGCCCACCGCACCGGTCAGGCCTCGGGGGCCAGCTTCGATCTGGACTTCCACGCCATCATGCACTTCGGCGACGACGTCGCCCTCGAAAAACACTATGTGCCACGGCGTTCCCAGCGCACCGAGTCGGTCCTCACCTTCTTCGCCCAAGACGGCGACAGCCACAACCTCGTGTTCGCCAACGCCACCTGCACCAAAGCCAGCCAAGCCGGCGAG
>JBOGGX010000145.1:0-2229 GCA_050744245.1 Acidimicrobiales bacterium
GTTGCCCAAGCTCATCGTGATCACATCGGCCCCGGCGTCGACCGCGGTGATCACACCGGCCACCGTCCGCCCGAACGACAACCGGCGGTCGGTGCCGATCACATCGATGGGTAGGACGCGGGCTCCCGGTGCTGCGCCCACATCGAGGTTCCCGGGTCCCTGGCCGACGATCAGACCGGCGATGGCCGTGGCGTGCCAGAAGGGCAGGGCGATCCCCGAGTCGCCCGGGTCGGCCACGCTGATGCCGTCATCGACCCGCCCCCGCAGCCCGGGGTGGGTGGCGTCCACCCCCCCGTCGATCACCGCCACCGTGACGTCTCGCCCGTCGGCGGCGGCGGGAAACCGGTCCAGGTCCAAGGCGTCGAGATGCCACACCGCGGACTCGTCGCCGTCATCACGGCGACCCGTCGAGTCGATCCCCGCCGGGTGGTCCCGGCCGGCGTCGACGACATCGGGCCGGGTCCGCAGACCGGCCACCAGCTGCTCGGCCTCGGCGTCGCTCGCCACCGGGAAGCGTTCGACGCTCAGCGCCCCGGACGGGGCGGCGACCACGGCATACACCTCGCTCAACGGTGGAGCCAAGGCGGCCGGGTTGACCTCCACCCGGATCGGCCGGCTCGCCGGTGACACCCCGCCCGGGCCGACCGCGGCCACCGACACCTCGACGGCGTCGTCGCCGCCGACCGGGACCGACACCGCACACCGACCCGACTCGCAGATCCCGGCCGTCACCTCCCGGGGCGGCCCGTCGACCGCCACCCGGTGGCCGTCCGCTCCCTGCACCGCCTCCCACGCCACCCGCACCGTCCCCGGCTCGGGTTGGGCGACGACCTCCACGCCCGCCGGCACCCCAGGCACCGCCGGGGGCGCATCGTCACCCTCCGCCGAGTCCCCGCCGCCCCCGGCGGTGCAACCCGAGCCCACGACCAGCAGCACCGCCACCACGGCAAGCCATCGCCGGGCCCGGCACTGTCGCCAACCAGCCGACCCGACCCGAGTGCTCGCCCTCCCCGAAGGCACGCACCGCAGCCAGGACCCAAGCTCGGCGCTGTCGCGGCCCTTCAACCCGTCCCGTCCGTCCTCGACGAGCTCCCGGTCCAGCACTGCCATACAGAGGTCAGTGCTCGACGTGGTCGAGATCATTCGGGCTCGGCTCGCCGTAGCGCTTGTAGACGGTTGGTCTGCTGATGCCAAATGTTTCGGCGACCTGGGTCCAGGTGGTTCCTTCGTATCGTCGGGCGTAGTGGATGAGCAGTCGGGTGAGGTCGTCGAGTTGGCGCTGCACGTCGGCGACTAGAAGGGCAAGGTGGAGGTAGCCGGGCGGCTCGCCTTCGCCGACTGCCTGATGGTCGACGGCCCGGGCGAGGGTTACAAGCGCTTGCGATAGTGCTGGATGGTCGATGGGGGCCGGCGCGGTCGGACGCTTCCTCGTTGTGGGGCTCATGGCGGATCGCCGCCTTCCGTCGTCACGGTTCTTGAGGCGGGCATGGGCCGCCGATCGGGTCGGAATGACCGATCGCTCCTGCATAGGTGATCGAACCCTTGGCGTCAACCTGAGAGCGCGAACATCCTTGACACGAACGCGTCAAATCCGGGGCCCGGCGACAGGGAATCAGCGCCCAATGTCAGGCATTGACGGTGGAACCAGTCGATCGCTCCCAGGACGACGAGGATTGACGGTGCTCGGCAGGTCGGGCAGCGTGGTGTCCGTGTCCTGGCGCGGGTCGAGGAGCTCGACGCCGGTGGTGACGGGCTCGGCGTAGGTGGCGGCGTGCAGCAGCCAGCTCGGATGGCCGTAGGCGTCGAGGGTTTGGATGCGCAGCCGGGGTGCGCGGTGGATCCGGTAGAGGAGGCCGTCGATGCGGACGTTGCCGCACCAGGTCGCGGTGAAGCCTGGGCCGCCGGTGTCGGTGCGTTCGACCTCGAGTCCGTCGTGGCGGGCGAGGATGACCCAACTCCAGAGGCTTCGCTCTCTCCAATCCTCGCCGGCGGTGATCGCTGGGGCGGCGTACACGAGACGGACGGGATCGGGCGGCCGGGGGATGCTCATGGCAGCGCCGGGATGTCGAGTGCCGGTTCGAGGGCAGGCTCGGCGGGTCCGGCTGTCGCTGGCACGGCCGACGGCAGCTCGATGGTGCGGAGGTCGACCCCTTGGGCGGGTTGTTGCGCAGCTGCGGGTCCCTCCGCTGTCCCGTGGGTTCGCCGGTTCGCGGGGTGGCGGGGGTGTTG
>JBOGGX010000146.1:0-1790 GCA_050744245.1 Acidimicrobiales bacterium
CTCCCGACCGGTGCCGGGGTTCTCGATGCAGCCCAGCCAGCGGTTGAGGCCCATGCGCCCGACGCACTCCTGGTTGCAGGACAGGCACAGCCGGATGGCCTCGGTGGCCTCGGCCCGGGCCTTGGCCGCGAAGTCGGCGTCGGCGATCTGGCCCCTGACCACGCCCACCAGGTCGCAGTGGCCCTCGGCCAGGGCCCGCTCGGCCTGGAGCGGATCCTTGAACCGGCCGACCCCGATGACCGGAAGCTCGACCGCCTTGCGGATGGCCGACGGGATGAACAGGGCGTAGCCCGGCGGGATGTGCATCGACGCCTCGATCATGAACAGCGTCGCCGTGGCCACGCCGATCGAGGTGTTGACGTAGTCGACCTGGCCGCACTCCTCGACCATGCGGGCCACGTCGACCGTGTCGTCGAGGGTGATGCCGTTGTCGATCAGCTCGTCGCCGCACAGGCGGACGCCGAGAGCCAGCTCGGGCCCGATGACCCGGCGGACGGCGGCGACCACCTCGAGCAGGAGCCGGGCCCGGTTGGCGAGCGGTCCGCCGTAGCCGTCGGTGCGGAGGTTGGTGGCAGGCGAGAGAAAGCCCCGGACGATCGACGAGTGCGAGCACTGCAACTCGATCCCGTCGAATCCACCCTCGGCGCAGTGGCCGGCCACGGTGGCGTAGCCGGCGACGATCTCTGCGATCTCGGCCTCGTCCACCGCCTTGGGGACCTCGCGGAACAGGGGGTCGGCGACCGGCGACGGCGCCCACACCGGCAGCCGGGAGTACATCGACGACGCCTGGCCGCCGTTGTGGTTGATCTGGGCCAGGATCGGCGCCCGGTGGCGGTGGACCGCCTCGGTGATGCGCCGGTAGCCGGGGATGACCGCCCGGTGGAAGCCGTGAATCAACTTCTCGTAGGGCCAGTCGGTCGGGTGGACCGAGTGCTCCTCGGTGATGATCAGGCCGGCCCCGCCGGCGGCCCGGGCCTCGTAGTAGGCCGCGTGCTGCTCGGTGGGCAGGCCGGCGCTGGCGTAGTTGGTCAGGTGGGCCGAGAACACGATGCGGTTGCGCACCGTCACCGGACCGATCCGCAACGGCGACCACAGGTACCGGTAGGACACTGGCCCGCAACCTACTTCGGTGGTTCTGTCGCCCTGAGGTCCCGGTTTTCGAGACCCGGCGGCGACAAAACCACGTGTTCGAGCGCGAGGGCGGCCCGGCGGCCTTCCAGAACCGCCTCGTGGATGGTGCGGGGGGCGACGCAGTCGCCGGCCCGGAGATCGTGTGGTCCCGGCTCGCCGGGGAGCCGGAAGCCGGCGTCGACGACGGCCGCGGCCGGAATGGTGCGGCGGGCGCCGGTGAACCGGTGCTCGAGCTCGACCTCGCCGGGCCGGACCGCCCGCAGCGCCGACCGCCGCTCGATGGTGACGCCGGCGCCGAGCAGGCGGGCGTTGGCGGCCACCAGGTCGCCGGTGCGGGCCAGCTCGTTGCCGGCGATGTGGTCGGGGGTGACGAGCACGCCCCGCTCGCCGAGCGACTCGACGAACGACACGGCGATGGGTCCGCCGATCGGGTCCCAGACAACGACCCGCCCGTCGGGCAGGTCGGCGCCGGCGAGGGCGTCGGCCACGTCGACCACGACCGCGCCGTCCTCCAGCTCGTACGTACGGCGGCCGGGGCGGCCGCCGGTGCACCCGACGTCGGCCGCATCGGGCGCATCGACCCCGAGCTCGATCTCGACGCCGAGCCGGCGGCACTCGGCCTCCTGCCAGTCGACGAGCGCGGCCAGCCGGTCGCGGCC
>JBOGGX010000147.1:0-5593 GCA_050744245.1 Acidimicrobiales bacterium
GCCAGCCGGCCGTTGACGTAGGCGCGGGACCGGCCGTCGCGCGGGATGACCCGGGCCAGCACGACCTCGTCGTCACCGACGAGGAACCGACCCTCGACGGTGGCCTCGGCCGCTCCCGGTCGCACCAGGATCGGGTCGGCCCGGCCCCCGACGAGCAGTTCGATCGACTCGACGAGCATGGTCTTGCCGGCGCCGGTCTCGCCGGTCACCGCGGTTAGCCCCGGCCCGATCACGACCGCGAGCTCGTCGATGACGCCGAGGTTGGTGACGGCCAGCTCAGTCAGCATGCGGGTCGGCCTTGCTCATCGTTCGTTGAGTCCGAACTTCTTCTTGAGGATCCGATGGAAGTCACGCGGGCGGAAGGCGACGAGCCGGGCCGAGCGGTCGGCCGCGGTGCACACGATCGCATCCCCCTCGGTGAGCTCCCCCAGGTTACGGCCGTCGACGGAGAGGGTGGCCGGGCGGGGCCCGGCGACCTCGATCCGGATCCTGGTCTCGGGTTCGAGCACCATCGACCGGTCGAACAGCATGTGGGCCGCGACCGGCGTGAGCAAAAGGGCCCGGTGCTCGGGCGCCACGATCGGCCCCCTGGCCGAGAACGAGTAGGCGGTCGACCCGGTTGGGGTGGCCACGATGAGCCCGTCGGCCGCGTACGTCGTGAAGAAGTCGTCGTCGAGATGGACGGCGAGACGCACCGTGTGACCCATCGGTGTCTTCTCCAGCACCGCCTCGTTGAGTGCCACCGCCGGCAGGGCACCGGACGCGTCGACCGACAGGAGCATGCGTTCCTCCACGCGGTAGTCGCCCGTCTCGAACCGCTCGAGCGCGTCGAACAGCCCGTCCGGCTCGACCTGGGTCAGGTAGCCAAGGGTGCCGACGTTGACGCCGAGCACGGGGACGCTGGCCCCCCCGACCAGGTCGACGGTGCGGAGCATGGTGCCGTCGCCGCCGATCGACACCGCGAGATCGAGCCCGTCCAGCAGGGCGTCGTCGCCGACGGCGAGATCGTCGAGCCCGACGGCGATGGCATCCTCGGCCGGGACCCGCACCAGGTGCTTCTCGTCGAGCAGCCAGGCCGCCGCCTCCTTGGCCAGGCTGGCGGCGTCGGGTCGGTCCCGGTGGACGAACAGGGCGATGGTCGTCACGAGCTCACCCGCCGGCCTCGGCCACGACGCCATCGAGATGTCGATCGAGATCGAGATCGGCCGGCGCACCGACCGCGCCGCCGCCGGCCACGAGGTGGAGCAGGAACTCGACGTTCCCGTCGGCCCCCCGCAACGGCGACACCATGCATCCCATGATGCTCGCGCCCAGGCCCTGGTAGGCGGCAACCACCTCGTCGAGCACCCGGCGCCAGACGGTCGGGTCGCGCACCACACCCCGGCCCTTGCCCGCCTCGGCCCGGCCCGCCTCGAACTGGGGCTTCACCAGCAGCACCAGATCGCCCCCGGGCTCGGCCAGCGCGAGCAGGGCCGGGGCCACGGTCCGCAGCGAGATGAACGAGAGGTCGGCGACCACGATCGCCGCGGGCCCGCCCAGGTCGGCCGGCGTGACGTGCCTGATGTTGGTGCGCTCCTGGACATCGACGCGGGCGTCGGTCCTGAGCCGGTGGTGGAGCTGCCCGTAGCCGACGTCGACCGCGATCACCCGATCGGCGCCGTGCGTGAGCAACGCGTCGGTGAACCCGCCGGTCGAGGCGCCGGCGTCGATCGCTCGGCGACCGCGGACATCGATGCCGAACCGGTGCAGGGCGGCGTCGAGCTTCTCGCCCCCTCGGCCGACGAACCGGGGCGGTGGGCCGAGGACGACGATCGGCTCCGAGGGGGCGACCAGCCTTGACGGCTTGCTCGCCGGGGAACCGGCGACCTCGACCCGGCCGTCGTCGATGAGGGTGGCCGCGTGCTGGCGCGTCTGGCTCAGGCCCCGCCGGACCAGTTCGATGTCGAGTCGCCTGCGGGAGACCGCGGGACTCGCCCTCTCAGCCGGACGACGGCGCCTTCTTGGCGGCCGCCTTCTTGGCCGGAGCCCTTCTCGCCGTGGTCTTCCTGGCCGTGGTCTTCTTGGCCGTGGCCTTCTTGGCCGTGGTCTTCTTGGCCGCCGGGGCCTGCCTCGCGGTCGGCGCCTTCCTGGCCCCGCCGATCTTGCTCTCGACCTTGGCCAGGTCGGCCTTGGTGGCCACGCCGATGACCTTGAGCTGCTGGCGAATCTCGGCTCGGACCTGCTCGAAGAACTTCTCGGTGTTCTCCCGGCTCCGATCGACGAACTCGGCGACGGTCGCCTGGGCCTGTTCGGCCCGGACCTCCCCGGTCTTGACCAGGTCCTTGACGATGGCCTCGGCCCGACGCTGGGTCAGCTGGGTGAACTGCATGCCGGCGTCGAGGAACTGTCGGAACTGATCGCTTGAGTTCATCGGGACGAGGGTACCGCCGGCCGACCGGTGCTTGCAATAGTTTGCACTTGCCTCGGTACGCTGGGCCGACCATGTTGCCGTTGCGAGACGACAACCCGACCCGCAGGGTGCCGATCGTCACCCTGGTCTTGATCGTGGCCAACGTGGCCGTCTACCTGCTGCTGCAACAGCCGGCCAACACCGAGGCGGCGGGCGGGGCGCGGTTCGTGTACGAGTACGCGGCCATCCCGTGCGAGGTGGTCACCGGCGATCCGCTCGATGCCGACGAGATCGGCCGCACCGTGCAGCTCGGCGAGGCGGAGGCGTGCGTCGCCGAGGCGCGGCCCGGGGTGGACGAGGTGTTCCCGGAGAAGCGGGTGTGGCTCGCCGTCGTGGTCTCGATGTTCCTCCACGGCTCGCTGTTGCATCTCGCCGGGAACATGCTCTTCCTCTGGATCTTCGGCAACAACATCGAGGACCGGCTCGGACCCGTCAGGTACGTGGCGTTCTACGTGGCCGCCGGCGTGGTCGCCACCCTGGTCCACATCGGGTTCCAGCCCGACAGCACCGTGCCCCTGGTCGGCGCGTCCGGCGCCATCGCCGGGGTCATGGGCGCCTACCTGGTGTGGTTCCCGCGCGCCAGGATCCTGACCCTGGCCACGTTCTTCCTCATCGAGATCCCGGCCCTGTGGGTCCTCGGCTTCTGGTTCGTCTCGCAGTTCTTCATCAACCCGATGAGCGGCGTGGCCTCGATGGCCCACGTGGGCGGGTTCGTCTTCGGCGTCGCGTTCGGGCTCATCCTGCGGCCCGGGCGACGACCTCCGCCAGATCGGCCGCGATCAGATCGGGCTCCGGGTCGACCGGCAGATCCCCCGCCGTGGTGACCCCGGAGAGCACCAGGGCGAACCGGTAGCCGATGGTGCGGGCGAAGCGCCCGTCGGTGTCGGGCCGATCCCCCACCATCCAGCCGTCGGCGCCGTAGCGGTCACGGACCAGTGCGGCCATGGTCGGGTGCCCCTTGCCGGCCACCGCCACCGGCGGCGAGCCGGCGGCCAGGACGATCCCGGCCAGGATCGACCCGTTGCCGGGAATCGGCCCGTCGAGGGTCGGGAAGGTGACGTCGTCGTTCGTCGCCAGCAGCCGGGCCCCCCGCCGGACGGCCCGGGCCGCCACCCGCATCCGTTCGTAGTCGAACTCGCGGTGGTAGCCGACGAGCACGGCGTCGACCTGGCGCTCGTCGAGGGCGTCGACGGGGATCGCCCGCCTGGCCGCCACCGCCTGCCACACGCCCGGACCGCCGCACACCAGGACCCGCTCGCCCGGTTCGAGCAGGAGCGCCCCGGCCTCGGCCGAGGTCACCACATCGCCGCCGGCCGGGATCCCGAACGAGGCCAGCTTGGCCTCGACCGCGGCCGCCGGCGCGTTCGAGTTGTTGGTGATGAACACCACCCGGTCGCCCCGAGCGCGGAGAACGGCCACCGCCTCCGCCGCCCCGGAAATCGGCTCGGTGCCGAGCCAGACAACGCCGTCGAGATCGAGGAGCCAGGTCACGCCCGCGATTCTGCGATGTCATCCGGGGTCGATGGAAGCTGCTACGAAGAGGGCCGATGCCGCGCTTCGAGGCCTTCGCCGGGATCCGCTACGACACGGCCCGAGTCGACCTGGCCGACGTGACCGCCCCGCCCTACGACGTGATCGACGCCGACGACCGGGCCGCCCTGGCTCGACGACACCCCAACAACGTGGTCCGCATCGACTGCCCGACGCCGGACGACTGCGGCCAGAGCGGTCCCGGCGGCCAGTATCTCGAGGCCGCGTCACGCCTGCGGCGCTGGCTCGGCGACGGCGTGCTCGTACGCGACCCGGTGCCGTCGCTGTACCTGTACCGCATGGGCTTCACCGACGACCACGGACGGCGGCGCCACACCACCGGTGTGCTCGGCGCCGTCGGGCTCGAGCCACCGGGCGAGGGCGACGTGCTGCCCCACGAGCGCACGACCAGGAAGGACCGGTCCGACCGTCTCGAGCTGCTCCGGGTCACCCGGGCCAACCTCTCGCCGATCTGGTTCCTCTCGCTCGCCCGGGGGCTGACCAAGCTGCTCGACCCCCCGGGCGATCCGCTGGCGTCGTGGACCGACGACTCCGGGGTCGACCACTCGCTGTGGCGGCTGAGCGAGCCGGCCGCGATCGACGCCATCCGGGCCGCGGTGGCCGCGGCCCCGCTGGTCATCGCCGACGGCCACCACCGCTACGAGACATCGATCGCCTACCGGGACGCCCGTCGAGCGGCCGACGACAACGGCGAGGGGGCCACCGACGACCTCGCCGACCTCACGCTCGGCTTCGTGGTCGAGCTGGTGGCCGACGAGCTCGACGTCGAACCGATCCACCGGCTGGTCGCCGGGCTGCCCGATGGCACCGACCTGCTCGGCACGCTGGCGTCGGGCTTCCGGGTCGGCCCGGTCGAGGCGACCGACGAATCGATCCTGGACCGCATGGATGCGACCGGTGCCATGGCGCTGGTGCTCGCCGACGGCGTCCGGTTGCTCCGCCCGTCGGCCGAGCTCGCCATTCGGGCCGGCGATCTCGACACGGCGATGGTCGACCTGGCCCTGGCCGCCGTGCCCCCGCACGAGGTCACGTTCCAGCCCGGTCTGGCGTCCGCGGTCGACGCCGTCGCCTGCGGTCGGGCCCAGGCCGCCTTCCTGGTCCGCCCGCCCGCCATCGACCAGATCGCCGACGTGGCCCACCGCCGCCAACGGATGCCCCCCAAGACCACCTATTTCTGGCCCAAGCCCCGGACCGGGCTCGTGTTCCGCTCGCTCGGCTGAACCGCAAACTCGACGCATCTGGCACCGCTATGCGGTGCTGAGTGCGTCGAGAATGGTCCTTCTCGGGTACAGCGGCGTCGGCGGGGGCAGGGTGGTGCCGCCGGGGCCGCCGAACTGGTGGACGAGCCGCTCGGCGAGGTCGGGGACGAACGGCCGGAGCTCGCCGGCGACGGCCCGACCGGCATGGACGAGCACCAGCGCAACCGGTTGCGGGCGGCGGGCAGGGACAAGCGGTTCTTGGCCGACACCAAGGTCGCGGCCCGGGAGGCGGGGGTGCTGCGCAACCGGGTGCGGGTGCTGGACTCGACGCCGATCTATGACGCGGTGTCGACCCAGGACACCGTCACCCAGCTCCGTTCGGCGATCCGCAAGC
>JBOGGX010000148.1:0-2336 GCA_050744245.1 Acidimicrobiales bacterium
ACGCCCATTCGTTCTTGGGCCTTGCCCACCAGCACCACCCCGAAGCGACCGTCGGCGGCGGCGGCCAGTTGGTAGGGGCGGGCGATCTGTTCCTTGGAGTCACCCCGTCGGAACCGCGCCACCGGCACCGGCGGGCCTGGCCATGGACTCCACTGTGGCGCGCCGCCACTACTAACGTGCCCTGATGACTCTGGCCCGCGATTCGGCGGTGCAGGCGAAAGGTCAAGGTCGCTGGGCGGGGGAGATCCGGCCGGGTGGGACATCGGCGGCAACGCCAACGGCGGCTACCTCCTGACCATCACCGTGGGCGATGCTGGACGCCGCCGACCGGCCCGACCCGGTGACGGTGACCGGTCATTACATGGCGCCCGGAAAGCCGGGGCCGGTCACGGTCGAGGCCGGGGTCTTCAAGCACGGCCGCACGTTCAGCACCGCGATCGGTTCGCTGCGCTCGCCGGACCGTCCGCTACTGGCCGTGCTCGGCACCTTCGGGGACCTCACGATGACCATGGGACCGGAGCGTGTCGACGGGTCGATCTGCGCCTACATCCCGACGATGCCGGTTTCGGATCGGGCCCGCCGAGCGGGGAACCACGGGTGCGCGGCTGGTTCCGGCTGCCGGACGAGCCGATCGACACGCTGGGTCTGCTGCTCGCGGTCGACGCCTTTCCTCCCACCGCGTTCAACGCCCGGCTGCCGATGGCCTGAACGCCGACGGTGGAGCTGACGGCCCATGTACGGGTCCGCCCGGCGCCCGCTTGGCTGCGCTGTGCCTTCACCACCCGGTTCGTCACCGGCGGGTTCCTGGAGGAAGATGGCGAGATCTGGGACGACAACGCCCGCCTCGGGGCCCAGAGCCGCCAGCTCGCCCTCACGCCGCGCGCCTGACGCGACCCGACCCGCATCTCGGCGCGCCGCCGGATGGCGGTCGGGATTTCGTACCGGCCACTCACGACTGGGTCGGCAAGGCGCGGTCCACTTGCTCTGAGCGGGAATGGCCGCTCAACCGAGGCGGGCGCCATAGAGGCGCCGGAGGAGATCCGAGGGATGACGACGTTTCTGAAGCACTTCGCCGACAACCTCACACCCCCATGTGGCAGGGCGATTGGAGCTGCGCCATCGGCCCGCCGCTCGATCAATCGAGCGGTGAGCCCCAATCGGCGCGGGCCTCAAGACACCTCGACCCGCACAGGTCAGCCCCGCTCACCGAGCTGACGGCTTCACAGTCGCACGTCTCGACAACGACTCAGTCGACCGTGCCCTCGGCAGCGCCGCATCCGCCCCCCGGTGCCAACCTGACGTCTCCGGATCAGCGCGACGGCCGCTTGCCGCGCCTGGCGTTCTTCGCCGCGCCCTTGTTGGCGGCGGTCGTCTTCGCGGCGCCCTTCTTGGCGGCGGTCTTCCTGGCGGTGGTCGTCTTGGTGACGCCCTTCTTGGCGGCGGTCTTCCTGGCGGCGGTCTTCCTGGCTGTGGTGGTCTTGGCGGCGGGCCGCTTGGGTACCGCCCGCCCCGGACGCACAGTCGATGGCGCCTGGTGGCTCGACGGGGTGAGCACGGTCAGCGTTCCCGGTGCCGGAACCACTGTCGTTTCCTCGTCCGACGGCCATCGCACCCGCAGCATCGATCCGGTCACCGCAGTGACGATCCCCTCGCGGTCTGGCGCCTTGCCTGACGACAGGCGAACTCGGTCTCCCACCTCCACCATGAGCGGGCACCTTTGCAGTCGATCGACAACCCAGCATGAACTCTAGGCTGCGGTCTGCGGCAGGGCGAGAGCGGAGCACTGTTCGTGGGTCGCGGTCGGCTTGTGGTCACCGAATCCTCGACCTGCTCGTGGCGGGCCAGGATCCGGATGGTCGCCGGGACGAGCTCGGTGGTTGCGGTTTCGGACGCGCAGCTGACGCTGGGCTTCGACCGGGTCGCTCACCAGGCCAGGATCGCGCTCTACACTTCGGCCCCGCCGGCGAGGCGATGTGGCGTGTGCGCGGCAGCTCCCGCACGGTCGAACTCCATACGGCGCCGGCCCCTGTCGTTTCCTGCGATATCGTCCCGGGCATTGCCAGGACTCACCAGGGCGTCACCGAGACCCGGCACAGCGGGTGGTCGGGTTTGGTGGTGAGGCCGCCGAAGATAATCAGTCGGCGGGGCCGGGAGGCGGTCGACCGGGTGCAGCCGAGACCGCACGCCCGAGTCGGAATCGCGTCTACGGGGAACCTGTCAATAGCGGGTTGCCGGGTTTCAGGATGTTTGGATGGATGGTCGGTTGATCCAGGCCTTGGTCGGGATCTTGGCGGGGCGGGGTCGGGCGGTGAACCGTTCGGGGTGGGCGGCGTAGG
>JBOGGX010000149.1:0-5482 GCA_050744245.1 Acidimicrobiales bacterium
CTTGACGTTCCGCCATCCCGAGGGTCATCGATCGCTCCCTGCTGCTCGGAACTACACCGATGTAATTCTCCCTCATCGCCATCCGAAGCGCGAGCACCTACCCCCGCGAAAGACACCAGCCACCTAGTGTTCGGACATGGCCACCCGGGTCGACGAGCTGGTCGCGGCGACGCCTTCGACCCGTGACCGGTACGTCGACTTCCTGAGGGCGGCGAGCATCATGGTCGTGGTCATCGGCCATTGGACCATCGCCCTGATCTTCTGGGATGAGGGGGTAATCCGGTCGACCAGCGCCATCGGTCAGGCCCCCGGCCTGTGGCTGGCGACCTGGGTGTTCCAGGTGATGCCGGTGTTCTTCTTCGTCGGCGGCTACTCCAACTACGTCGCCTTCGAGTCGATGCGCCGTCGCGGCGGGACCGCCGGCTCGTTCGTCCGGAGCCGGGTGCGCCGCCTGCTCGTGCCCTCGCTGGTGTTCCTCGGGGTCTGGGTCGTGGTCATGCTGCTGCTCCACCTGACCGACACCGGTGCGCCCACCGGGCCCCGGTTCGGCGACCTCGTCCTCCTGCGCGGCGTTCGCCCGCCGGGCCAGACCATCCCGTTCGGCCCGCTGTGGTTCCTCGGCGTGTACCTGGCGGTGGTGTGCCTCAGCCCGGTGACGATCTGGCTTCATCGGCGGCTCCGGTGGTGGATCCCCGCGTTCTTCGTGGTCGGCGCCGTCGTCGCCGACCTCGTGGGCTTCATCGGCGGCCAGTCAGGCGTCCGCTACCTCAATGTGATCTTCGTCCTGCTGTTCCCCCACCAGCTCGGGCACTTCTACGGCGACGGGAGCGCCCAGCGCTGGTCCCGCCCGGCGCTGGTGGCGATGGCCGCGGTCGGCCTCGGCGGACTGGTCGCGCTGACCAACCCATGGTTGTTCCGGATGCTCGGACCACAACGCTTCGACTGGTTCCCCGGCATCGGCCACTACCCCAGAAGCCTGCTCGGGACCGACATCGAGCGGGTGTCAAACGCCTACCCGCCGACGCTGTGCTACCTGCTCGTGGCCTTCTGGTTGATCGGCCTCGTGCTCCTGCTGCGCCCGGCCCTCACCCGCTGGTTGCAGCGTCCGGGTCCCTGGAGGGCGACGATCCTCGGCAACGCCTACATCATGACCATCTTCCTGTGGCACATGACCGCCTACCTGCTGGCGATCCTGCTGTTGTGGCCCCTCGGCTTCGGCCAGGAGAACGAGCCCACCGGGCGCTGGTGGCTCGAACGTCCCCTCTGGCTGGTGGTGCCGGGGGCGATCCTGGTCGGCCTGCTCGCCGGGTTCGGCCGGTTCGAGACCCGCGGCCGGCAACCGCGGTCCCCCACCGCCGGCTGATCGCCCGCCTACGCTCGCCGGCCAGTGAGCACGCAAACTCGACGCACTCACGGTCGGATTCCGACCACAGCTGCGTCGAGAATGGGCCGGCCGGGATGACCGAGCCGGCCGCGGGCACCGGACGGCGGTGGGAGACGCCACTGGTGGTGGCGATCGGGCTCGCCCAGGTCGCGGTCACCGCCTGGGCCTGGTGGCTGACCGCGAGAACGAGCCAGGACGGCGTCTGCGGCTCGCGGGGTCTGCTGTCGCTCGGGCTCGCCGCCAGCCCCGAGCGGGCGAGGGCCGTGCTCGCCTGCCCGGGCTTCGATGCCGCGGAAGCAGGCCGGTCGGTCGGCCTCGACGCCTTCTTCGTCGCGACCTACCTCGTGACGATCGTGTTCTGGTGCCTCTACGGCGCCCTGCGCTTGCGGCGGCTGCCGACCAGGGGCACCGGCTGGCTTCTCCTCCCGGCGGTCGTCGTCGGGGCCGCGGCCGACGTCGTCGAGAACGCCGCCCTGCGCCGCCTGATCGAGGACGGGCCGGGCACCATCGACCCGGACGCCCTCACGATCGCGTTCGGGGCCGGCATCGCCAGGTGGCTCACCATCGTGCCGGCCGCGCTGTATGCCGGGGCCGCCATGTTCTCGGCCCTCTCCCGCCTGGTGCGCCAGCTCCGTGGGAGCACCGGCGGGCCTGACTTCCTCGCCGGGCTGCCGAGCACGCCTGACCCGGGCGGGCCACCGCCCAGGCTCGACGGCGCGACCGAGGCCTGGCCGACGCCGGCGAGCGTCGCCCACCGCTTCCGCCGACCGGGGCCGGCCCCGGCCACGACGACGCCAGCCAACATCGGCATCTGCCTGTCGGGGGGCGGCATCCGAGCCGCCTCGTTCGCGCTCGGCGCCATCCAGGGCCTGCAGGAGGCCGGCATCTACCAACGGGCGGACTTCCTGGCGACGGTGTCCGGCGGCGGGTATCTCGGCGGGGCGCTGCAGATCGTGGCCCAACGCCAGTCGGTCGAGCCCATACCCGAGGACACGGAGCTCCTTCCCTTCGCGGCCCACTGGTCGGAATCAGCGGGGCCGGGGACCGCCGACTGGCGCTGGGACGATGACGACCGGGCCCCCGAGGTCGACTACCTCACCGAGCACAGCCGGTTCCTGTGGCCGTCGGCCGGCCCGGGCCAACGCTGGGCCTCGACTCGCGCCTTCGTCACGGGGGTTGGGGCGGCCGTCCTCGGCATCGGGTTCAACGTCGCCCTCGTGCTTGCCGTGCTCTTCGTGCTCGGCCGCCTGGTCGGTTGGGCCATCCACCTGGCCTACAACGATCCGGGGACCGGCCCGCTCGACCCGTCGTGGCGGGCGGGCTTCCTCCTGGCCACGCCGCTGGTGGTGCTGGGCCTGACGCCGCATCTGGTGCCGCACACCACCAAGTGGCTCCCCGAGATCAGATCGCCCGCCCGGCGCCGGCTGGTCGGCGTGGTCGTGGCCGCAGTGGTGTTGGCCATCGCCGTCCAATGTGTCTGGTGGAGGCTGCCGCAATGGGGTTGGGCGATCGGTGCCGCCGCCATCGGCCTGGTCGTGGCGTCGGTCGTCGATCGGCGCCGGTTCGCCGGCGTCGGCCTGGCCGTGCTCCTCGCGGTGGTGTTCCTGACCTGGATGGAGGACGCGACCCGCCGCGGCCCCGACGGGACGATCAGCACCCTGTTCCTCGGCGTGGTCGTCGTGCTGCTCGTCGCGCTGGCCTGCGGCCTGGCGGTGGCCGCCGTGGTCCGCCTCCTGCTCCCGACGGCCGAGCGGCTCGAGGCCTCTGACCGGGCGCGCGCGCCCTACGTCATGACCGGCGCGGCCGTCACCCTCGCCGTGGTCGCCGCGGTCATCGCCATCGGGCTTGGGCGGCTGCCCGACTCGACCCTCGGCCGCGAGCTCGGGGTGACCGCCGCCATCGCGGCCGTGCTGGCCACCGTGTATCTGCTGGTCGACCAGAAGCGGTGGTCGCCCCATCCGATCTACAAGCGGCGCCTGGCCCGGGCCTTCGCCCCGGCCCGGGGCCTCGACCATGGCCGCGTCACGGCCTCCGAACTGCCCTACGGTCGGCCGACCACGCTCTCGAGCTGGGGTCTACGGGTTCCCGGCCACCCGCAGCTGCTCGTCGGGGGCGCCGCCTACGACACCGAGCGCTGCCCCGGACGGGTCAAGGCGTGGCCGTTCCTGTTCTCCGCCGAGTACTGCGGTGGACCGGACGTCGGCTGGTGTCGCACGGTCGACTTCGAGGCCGTTCTCGGACGGGCCAACGGCCCGGACGGGACCCTGCTGGCGGCCATGGCCATCTCCGGTGCCGCGGTGTCGCCCGGTCTCGGCCAGATCAACCTGGGCAGCGCCAACGCCCTGCTGGCCACGGCCAACGCCAGGCTGGGCGTCTGGCTGCCCTCGCCGTCCTACGTCAACGAGCTCCGCGGGCTGCCCGGGTGGGGCTCGGCGGAACAAGCCCTCGAGGGCGGACCACCCGTGCGGTGGGTACAGCTCCGTCGCTTCACGTACCTCTTCAAGGAGATCCTCGGCGTCCACGACCCGGACGACCGGTTCATCTTCGTCACCGACGGCGGCCAGCTCGACAACCTGGGGCTGCTCGAGCTGTTGTCCCGCCGGTGCTCGCTCGTCTACTGCTTCGACGCATCGGGCGACGGCGCCGGGCCCGGCCGCTGGCGGACGACCCGCACCTTCGACGCCGTCCGCAAGCTGGCGTGGGAGCGGTTCCGGATCACTTTCGAGCACGGCGACGGCTCGGTGACCGACCCGGCCTACGACGACGCGGGCGAGAGGGTGCCCATCCCGGCCGCTGCCCCGCTCTCGTACTCGTCCCCCGCGCCCGACTGGGCCGACGGCGGACTCGACCCGGAGCTGGTCGAGTCGCTCGGCGACCCGAGGCTGGCCGACCGCCTGTGCGCTCACAGCGTGCAGGTGTTCACCATCAGGTACCCGGCGGTCGACGGTGCGGCCGCGGCCTCGGGAACCCTGATCTACGCCAAGTCGGTCCTGTCGCTCGACGCGCCGCGGGTGGCCGCGGTCTACGCCACCAGGGAACGAGCGAAGCGGTTCCCGAGCGACACCACCGCCGACCAGTTCCCCGAGCCCGACCAGCAACGGGCGTACATCGCCCTCGGCTACGCCGCCGCCCGGGCCGCGGCGGCCACGCCGCACTGAGCATGGCCGGCGCGTTCTTCTGGGGTTTCGTCGGCGCCTCGTCGCTGATCATCGGCGGGATCGTGGCCATGGTGTTCAAGATCCGGCCCAAGCTGCTCGGGCTGGTGATCGCGTTCGGCGGCGGCGTCCTGGTGAGCGCGGTGGCCTACGAGCTCGTGCTCGACGCGTTCGAGATGGCTGGCGGCACCGCCCGCGTGGTCGCGCTCGGGCTGCTGGCCGGGGCCCTCAACTTCTACCCGGCGACGAGTACATCGACCGGATGGGTGGCGCGGACCGCAAGCGGATGGCGGGCCAGTCCGCCCAGGGATCGGCCTTCGCCATCGTGCTCGGCATCGTCCTCGACGGGATCCCGGAGTCGGTCGTGCTCGGCTTGACCCTGATCGAGGGCGGCGGGATCGGGGTGGCGGTGCTGGCCGCCGTCTTCCTGTCCAACCTGCCGGAGGCGGTGGCCGCGACGACGGGTCTGCTCGGCGGCGGATGGCGACGTAGCAACGTCCTCTGGCTCTGCGTGGCGGTGACCCTGGTCTCCGCCCTGGCCGCCCTGGCCGGGTTCGCGTTCTTCGACTCGGCATCGCCCGAGACGGTGGCCTTCGTCCAGGCCTTTGCCGGCGGCGCCATCCTGACCATGCTGGCCGACACCATGTTCCCCGAGGCCTACGAGCACGGCGGCAAGCAGGTCGGCCTCATGACCACGGTCGGGTTCTTCGTCGCGTTCTTCGTCTCCACGCTCGACTAGGTGGCTGGTGTCTTTCGCGGGGGTAGGTGCTCGCGCTTCGGATGGCGATGAGGGAGAATTACATCGGTGTAGTTCCGAGCAGGGAGCGATCGATGACCCTCGGGATGGCGGAACGTCAAGGTGATCTCCTCGATGACGTGATCCGGTTCTGTGATGACGTGGTGCCGTCGAGTTCTGTGTACGCGTTGTTGCACCGCGAGCGGG
>JBOGGX010000150.1:0-29867 GCA_050744245.1 Acidimicrobiales bacterium
GCGACGAGGTGTGCGCGCCGCACCACCGCCACGGTGGCTGAGCGCGAAAACCTCGGCCGGGCGACTACAGCTCCCTGGCTCGAAGCAGTTCGAGCCAGTCGGCTTGGCGCACGGCGACCTCGATCTCCGGTGCCGGATTGATCACGTACACGAGCACAGCCGGGTCTGGGAAGTCCGCTTCCTGCAGGTAACCCTCGTCGTCGCGCTCGTTGGCGATGAGCTGAAGTTGTGGCCGCTCGGGGCCGAGCGTGGCGTAGTAGCGGCCCCAGTGGTCGTTGTGCCAGGCGCCGATCTCGCGGCGCGTGAGCTCGGCCAGCCGACGGGCGGCCTCGTGGATGGCCAGGTCCGTGCCGAGCAGCAGAGAGATCGTCATCGGCTCGGCACCGCGATGCTGGGTCCTCGGGCCACGATGTCGTCGACCGTCCGGTACAGCATGATGCTTACCGGTCGGCCAACCTGTGCATTCAGGTTGGCGAGCTCGTCTGCCAGGCCAAGGCGCAGAACGTCGTCTCCACTGATTGGTCCGGTGCGGGTGGCGCCGCCTCGCAGTGGGATGCCGAGTTCTTGGGCTCGGGCGAAGGCGGTGGGGCTCGCGATCGCGAGGTCGATATCGCTGTCCGAGCCGAAGGGTGAGCCGTCGCGGTACCTGACCCGGGTGACCGAGCTGCCGCGCACATGCACGGTTGCGTCGTGAAATCCCGCTCGTTGGAGGCCGGCGTTGAGTTCGCGGGTGAAGGCGGTGTAGTCGCGGCGGCCGAGGAAGCCGAGGGGGACGGGGGGGGCGGGCGACGATGGATGACGGCGTGTACTGGCCGGGCGGCAGGCCGGGGGTGGCGGCGTCGAGGACGGCGGCGACCAGTTGGGTGTCGTGCTGGGCTTGGCGGAACCCGGCGCTGGAGAGGGTGGCGACGACCATGGGGAGGAGGAGGGCGTCGACGAACTCGAGGTGGTGGGTGGCGAACGCGCCGGCGAGGTGGGCCCGGGTGTTGCGCCGCTCGATCTCCTCGACGTAGTTGACGACGACGTCGTCGGTGAGGGCCGGGTTGGCGGCGGCTTCGATGAGGAAGTCGAATTGTTCCTCGAAGCGCTGCGGGTGCTCGAGAATCCACAGCCGTTGTTCTGCGTCCAGGTTGGGATGCGTGAGCGCCAGATGGGTGAGCCAGTCGACGTAGCCGGCGTCGTCTGCGTTCTGTTCGACCACGGCGGCCGGGCCGGCGTCGGGGTTGGTCCAGCCGGGTCGGGCCCGGGCGGCGACGGCCTGGAGGCGCTGGCCGAGCCGGCCGGCGGTGGTGTCGAGCAGACCCATGACCGTTCGGTACCGGCGCCCGATGTCGGAGGTGGTGGCGGCGGCCGCCTCGTGGGCCTGGCGGGCGTCGACCACATCAATGTCTCGCAACCGCTCGGCCTCGGCCTGGGCCTGCTCGACGTTGAGCCGATCGATATCGGACCGGGCATCGTCGATGGCGTCGGCGTAGCGGTCGAGGATGGCGGCCGCCTGGTCGAGGGCGGCGGCCGCATCAGCCAGCCGGGCGACGTTGCGGTCGAGTTGGGCGACGGCGGATCGGCTGGCCGTCCCCTCCCACGCAGCCGACATGGCACCGGTCTGGGCCGACACGGCGGCACCGGCGTCGCCGAGGGTGGATCGAGCGGCCCGCCAGGTCCGGGCCGTGGCCCGGGCCACGTCTGGGTCATCCACGGGATACGCCAGCACTCCCATGATGTTTCATGTTAGTCCGACCACCCCGGTCGGACCAGCCCGGACTCGTAGGCGAACATGACCAGCTGGGCCCGGTCGCGTGCGTTCAGCTTGGCCATCGTCCGGCTGACGTGGGTCTTGGCCGTCGCCCCGCTGATGAAGAGCCGCTCGGCGATCTCGTCGTTCGACAAGCCGTCCGCCACCAGTGCCATGACCTCCCGCTCCCGGTCGGTGAGCCGGTCGAGGCCGGGCGCCACGCCGGCCGGCTTGGACCGGGTGGCGTACTCCTCGACCAGCCGGCGGGTGGCCCTGGGCGACAGCAACGCATCGCCCGACGCCGCCGCCCGCACCGCCCGGACCAGGTCGGCCGGTTCGGTGTCCTTCACCAGAAACCCGCTGGCGCCCGACCGCAGCGCCTCGAACACGTACTCGTCGAGGTCGAACGTCGTGAGGATGACGATTCGGACCTCGCCCAGCCGGGCATCCGCGGTGATCGCCCTCGTTCCTTCCAGACCGTCGACGCCGGGCATGCGGACATCCATGAGCACGACATCCGGCCTCAGCTCGAGCGCCCGTCTGGCCGCCTCGGCGCCGTCACCGGCCTCGCCGACCACCTCGATGCCGTCCTCGGCGTCGAGGAGCGCCCGCAGCCCGGCCCGCACCAGGACCTGGTCGTCGGCGAGCAGCACCCGGATCACGGCTCATCTCCGCCGAGCGGCAGCACGGCCCGGACGGCGAACCCCCGACCCGGCCGCGGGCCGGCCTCGAGCCGACCCCCCACCGAAGCCGCCCGCTCCCGCATCCCGATGATGCCGTGACCTCCCGGCACATCGGTCGGCGCCGGCCGCCGGCGACCGGATCCCTCGTCGGCGATCTCGACGCCGAGAGCGCCGTCGACGGTCCTGATGCGCACGGTGGCCTCGGGCCGGTCGCTGTGGCGGGTCACGTTGGTGAGCGACTCCTGGATGATCCGGAACGCGGCCAGGTCGACGTTGCGGGGCACGGCGTCGAGGTCGGCATCGACCTCGACGTGGACGTCGAGCCCGGACGCACCGGCCCGTTCCACCAGGTCGTCGAGTCGACGCAGGGTCGGCGTCGGCGCTCGTGGTGCCGACTCGTCGTCCTGGCGGAGCACGCCGAGGATCGACCGCAGCTCGACCAGCGCCTCCTTGCTCGCCTGCTTGACGGTCGCCAGCGCCTCGTGGGCCTGCTCCGGCCGTTCGTCGATGAGGTGCAGCGCCACGCCGGCCTGGATGTTGATGAGCGACAGGTTGTGGGCCACGGAGTCGTGAAGCTCCCGGGCGATACGGAGGCGCTCCTCGGTCGCCTGCCGGCGGGCCGCCTCGGCGCGCGACTCGGCCGCGGCCCGGGCACGGTCCCGCCGGCTCCTGACCGTTTCGGCCACGCTCAGCAGCACGGTCAACCAGGCCGCGAGGAACAGCAGCCAAGCAACGGTCGGCGGCTCGTTCCGACCCAGCGCGACGCCGAGCCACGGGAAGGCGACAAACCCGAAGACGACCGCAGCCAATGCCGCTCGCCGGTGGCCGGTGAGCACCGCCTGAACCAGGGCGACGATCAACGCGAGGAAGATCGGCCCCCGGGCGTAGCCGAGCGACCAGTACAGCAACGTGGTGGCCTGGGTGAAGGCCAGCACCGCCACCGGCCAGCGGTGGCGGAACGGCAGCGAGGCCACGCCCGCCGCGAGCAGCAGCATGCCGACCGGCCCTGGGGCGATCATTTCCGGCTGATGGGGGGCGGCGATCGCCGTGACCCCGAGCTCGATGAGACCGACCCCGGCGACGAGGGCGACCTCGAAGAGGGCGCGTGATCGAGAGCCGGGGTTCACCCCAGGAAGCGTACGGATCGGCGCTCGGCGCCGCATCCACCCGACGACGCATCGCCCACGTACTCCCAGCGTCGTACGCGCCGGCCGCCGCGGCGGCGGCGTGCGACCGAGGGAGTAGGCGCAGAGCCGCCGCCCGTCCGACGACACCATGGCCACCGGTCGTCACCATGACCTCATGACGGCAACCGCAGCCATGACGGCGACGACGACCGAGCCCGGCTCGGCGGCGGGCGCCATCGCAGTTACCAAGGTGTACGGATCCGGTGCGGCCGGCGTCCGGGCCCTCGACGACGTCACGCTCCACGTCCCGGCCGGTGAGCTGACCGCGATCATGGGCCCGTCGGGTTCTGGGAAGTCGACGCTGCTGCACTGCATGGCCGGGCTCGACTCGGTGACCGAGGGTCGGGTCTACCTCGGCCCTGACTACCTCGATGATCTGTCGGACCGACAGCTCACCATGGTGCGCCGGGACCGCATCGGGTTCGTGTTCCAGGCCTACAACCTCCTCCCGACCCTGACTGCGTTGGAGAACATCACCCTCCCCTTCGCCCTCGGTGGACGGCGGCCCGACACGAAGTGGCTCGACGTGGTGATCGACACCGTCGGGCTCCGCGATCGACTCGGCCACCGACCGAGCGAGCTGTCGGGCGGCCAGCAGCAGCGGGTGGCGGTGGCCCGGGCCCTCGTCACCCGGCCCGAGATCGTTTTCGCCGACGAGCCGACCGGCAACCTCGACTCGCGATCCGGGTCGGAGATCCTCGGGTTCGTCCGGCGGGCGGTCACGGATCTCGGCCAGACGGTGGTGATGGTGACCCACGACCCGGTCGCCGCGGCGTACGCCGACGCCGTCGTGTTCCTCGCCGACGGACGGGTCGTCGACCAGATGGATGCGCCCACCGCCGAGCGCGTGCTCGACCGGATGAAGGGACTGGGTGACTGACGTGCTCGCTATCAGCTTCAAGTCGATCTGGGGCCACCGGCGCCGCCTGGTGGGCACGACCGTCGCGGTCGTGCTGGGCGTCGCCTTCCTCGTCGGCACCCTCGTGTTGGGCGACACCCTCGGGGCCAACTTCGACCGGCTGTTCACCGAGGTGACGGCCAGCACCGACGTCGTCGTGCGCAACGCAACCGAGGTCAGCGAGGAGGACGGCCATGACGCCGGCGGGCCCATTCCCGCCTCGGTGCTTGACACGGTTCGTGATGTCGACGGCGTCGCGGTCGCCGAGCCCCAGGTGCTCGGCTACGGATCGCTCATCGGGAGCGACGGAGAGCCGATCGGCGGCAACGGGCCGCCGCGCCAGGCCGGCAGCTGGATCACCGACACCGAGCTCAACCCCTACCGGCTCGTCGATGGCCGTGCGCCTCAGACCGACGCAGAGGTCGTGGTGAACCGAGGGGCGGCGATCGACGGCGGCCTCGGGGTCGGCGACACGGCCGAGCTCCAGACCCCGGAGCCCATCGAGGTCACCATCGTCGGATTGGCGACGTTTGGGGACACCGACGGGCTGGGCCAGACGACGTTCACCGCGTTCACCCTCGAGGGCGCGCAGCGCTTCGTGGCCAGGCAGCCGGACGTGGTGACCACGGTGATGGTCAGGGCCGAGCCCGGCGTGGCCCAGGACGAGCTCGTCGAGCGGATCGCCCGCGTCCTGCCCGTGGGCGTCGAGGCGATCACCGGCGACCGGCTCACCGATGAGCGCATCGACGAGATCGGCAGCACGTTCCTCGACGGCCTCCGGGCGGCGCTCGTCGTGTTCGCCGGCATCGCCCTGGTGGTGGCCGCGTTCGGCATCCACAACACGTTCGCGATCACCGTCGCCCAGCGCACCCGCGAGCTGGCGTTGCTGCGGGCGGTGGGCGCCTCCCGCCGGCAGGTGCTCGGTTCGGTGGCGATCGAGGCGGTGGCCGTCGGCGCAGTCGCATCCGCCGTCGGGACCGCGGCCGGGCTCGGGATCGCCGGCCTCCTCAAGGGAATGTTCGACGCGTTCGGGTTCGCCCTGCCCGCCGGCGGGCTCACCGTGCTCGGCTCGTCGCTCGCGGTCGGCTTCGCCGCCGGCGTGCTCGTCACCCTGGTCGCGGCGCTGACCCCGGCCCGGTCGGCATCGAGGATCGCGCCGATGGCGGCGCTTCGCGAGACCGCGGCCGAGCCGCGCGGCATAGGCCGCATCCGACCCGTCGTCGGTATCGCCCTGGCTGCCGGCGGCGTCGCCGCCACCCTCTTCGCCGCCAGCGGCGAGGAGTTCATCGTCGTGGCCGCCGTGGGCGCGGCGGCCATCGTCGGCGGGGTGGTGGCCTTGGCTCCCGTGGTCGTGGCCCCCGCGGTCGGCCTTCTTGGCGCACCGCTGGCCCGGCTGCGCGGCGTCACCGGTGTGCTCGCCCGGCAGAACGCGCGTCGGAACCCCCGCCGCAGCGCGTCCACCTCGACCGCCCTCGTCATCGGGGTCGCGGTGGTCGCCCTGTTCACCGTCTTCACCGCTTCGTTGCGGGCCACCCTCGACGACGACGTCAGCGCCGCCTTCGGTGGCGACCTCGTCATCGGCACCCCGGCATTCGGCGGAGGCGGACTGAGCCCGCAGCTGGTCGACGAGCTCGGTTCGCGGCCCGAGGTCGATCAGGCCGTCGGGCTCGGCGGCGGGCTGGCGCTCGTCGACGGTGACTCGACCACGGTCACCGCGACCGACCTGAATGAGCTCGGCTCGGTGGTCGAGCTTGGCCTGGTCGACGGGGACCTGGCCGAGGTCGGCCCGGACGGCGTCGCCGTGTCCGAGACCAGGGCCGACGACGAGGCATGGTCGATCGGGAGCCAGGTGGAAGCGACGTTTGTCGACGGCGGCACCGAACGGCTGACGGTCCGAGCCATCTACGAGCCGACCGATCTGCTCGGCGGAATGACGATTCCCGGCGAGGTATGGGCGGCCCACACCCCGCAGGCGGTGGACCGGGCCGTGCTGGTGGCGCTGAGCGAGGGCGTCTCCATCGGCGCGGGCCGCCAGGCGATCGAGCCGCTCGCCGACCGCTACGGCGGCGATGTCCAGGACCGCGATGAGTACGTCGCAGCAAACACCGAGGGGCTCGACCTGCTCCTCAACATCATCTACGTGATGCTGGCCCTGGCCATCTTCATCGCCCTGCTCGGCATCGCCAACACGCTGTCGCTGGCCGTGTACGAACGTCGGCGCGAGCTCGGGCTGCTGCGAGCGGTGGGCCAGACCCAACGCCAGGCCCGCTCCATGATCCGTTGGGAATCGGTGATCCTGTCCTCCTTCGGGACCCTGGTCGGCTTGGCCGTCGGCAGCTTCATCGGCTGGGTGCTGTTCATGGCCGTCACCGGTTCGGATGACGGTACGTTCGCCCTGCCCGTCCCCCAGCTGGCCGTGGCCGCGGGGCTCGGGGCGCTGGCCGGGATGGCCGCCGCCTTCCGACCCGCCCGCCGCGCGGCCCGGCTCCCGATCCTCAACGCCCTCGCCGCCGAGTGACCCTGCGCCCGGCCCGGCTACGACGCCCAGGCGATGCGGCCCAACTCGAGGGGCGAGGCCAGGTCGGGGTGTGATGGCACCACCCGCACGGTGAAGCCGTAGCGCCCGGCGGTGTCGCAGGCGAACTCGCCCCGGTACCGCACCCGCCCGTCGCCTTCCGCCGGGTCGACCGGCTGCATGGTGACCACGTCGGCCTGCTCGATCTCGTCGTGCAGCGCCACCGGTCCGTGGGCCAGCTGCACCTCGACGTCGGCCGGTGCGAGCGTGCCGATCACGACGACGGCCTCGACGGCGCGGGTCGTGCCGAGCGACGCGACGCTCGCCTCGGTGTCGACGGCGTCGATCCGCACGCCGTTCCACGCCTTGCTCACCCTGGCCTTCCACTCGGCCAGCTCCTGGGCCCGGTCGCAGCGCTCGGCGGTCAGCCGCTCGGCCCGAGCCGCGGTCGGCTCGTAGAGCTCCTCCACGTAGTCCCGCACCATCCGGGCCGCCACGACCTGCGGCCCGAGCGTCCGCAGCGACGCCTTGACCTTGCGCACCCAGCGCCGAGGGACCGTCCCCTCGATCCGCTCGTAGTACATCGGGATGATCTGCCGCTCGAGCAGGTCGAACAGGGTGTTGGCTTCGAGCTCGTCGCGCCGCTCGGCATCGTCGACGTGCTCGGCCGACGAGATGGCCCAGCCGTTCTCGCCGTCGAACATCTCGTCCCACCAGCCGTCGAGGATCGAGCAGTTGAGCCCGCCGTCGAGCACGGCCTTCATGCCGGACGTCCCGCAGGCCTCCTGCGGCCGGCGGGGTGTGTTGAGCCAGATGTCGGCCCCCTGCAGCAGGGCCCGGGCCACGGCGATGTCGTAGTCCTCGAGGAACACGAACCGGTGGCGCACCTCGACGTCCGAGGCGAAGGCGACGATCTGGCGGATGATGTCCTTGCCCTTCTCGTCGGCCGGGTGGGCCTTGCCGGCGAACAGGAACTGCACCGGCCGGTGCTGGGCCCGCAGCAGGGCTCGCAGCCGGTCGGGCTGCGACAAGAGGAGGTTGGCCCGCTTGTAGGTGGCGAACCGCCGGGCGAACCCGATCGTGAGGGCGTTCGGGTCGAGCGCCTCGTCGGCCCAGGCGACGTCGGACGCGGTCAGCCCGCGGCGCTGGCCCATCTCCTTGAGTCGTCGGCGGGCGAACGACACCAGCCGCTGGCGGCCCTGCTCGCGGGCCCGCCAGACCTCGTCGTCGCCGGCGTCGTCGATGTGCTGCCAGCGGTCCGGGCCGGCCTCGGCCCACTCGGGCAGGACGTGCCGGGCGAGCAGATCGTTCATCTCCGGCGAGATCCATGTGGCCGCGTGCACGCCGTTGGTGACCGACTGGATCGGCACCTCGTCCGGGGGGACGTCGGGCCACAGGTCGCCGAACATCTCACGGCTCACGACGCCGTGCAGCTTCGACACGGCGTTGGAGCGACCGGACAACCGCATCCCCATCACCGCCATGTTGAATGGCCCGTCCGGGGGGTCGACGAGGTGATGGCCGAGGGCCATGAGGTCGTCGATCGCCACCCCCGCCTCCTGGGCCCAGCCCGAGAAGTACTTCTCGATGAGCTCCCGCGGGAACCGGTCGATGCCCGCGGGCACGGGCGTGTGGGTGGTGAAGATGTTGGCGGCGCGGACGGCCTCGATCGCCGCCGGGTAGGAGAGCCCGTCGCGGGTGACGAAGCCGCGGATGCGTTCGAGACCGAGGAAGCCGGCATGGCCCTCGTTGGTGTGGAACACCTGGGCGCCGACGCCGAGGACCTCGAGGGCACGGATCCCGCCCACGCCGAGAAGGATCTCCTGGCGCAGGCGGTGCTCGACGTCGCCCCCGTAGAGCCGGTCGGTGATCCGGCGCAGCTCGGGTGGGTTCTCGTCGACGTCGGTGTCGAGCAGGTACAGCGGGATCCGGCCGACGTCGGCCCGCCACACGTGGGCGACGCACGTCGAACCGGCCAGGTCGACGTCGATCCGGGCGCCCTCCTCGCGGGTCATGGCCATGGCGTAGGGGTCGAGGTTCGGGTAGAGCTCCTTCTGCCAGCCGTCGGCCGTCAGGAGCTGGCGGAAGTACCCGGACCGGTACATGAGCCCGATGCCGACCAGGGGAAGCCCGAGATCGGACGCGGCCTTGAGGTGGTCGCCGGCGAGCACGCCGAGCCCGCCCGAGTACTGGGGGATGGCCTCGGCGATGCCGAATTCCGGGGAGAAGTAGGCGACCAGCCGCAGCGGGCTGCGCACGTTCTGGTCACGGACCTGGAACCACCGGGGCCGGGCCAGGTACATCTGCAGCTCGGTGTGGACCTCGTCGAGAAATCGGAGGAATCCGGGGTCCTGGGCCAGCGCATCGAGCCGGCTGCGAGGCACGAGTCCGAGGAGGCGCACCGGATCGTGGATCGTGGCGTCCCACTGCTGCGGGTCGACCCACCTGAACAGGTCGCGGGTCTGCGCGTCCCACGCCCAGCGCAGGTTCATAGCCAGGTCTTCGAGGGCGGCGAGCTCGGCCGGGAGACTGGGCCGGACGGTGAAGCTCCGCAGGGCCTTCATCGCGGGACACGGTACTCGCGGCTAAGAATCACCCTGGATGGACGTGGACCGGCTCGGGATGACGATCCCCTTCGACGGCGTGCCCCTGGCCGCCCAGCGCCGGCTCATCGAGCAGTTGGCCGACCTCGGGTACACCGATGTCTGGTCGGCCGAGATCAACGGCGCCGATGCCTTCACGCCGTTGGCGCTGGCCGCCGTGTGGGCGCCGGCGCTGCGGCTGGGAACGGCCATCGTGCCCGCGTTCACCCGCGGTCCCGCGACCATCGCGCAATCGGCGGCATCGTTGGCCCAGGCCGCGCCGGGCCGGTTCGTGCTCGGTGTCGGGACGTCGTCCAACGTGATCGTCGAGGCGTGGAACGGCATCCCGTTCGAGCGGCCCTACCAGCGGACCAGGGACGTCGTCCGCTTCCTGCGGGCCGCCCTGGCCGGGGAGAAGGTGAGCGAGGAGTACGAGACCTTCTCCGTCTCCGGGTTCGTCCTCGGGCTGACGCTCGATGAGCCGGTGCCGATCCTGATCGCCGCGTTGCGGGAGGGGATGCTGCGGTTGGCGGGGCGCGAGGGCGACGGCGCCATCGTCAACTGGTTGTCGGCCGACGATGTCCGCCGGGTCGCGCCGATCGTCCAGCGGGCCGGCGACGGTCCATACAAGGAGATCGTGGCCAGGATCTTTGTCGCCCCGATCGCCGACCCGGACACGGCCAGGGCCATCGGCCGGCGGGCCATCGCCGCGTACCTGAACGTGCCCGTCTACGCCGCCTTCCACGAGTGGCTCGGGCGGGGCGACCGGCTGGGCGGCATGTGGAGTCGTTGGCGGGCCGGCGATCGCAAGGGCGCGTTGGCCGCCATCTCCGACGACCTCGTGGACGAGCTCGTCGTGTGGGGGACGCCCGACGCCTGCCGCGAGCACATCGAGCGCTACCGGGCCAAGGGGGTCAACACACCGATGGTGGCGCTGCTGCCGGGAGCCGATCCGGCCCAGGCGATCCGCGACCTCGCCCCGCGTTAGCGCCCCGGTGCTCAAGGTTGCCCCGATCGATCACCGTTTGCGCGCGCTCAAGTCCGTAGAGCGACCCCCGGTGACCTTAAAGGTCAAAATTGGGGGGCGCGGGCGGGGTCGGGGTCGGGGTCGGGTCAGACGGAGATGAGGGCCCGGATGGCGAGAAGGAGGCCGCCGCCGATGACGGCGAGGGCGCTGCCCATGGGCAGCAGCCTCGGCAGCGGCCGGGCCGACAGCCCGACCAGGCGGGGCTCGATCCAATCGCGGATCCGGTTGAGGACGATTCCGGCGCCGAGCAGCGTCATGGCCATCCCGGTGCCGTAGGCCAGGACGAGCAGGATCCCGAACCACGCCCGTCCGAGCGCCAACGCGCCGAGCAGCACCAGGACGGCCGAGGGGGCGGGGACCAGGCCGCCGGCCACACCCATTGCCACCAGCCCACCCCACCCAGGCACCCGGGCGTCGCCATCGTGGCCGTGGACGTGGGCGCCGTGGTCGTGGTGGTGGTCGTGCCCGTCAGGGTGGTGGTGGTGGTGATGATGACCTGAAGCCGGCCGCAGCCGGTGCAGCAGCGTGATCCCGACCACGACGACCAGCGCCCCGCTCACGGCACCGAGCACCGGGTACACCTTCGCCCCGGCGAAGGCCTCCGACGTGGTCAGCAGGACACCGAGCCCGAGCACGCCGATCGTGTGGGTCACGGCCACCGTCGCTCCGATACCAAGGACGTGGCGCAGGCGGCCCTTCCGGCCCACGATGTAGGCGGCCATGATCGTCTTGCCGTGGCCGGGCGCCAGCGCGTGCAGCGTGCCGAGCACCATGGCCACCAGCACCGCGACCGTGCCCGCGCCCAGCGTCAGCCGGCGGTCGTCTACCAGCCCCGCCAGCCACCGGGTCTGGCGGTCGCCCTCGAGACTCGTGCTCGGAGCTGCCGTGCGGGTGGTCTGCGACCTGTTGGCGGCGCCGCCGGGCGACACCGTGAACGAGGCCGAGGTCACGTCGAGCGCCCGACGGCCTTCCGGGTATGCCGTGAGCCGTCCGCTCACCGACTCCTCGGGCACATCCGACCCGACCAAACGCATCCCGTCGCCGACCGCGGTCACCTCGCGCCACCCGACCGCGCCTTCGAGGTTGTTGTCGACGAACGCGATCTCGGCTCCGTTGCCCAGCGGTCCCGTGCCAGCCACGAGATCGCACTCGAGGCGCAGGGTCGACAGCCCGGCCAGACCGGGCGGCATCGTCAGCCGGCCGCCGTTCGACTCGACCGCGACCGCAGCACCGTCCGCCTCAAAGGACAGACCGGCGGCCAGCTCTCCGCACCGGTCCGACTCGAACGACGTGGTGATCGACGACTGGATCTGCTGGGTGGGGATCTCGGCCAGATCGAGCACGTAGTCGACCGCGACATGGTCGGCCACCACGAGCAGCCCGGCGTAGGTGTTCGACGTGAAGTTGCCCAACGGGTGCGCTCCGGCCGACACGCTCGACACCCCGACCACCCCGGCGAACAGAAGACCCACGACCGTCACGGAACGACCACCCCCAGACGATCGGCCAGGTCGAGCGCCTCGGCCCGGTGGGCGAACGAGAACCAGGGGTTGAGCCCGAGCGCGACGTCGAGCGAGTCCCGGGCGCGAACCAGATCCCCGGCGTCGGCGTACGTCGCCGCGGCGTGGAAGTGCAGCAGCGGATCCGACGTCCCCAAGCGGAGTGCCTCCTCGACGAGGGGCACCGCGGCCACCGGATCACCCGCCTGCCGCCGCGCCCACCCGAGGGCGTCGGCCGCATAGATCGTCGGCCGGTCGGCGTAGGCGGCCCGGGCCAGCTCGACCGCTCGGGCGCCCGGGCCGTGGTCGGCCTCGAACAGGGCCAGCTCCAGGTCGACGTCGGCCCCGGCCGCCTCCTGCAGCCGGATGACCGTGCGCACCAGCTCGAACGTCGCGGCGGCGTCACCTCGTCGCCCGTCGAGCTCCTGCAGTTCGCCCAAGAGCACGAGCGCGCCGGGAACCGGGGTGTTCGCGGTCACCGACTCCATCCGCTCGATCGCGTCGTCGACCGACCCTCGAGCCGCCTCGACCCGAGCCATGCCGATCTGGGCCAGCACCACGTCGGGCGAGCTGGACAGCGCACCGTCGTAGGCGGCCTCGGCCTCGGCGAGGTCGCCCTGCTTGAACAGGAGGTCGCCCTCGAAGACGAGGACGGTCGCCACGTCGTACGGCGCGCCGGCCCCGGCCGTCTCGGCCTGTTGCAGTGCGAGGCGAGCCCCGGTCACATCGCCGTTGAGCTCGCGGAGATACGACAGCCGGCTGAACGCGGGCAGCCCCGGCCGCAGCGCCAGCAGCTCGTCGAGCACGGTGGCGGCGTCGTCGTAGCGGCCGAGCTCGACCGAGGCGTCGACCAGCACGGCCAGGGCCTCGTCGCTGTACGGGTCGGCGGCCCGAGCCAGGCCGGCGAGCCGGGCCGCCTCCGGAAACCGGTGGAGGCTCAGGGCCAGCGCGCCCCGGCCGACCAAGGTCTCGGGCGAGCCGGGGGCGAGGGTGTCGGCCCGGTCGAAGGCGGCCCCCGCCGCGTCGTAGAGCGACGGGTCGGCGGTGCGGATCGAGTCCTGGACATAGGCGAGGCCGAGCGCCTGCCAGGCGGCGGCGTCGTCCGGCGCCTCCTCGACCCTGGCCTCGAGCGCGGCGATGCGCTCGGCCGGGGTGTCGATGGGCGCCGGGGGAGCCCCGACCGGCTCCGGCGCCGAGAAGAAAACGAAGCGGCCGATGGCCAGGCCGGCCAACAGCGCAATGAGCGCCAGGCCGGCCCGGCCGACGGTACCGGAACGTCGCGGTCGGGCGTGAAACCGCGTGGTCATCGTTCAGTCCAGGTGGCTGTAGCCCTGGGCGGGCGTGGCCAGATAGGGGAACTGCTGCATGAACGGCATGTCGTTGGCGTCGACGCCATCGCTCAGGAGGTTGTTCGGGGAGACCCCGTTGCACGTCCCGAGGGGGGTGGCGCCGGCCACGGCCTGCAGCTCGATGTCGACGACGTCATCGATCAGCCGCCGTCCGTTGGGGAACCCGTCGAGCTGGCCGGCGAGCAATCCCAAGCGGTTCTGCTGAGCGTACGGCGTCGGCGGAATCGAGGTGTTGAGCCGGATCATCTCCGAGCCAACGACGTTCGCCGGTTGGTTGATGCCCTGGATGCCGGTCAGGAAGATCGCCACCAGGTCGTTGCGGGGCGTGGTCGGGACGCACTGGAACACGCCCGGGTACAGGACTGGGAGCAGGCGACCGAGCTCCGGATCGGTGACGAAGCCGGCGAACTGGCCGTCCTCGTCTGGAGCGGTCGCGTTGAACTTGTCCTTCTGACCGACGGGGATGACGACCTCGTTCACCAACGGCATCCCGAGCCGCGACACCTGCACCCAACGCCCGGAATGCTCGAGCCGAGCGCCGCCGGCCCGGTAGGTCCTGGTCTGGCGGCGGTAGGTCGACGACCAGACGCCGATGGTCGGATCGTCGTCGACGAGCCGGTCGATCGGCACCTGGATGGCGATGGTGTGGGTGTTGTACCCCTGCACCTCGTCCTTGCCGGCCTCGGCCGGGAGCGGGATGAGATGGGCGGGGTTGAACGGCCGCAGCGCGCCCAGATCGAACACCGAGCCGAGATCGACGAAGAACCCGTCGTCTCGCTGCCCGGCGAAGGTCTGGATGTCGTTGCCGACGTCGTACACCGTGGCCGCCGCCAGGTCCTCGTAGTTCGGGGTCGAGCGGGGGCCGACGTTGACCGGAGGGGTAAGCAGCCGGTTCGCCAACGTGCGGCTCCGGCCGCTCCTGATCTCGGTGACCGTGTACGACTGCTGCTGGTTGAGGTTCTGGAAGTCGACGAGCCGGCCGCGCCGGTCCCGCACCGCGCTGACCGGTCCCACGTTGTACAGGAACGTGTTCGGGTCCTTGATCTCGGTCCGGAACCGCCACTGGTAGCTGACGTCGGCGACGGCATCGCCGTCGTTGTCGACGTTGATCTCGTAGAGCACGTCGTCGCCGAACTTGTGGAAGTTCGGGCCGCCGGCCGGCTCCTCGAGCGGGATCCAGTTGGCGATCATGGTCACGTGGTGCGGTGCGTCCGGCGAGACGAACGCGTAGGTGTCCGTGTTGTCGACGACCGGATCCTCGGAAACCAGCAGGGCCTCCCTGTGGCTCGACGCCGGAGCCACCTCGAGGGCCGAGGTGGCCAACAGGCCGCCGACCGCCAGGGCGCCCGCTGTGGTGATGATCCTTCTTCGCTTCAAGTGCTGCCCCTTTCAATGTGTGGTAGCGCTGGGGACGGCAGACGTCAGGCTCGGCGTGGGGGAGCCGGCTGCCTGTCGGTGATCGGAGCGAAGGGCGCCGATCAGGGAGGTGGCGGCAGCGCGCCCACCACCAACCACTCGTCGCCGAGCGGAGCCACGACGGCTCTGAGCTCGACAGGAGAGAGCACAGGGACGATCCGCGCCAGCTCGACGATGTCCTCGCCGAAGGCTGCGGTGAAGGTTTCGGCCACGGCGAGGCCGAGCGGTTCTACCGGCCCGAGCCTGAGCCGGCCTTCGGTGCCGCACAGGTCGGCGGCCAGGGCCGCCGTGCCGAGCAGGCCGCCCGACCACTCGGCCGCGACCGGTCCATCGTCAGCACAGGCCTGGAGGCTGGAGGCCCACGCTCGCACCTGGGCGGGCGCGTCGGTCTCGCTCGGCCACGACGCGGTCAACACGCTCTCCGCCAGCGAGACCCGCCACCGTTCGGCCTCGCGCACCGCGACCCAGGTGGCGTCCGCTCGGGCCGGCACCAGGCCCACCGTCTCGTCGAGCGCAGGCTCGAGTATGAGTGTCGTGGTGATCCGGACCCTGTCGGCGCCTGACGGCTGCCCGGCCGAGGTGACGTCATAGCCGATGATCGGCGGGAGGCTGCTGTGCGACTGGGTCCAGCGGGCCGGCGACCGGTAGGTCGCGCGATCGGTCGTGCTCAACAGGAGAAAGGAGTCGTCGAAGTCACCGGACACCTCGGCCCGGAGGAAGCCGTCGACGGCCTCGGCCGCCGAGGCTGCGCCGCCTTCGGATGCGGGCACGGAGGGGCGGCTCGCCTCCGACGGTGCTGGCAGCTCGCCGAAGGGGATGGTGAACGCCGTCGGGTCGTTCGTGGCCGCGGCTTGGTCACGGCCATTCGGTGAGTCGTCCCCGCCGATGGCCGCCCACGCCAAGACCCCGCCGGCGAAGGCCACGACGCCAACGGCGACGTGCATCGCCATCCGTGCCGACCCCCCGCGCCAACGCATCGGGCGGCATTCGGCACGGGTGGCGTTTTGGATTGCCACCCGGCCGCCGCCGCCCCTCGGCCCGCAGCGTCCGGCTCCGCGTGCTAGTCAGGGAGCCAGTGGTCGAGCCTCTTGTCATCGATGCCATTCGCCCGGCGACGCCGGATGGGTTCCCGGCCAGGGGCGCGCTGGGTGAGCGGCTGGCCGTCTCGGCCGCGGTCTACCGCGACGGTCACGATCTCCTCGTCGCCCGCGCCCGGTGGCGCCACGCCGGCGAGGGCGAGCACTGGTGGACCGTGCCCATGCGGGCGCTCTTCAACGACCGGTGGGAGGCGTTCATCGAGCCGAAGGAGATCGGCCGCCACGAGCTCGTCGTCGAGGCCTGGACCGATCGCTACGGAACCTGGGCCCACGACGTCGAGATCAAGGCCGGCGCCGGGCAGGACATCGAGCTCGAGCTGGAAGAGGGGGCCCGCATCGTGGAGCTGCTCGCGGCCGAACTCCCCGAGGACGACGATCGCCGACCGGCGCTGGCCGCCGCGGTCGCCGGGCTCAGGGACACGACCCGCGAACGGGACGCCCGGATGAACGCCGGGCTCGACGACTACGTGCACCGCATCGTGACCGACATCCCCGATCCCCGGTCGCGGACCGAGTCCGACCCTGTGCCGCTCTGGATCGACCGTCCCCTCGCCCGCTTCAGCGCCTGGTACGAGTTCTTCCCCCGGTCGGAGGGCGGGTTCCCCGGCGCCCGCAAGCGGCTGCCCGCCATCGCCGACATGGGTTTCGACGTCGTCTACCTCCCGCCGATCCACCCGATCGGCCACACCTTCCGCAAGGGCCGCAACAACACCCTGGTGGCCCAGCCCGGCGATCCGGGCAGCCCGTGGGCCATCGGGGCGGAGGACGGGGGCCACACCGCCGTGCACCCCCACCTCGGCACCATCGACGACTTCGACGCGTTCGTCGCCGAGGCCGAGCGGCTCGGGCTCGAGGTCGCCCTCGACTACGCCCTCCAGTGTTCGCCCGACCACCCGTGGGTCACCGAGCATCCAGAGTGGTTCCACCATCGGCCCGACGGCTCGATCAAGTACGCCGAGAACCCGCCCAAGAAGTACCAGGACATCTATCCCATCAACTTCTGGCCGGACGACGAGGCCGACCGGGTCGCCCTCTGGGATGCGTGCCGGGCCATCCTCGACCACTGGATCGACCACGGGGTGAAGATCTTTCGGGTCGACAACCCGCACACCAAGCCGTTCGCCTTCTGGGAACGGCTCATCCCGGCGGTGCAGGCCGACCACCCGGACGTGATCCTCCTGGCCGAGGCGTTCACCCGCCCCAAGGTGATGGCCCGCCTGGCCGAGGTCGGCTTCACCCAGAGCTACACGTACTTCACCTGGCGCACCGCCCGCGAGGAGCTCGAGCAGTACGGGAACGAGCTGGCCCACACCGACCTGGCCGACTACATGCGCCCCAACTTCTGGCCCAACACCCCAGACATCCTGTCCGGCCCGCTGCGGCACGGCCCGCCGGCGGCGTTCAAGCTGCGCCTCGTACTGGCGGCCACGATGGTCCCGAGCTACGGGATCTACAGCGGGTATGAGCTCTACGAGAACCAGCCGGCGTCCGACACCAACGAGGAGTACCTCTACTCGGAGAAGTACGAGATCAAGCGGCGCGACTGGGACGACCCGTCGTCGCTGGCGCCGTTCATCACCGCCGTCAACGCCATCCGCCACCGGCACCCGGCGCTGGCCGGGCTGCGCACGCTCAGGTTCCACCACACCGAGAACGATCGGATCATCGTGTACTCGAAGACCGATCAAGGGGGCGGCGACCCCATCCTGGTGGTGGTGAACCTCGATCCTCACCAGACCCACGAATCGACGTTGTGGCTCGACCTCGGCGCGCTCGGGCTCCCGTACGACCGCAGCTACGAGGCCCATGACGAGCTGAGCGGCGACACCTACATCTGGGACAGACCCAACCCGTACGTCAAGCTGTCGCCAGAGTCGCCGGCCCACATCCTGAGCCTCACCGTGCTGCCGCCCCACGAGCTCAACGGCTTCGGCCGCCCCCAATGAGGTCGATCGACTGGTCCGACGGCCGCTGGTACCAGAAGGCGGTCTTCTACGAGGTGCACGTCCGCGGCTTCTACGACTCCAACGCCGACGGCACCGGCGATCTCGCCGGCCTCACCGAGAAGCTCGAGTATCTCGAGTGGCTCGGCGTCGACTGCCTGTGGCTGCTGCCCTTCTACCAGTCGCCGCTGCGTGACGGCGGGTACGACATCGGCGACTTCTTCACCGTGCTCCCCGCGTACGGGTCGGTCGACGACGCCGCGGTGCTCGTCGAGGAGGCGCACCGCCGCAACATCCGCATCATCGCCGACCTCGTGGTGAACCACACCAGCGACCAGCACCCGTGGTTCCAGGAGTCGCGCCAGGACCGCACCAACGCCAAGGCCGCCTGGTACGTATGGGCCGACGACGACACCCGCTACCACGACGCCCGCGTCATCTTCATCGACTTCGAGACGTCGAACTGGACCGTCGACCCGAAGCGCGAGCAGTACTACTGGCACCGCTTCTTCCACCACCAGCCCGACCTCAACTTCGACAACCCGGAGGTGTGCGACGCCATGCTCGACGTCGTCCGCTTCTGGCTCAGGCTCGGCCTCGACGGCTTCCGGCTCGACGCCGTGCCCTACCTCTTCGAACGCGAGGGCACCAACGGCGAGAACCTGCCCGAGACCCACGAGTTCCTCAAGCGGATCCGCAAGACGGTCGACGACGAGTTCCCCGGGGCGGTTCTGCTGGCCGAGGCCAACCAGTGGCCGGCCGACGTGGTCTCGTACTTCGGCGACGGCGACGAGTGCCACATGGCGTTCCACTTCCCGGTCATGCCCAGGATGTTCATGGCGATCAGGCGGGAACAGCGCTACCCCATCACCGAGATCATGGCCCAGACCCCGGCCATCCCCGCGAACTGCCAGTGGGGCCTGTTCCTCAGGAACCACGACGAGCTCACGCTCGAGATGGTGAGCGACGAGGAACGCGACTACATGTGGGACGAGTACGCCAAGGACCCGCTCATGCGGCGCAACCTTGGCATCGCCCGCCGGCTGTTCCCGTTGCTGGAGAACGACCGGAGGGTGGCCGAGCTGTTCCACGCCCTGCTGTTCTCGCTGCCGGGAAGCCCGGTCATGTACTACGGCGACGAGATCGGCATGGGCGACAACATCTACCTCGGCGACCGCGACGGCATCCGCACGCCGATGCAGTGGACCCCGGACCGCAACGCCGGCTTCAGTCGGGCCGACTTCGCCCGCCTGTACCTGCCCCCGCTCATGGACCCCGTCCACGGCTACCAGGCGGTCAACGTCGAGGCCGAGATGCGCGACCCGAGCTCGTTCCTGCACTGGTTGCGGCGCATGCTCGAGGTGCGCCGCCAGCACCCCGTCTTCGGCCAGGGCAGCTTCGAGGTGCTCCACGCCGAGAACCCGTCGGTGCTCGCGTTCATGCGTCGGCTCACCGACGACGACGGGAACGAGGACATCGTGCTGGGCGTGTACAACCTGTCGCGGTTCGCCCAGCCGGTGGAGCTCATGCTCGGACATCTGGCCGGCAAGACCCCGGTCGAGCTGCTCGGCCGGGTGCCCTTCCCTCCGATCGGCGAGCTGCCCTACTTCGTGACCGTCGCGCCCTACGCGTTCTTCTGGTTCGATCTGGTCGACACGTGGGAACCCTCGTGATTGACACGTGGGAAGGATGATCTCGGCCGCCGACCTGGCGCGGCTCCTACCCGACTTCCTGCCCAGGCAGCGGTGGTACGGGGCCAGCGAGCGCCAGATCGCGTCGGTCGACGTGTCGGAGCTTCGCGTGCTGCGGGGCGACCTGGGCGACTGGCCGCTGTCGATCTGGGCCCTGGCCGACGTCGGCTTCGAAGTGGGTGAACCGGCCCGGTTCCAGGTGCCGGTCGGGTTCCGGCCGCTCGACGACACCCAGCGGTTCCTCGAGGGCAAGGGCCGTCAACTCCTCGGCGACATGGACACCGAGGCCGGGCCGGTGCTCGTCTACGACGCGCTGGTCGATCCGGAGCTGTGTCTCACCATCCTGCACGAGGCGGCGCCGGGGGAGGAGGCGGCCCGCGTGTACCCGTTGGCCCTCGAACAGAGCAACACCTCGATCGTGTTCGACGAACGGGTGATCATGAAGGTGTTCCGCCGGGTGCACGCCGGGCCGAACCCGGATGTCGAGGTGTCAGAAGCGCTGAGCCGCGTCGGCTTCGAGCACGTGGCTCCGACGGTGGCGGCGTGGCGGTGGGAGGGCTACGACCTGGCCGTGGTCCGCCAGTTCCTCACCGTCGGCACCGATGGCTGGCTGCTCGCCCTGACCTCGCTGCGCGACGTGTACGACCGGCGCCAGCACCCGGCTCGGGTCGGGGGCGACTTCGGCCCGGAGGCCGAGCGGCTCGGCACCATCACCGCGGAGATGCACGTCGCCCTGGAGCAGGCGTTCGGTGCCGAACCCGGGCGGCCGTTCGAGTGGGCCGACGCCATGCGGGAGCACCTCCGGCGGGTGTCGGACACGCGGATCGACGCCGCCGCGGTCATCGAGGTCTACGACCGGCTGGCGGCCATCGACCCGGCCGACGCCGGCGCCTCGCTCCGCGTCCACGGCGACTACCACCTCGGTCAGATCATGCGCACCGATCAGGGGTGGGTGATCCTCGACTTCGAGGGCGAGCCGGTGCTGCCGCTCGACCTGCGGCGGGCGCCGTCGTCGCCGCTGCGCGACGTGGCCGGGATGCTGCGCTCGTTCCACTACGCGGCGCAGATCGGTCTGCTCGAACGGGGTGAGGACGCCGACACCGAGCTGGCCGCGCTGGCCCAGCTGTGGGAGGAGCGCAACGCCAAGGCGTTTCTCGACGGCTACGACGCCGTCGACGCGGTCCATCGCCTGCTGCCGTCGACGCCCGAGGCCAGGCGCCAGGTGCTCGACGCCTTCGTCGTGGCCAAGACGGTGTACGAGGTCGGGTACGAGCTGAGCCACCGCCCCGACTGGGCCCACATACCGCTGGCCGGGTTGGCCCGCCAGCTCGGCGGGGGTGCGGCCGCCGGATGGGCGTGGGTCGGAGAAGGGGAGGTGGAGCGATGACCGCCAACCACAACCGCCTGTCGCCCGAGGCCCAGGCCATCGTGCAGGTGGCTCACCCCAATCCCCACGCCTATCTCGGGATCCACGAGGTCGACGGCGAAGCCTGGCTGCGCGTGTGGAGACCCCAGGCGGCCCGGGTCACCGCCGTCCTCGCCGACGACACCCGCGTAGAGCTCGAGCCGCGGCATCGCGCCGGCTTGTTTGAAGGCCGACTGTCCGAGACGGTCGACCGCTACCGCCTCGAGATCGCGTTCCACTCTGGTGAGGTGCTCGTCACCGACGACCCGTACCGCTTCTGGCCGACGCTCGGCGACGTCGATCTCCACCTCATCGGCGAGGGGCGCCACGAGCGGCTCTGGGAGGTGCTCGGCGCCCATCAGATCGAGCACCAAGGGGTCGACGGCACGGCGTTCGCGGTATGGGCGCCCGCGGCGACGTCGGTGCGGGTGGCCGGCGACTTCAACTACTGGAACGGCCGCACCCACCCCATGCGGGCCGTGGGCGCATCCGGGGTGTGGGAGCTGTTCGTCCCCAAGGTCGGCTCGTGGGCCCGCTACAAGTACGAGATCGTCACCCAGGACGGCCGCGTCGTCCTCAAGGCCGACCCGCTCGCCCAGTTCTCCGAACGGCCGCCCGGCTCGGCCAGCGTCGTGGTCAGGTCCGGCTACGAGTGGGGCGACCAGGAGTGGCTCGACCGTCGGTCGTCGGCCGACGTCATGCACGAGCGGCTGTCCGTGTACGAGGTCCACCTCGGTTCGTGGAAGCGGGTGCCCGACGAGGGCGAACGGCCGTTGACCTATGTCGAGCTGGCCGACGAGCTGGCCGAGTACGTCAGCGGCCTCGGCTTCACCCACGTCGAGCTCATGCCCGTGATGGAGCATCCGTTCGGCGGCTCGTGGGGTTACCAGGTGTCGGGCTACTACTCGCCGACGTCGCGATTCGGCCGACCCGACGATCTCCGGTACTTCGTCGACCGGATGCACCAGCAGGGCATCGGCGTCATCGTCGACTGGGTGCCCGCCCACTTCCCCCGCGACGACTGGGCCCTGGCCCGCTTCGACGGCACCGCCCTCTACGAGCACGCCGACCCGCGGCTCGGCGAGCACCCCGACTGGGGGACGCTCGTGTTCAACTTCGGTCGCCACGAGGTCCGCAACTTCCTCCTCGCCAACGCCCTGTACTGGATCGAGGAGTTCCACATGGACGGGCTCAGGGTCGACGCGGTGGCGTCGATGCTCTACCTCGACTACTCGCGCGATCCGGGCCAGTGGGTGCCGAACATCCATGGGGGACGGGAGAATCTCGAGGCCATCGCCTTCCTGCAGGAGTTCAACTCCGTCGTGCACCTGCGCCACCCGGGCGTGCTCACCATCGCCGAGGAGTCGACCGCGTGGGGCGGCGTGTCCCGGCCGGTGCACCTCGGCGGGCTCGGGTTCACCCACAAGTGGAACATGGGCTGGATGCACGACACGCTCGGCTACTTCAGCCAGGAGCCGGTGCATCGCAAGTGGCACCACCACGAGCTCACCTTCGGGCTCATCTACGCCTGGACCGAGAACTTCGTGCTACCCCTGTCCCACGACGAGGTCGTTCACCTCAAGCGCTCGCTGCTCGGGAAGATGCCGGGCGACCCGTGGCAGCAGCTGGCCAACCTGCGGGCGTTGTTCGCCTGGATGTGGGCCCATCCGGGCAAGCAGCTCGTGTTCATGGGGGGCGAGCTGGCCCAAGAGGAGGAGTGGGCCCACGACCGGTCGCTCGACTGGCACCTGCTCGACTTCGCCGGTCACCGCGGGGTGCACGACCTGGTGGGCGAGATCAACCGGGTGCAGGAGGCGGAGACCGCCCTGTGGGCCGACGACTTCTCTCAGGAGGGGTTCCGCTGGATCGACGCCAACGACAGCGATCACAGCGTCTACTCCTTCCTGCGGCTGAGCAGCGGCGGCGGCCGGCCCGTGGCCTGCATCGCCAACCTCACCCCTGTGCCGAGGCACGGCTACCGCGTGGGGCTGTCGACCGCGGGTGGTTGGGTCGAGTTGCTGAGCACCGACGACACCCGCTGGGGCGGAAGCGGCATCGTGAACTCGGCGGTGTCCACCGACGACATCCCGTGGCAGGGCTTCGACCAGTCGGCCGTCCTCACCCTGCCACCGTTGGGCGTGCTCTGGCTCGCCCCCGAACAGCCACCCTGACCAAATTGACCAATTCACCTCTGTGTCGACGGGGACACGCTATTCCCGCGTAAGTCGCCACAGAACGGGCGTCACCGAGTCGAGTCGAGGCCGAGCCTGGGCCACTCGATGGCCGGGCAGTGGTCCATGACCACGTCAAGGCCGGCCTCGGCCGCCCGGTCGCCTGCGGCCTCGTCGATCACGCCGAGCTGGAGCCACACCGCCTTCGCCACCACGGCGACGGCCTCGTCCACGTGGGTGCCGGCGGCGGATGAGCGCCGGAAGACGTCGACCACGTCGACGGGATGCGGGACGTCGACGAGTCGCTTGTAGCCGGTGAAGCCGTGGACCGCCTCGCCCGTGGGGTTGATCGGCACGATCGTCTTGCCCCGCTCGGCGAGAAAGCGGGCCACGCCGTAGGCCGCCCGCCACTCGTGGGTCGTCAGCCCGACAACGGCCCAGACCTCGTGGTCGAGCACCCGGCGTATCGTGGCCTCGTCGCCCCTTGGCATCGACGGATCCTTTCGTGCGCCCTACCCTCCCGCGCCATGGCGGACGTGCGCCTCGTCATCCACGGACACTTCTACCAACCGCCTCGGGAAAACCCATGGACCGAGGAGGTGCCGGCCGAGCCCTCCGCGGCGCCGTTCCACGACTGGAACGAACGCATCACGGCCGAGTGCTACCGGCCCAACGGTTGGGCCAGGGTGCTCGACGAGACCGGCCGGGTCGAGGGCATCGTGAACAACTACACCCACCTCTCGTTCGACATCGGGCCGACCCTGATGTCGTGGCTCGAGCGCCGTGAGGCCGCGTTGTACCGGCGGATCATCGAGTCCGACGCCGACCAGCGGGGGGCGATGGCCCAGGCCTACAACCACGTCATCCTCCCGCTGGCGAACGAGCGCGACATCCTCACCCAGGTCCGCTGGGGGCTGGCCGACTTCGCCCACCGGTTCGGTCGTCCGGCGGAAGGCTTGTGGCTGCCCGAGACCGCGGTCGACGAGACGGTCCTGCGCATCGTCGCCGACGAGGGCGTGCGGTTCACGATCCTGGCGCCGAGCCAGGCCACCAGGGTGAGGCCCCTGGACCGGGGTGGCGGCGAGCAGGTCTGGACCGACGTCGAGGGTGGGTCGATCGCCACCGGTCGCCCGTTCCGGTGGCGCCCTCCGGGCGCCGCAGACGGCGACGACCGGGGCGTCGATGTCGTGTTCTACGACGCTCCCATCTCCCACGACCTGGCCTTCGGGCTGAGCGGGCTCTCCAGTCAGGAGCTGGTGCGCCGGGTCATCGACGCCGGCGTCGACGGCACGCCCGTCTGCGTGGCCACCGACGGCGAGACGTTCGGACATCACCACAAGTTCGCCGACCGGGCCCTGGCGTTCGCCTTCGCCAGCGAGGCCCCGGCCCGGGGTGTCCGCGTGCTCAACGCGGGCGAACTGGTGCGTGAGGTTGGGCCGACCCACCAGGTGGAGGTGCGGGAGAGCGCGTGGTCGTGTGCGCACGGAGTGGGCCGATGGCGGCAGGACTGTGGGTGCACCACCGGAGCCGAGCTCGGATGGAACCAACGCTGGCGAACGCCGCTGCGGTCCGCGCTCGACCTGCTGCGCGACTTCGGAGTCGAGGTCGCCGAGCGGCTCGGCCCCTCGTGGTTCCGAGACGTCTGGGCCGCCCGTGACGGGTACATCTCGGTGCTGCTCGGAGCGACGCCACCCGGTGAGTTCCTCGCCGAGTTCGGCGTAGACGGCCTCGACGACGCCGGCCGGGTCGCCGCCCTCACCCTCATGGAGGCCCAGCGGCACACGCAGCTGATGTACACCTCGTGTGGCTGGTTCTTCGGCGACCTGGCTGGGTTGGAGACGGTGCAGGTCTTGCGCTACGCCGCTCGGGCCATCGATCTGCTCGTCGAGCTCGGCGAAGACCCGCCCATGGATGCGTTCCTCGACGTGCTGTCCGAGGCGCGCAGCAACCGCCCCGATGAGGGCGACGGCCGCGAGATCTGGCGGCGCCATGTCGAGCCGGCCCGGGTCGACGCCGATCGGGTCACCGCCCACCTGGCCCTCGTCGGTCTGCTCCAACCGCAGCCGATGCCCACGGTGCTGGCCGGGTTCGACGTGGCTGCGCTCGACGAGCAACAACGTCGCCACGGCGGCGTTACCGTCGCCACCGGCCGGGTCGTCCTCGTCCACCGGCGAACCGGTCGACGGGCGGACCGGGTGTTCGCCGCCGCCCACTTCCACGGCCTCGACGTCCAGGGCGCGACAAGGAGCCCGGACCGCGACCGGTACCGCGACGAGCGCCTCGCCGACGAGCTCATGGACGCAGTGGAGAGCGGCGCCCGGGTGAGCACGATCCTCCGGCTGATCGGCGAGGGCTTCGGACCAAGGGAGTTCGGGCTGGAGTCCGCCCTCCCCGACGCGCCAGACCAGATCGTGCGGGAGACGGCCGAACGCCTCGTCGACCGGTTCACGTCGACGATCGAGCGGCTGTACGACGACAACCGGCCGACCATCGACGCCCTGGTCACGGCCGGCTACCCGCTCCCCCCCGAGCTGCGGGCGCCGGCCGAGCTCGCCCTGGCCCGTCGGTTCGACGACGCGGTCGCGGCGGTGGCCGACCGCGACCGGCCCGATCCGCAGTCGTTCGCCCGGGCCCGCGCCATCGTGGCCGAGGCGCGGGGAGCAGGGATCCGCCTGAACACGCCGAAGGCGGCGGCCTTGATGACGACGAGCGTGACCGCGGCGGTCGATCGAGTGCTGATCCACGCGGACGCGGGCGCCGAGGCCGGGGCTGGCGCCGAGGCCGAGGCCGGGCACGTCGAGGATGCCCTGGCGCTGCTCCGCCTCACCCGCGATCTCGATCTTCCGGTCGACGTCGCGCCGGCCCAGGAGCGGGTGTTCGCCGCCCTCCAGCTGCGGCCGGACGACGGCGACCTTCGGCGGCTGGCGTCCGCCCTCAACCTCGCCGGGTAGGCGGGTCGCCGCGGCCCCCAACTCTCGGCCGGCTCGCAGCCGATCCTCGATGTCCGCCGATACCATCCGCGGCCGTGGAGGAGGTGCAGGACGCGGTCCCCGAGACCTGGAACGCGTGCTACCGCCACCCCGACCGGCGGGCGGGCGTCTCGTGCCAGCGGTGCGACCGTCCGATCTGCCCCGCCTGCATGTCGCAGGCGTCGGTCGGCTTCCACTGCCCGGAGTGCGTGCGTCGGGGCGGACAGAAGGTCATCACCCCGCGCTCGTTGCAGGTGCGGCCCTGGTTGACCCAGGTGCTGATCGGGATCAACGTCGTCGTCTTCCTGCTCGGCATCGGTTTGGCGAGCGTCAGCGGCTTCGGCTCGGCGACCTTTCGCGGCGGGCTGAACGGCCCCGATGTGGCCGATGGGGAGTGGTGGCGCCTGATCACGAGCGGATTTCTGCACGCCAACCTCTTCCACCTGGCGTTCAACATGGCGGCCCTGTGGATCCTCGGCAGCCAGCTCGAGTCGGCCCTCGGGCGGGTGCGGTACGCAATCGTCTACTTCGGCTCGCTGCTCGGCGGGGCGTTGGGGGCACTGCTCCTCAGCCCGAACGTGTTCACGGTCGGTGCCTCCGGTGCGATCTTCGGTGTGATGGGTGCGGCCGCGGCGCTGCACGTCCGGCGGGGGCTCAGCCTCATGGCCACCGGTCTCGGCACCCTGCTCGTGATCAACCTCGCCATCACCTTCCTCGTCCCCCGCATCTCGATCGGCGGCCACCTGGGCGGGTTGGTCATCGGGTTTCTGACCGGCTACCTCATCGCCGGAGCGCCGGCGGGTTCGCGGCGCGCCTCGTGGGCGGTGGCCGCCGGGCTTGTCTTGGCCGTCGCCCTGCTGGGCGCCGGCATCGTGCTGGCCGACGTGGTCAGCGCGTAGGGGCGCGCGTCCCGAGCACGAGACGCTCGAGCCGCTCCAGGCTCCGGCTCCAGACCCGGTCGAGAACCCGCGCCGCGACCAGCCCACCCGCCGGTCCGCCCAGCCACCACGGCAGCCGGAGTCGCTCAGACCAGCTCACGATGGTGCCACCACCGGGTCTGGGTTCGAGGGTGATCCTCCCGGTGCCGGTCACCGGTTTGACGTGCCGGATCGCCATCGAACGTGGTGGCGTCCACTCGGTGACGGCCATGTGGTCGACGAGCCGGACCGGGCCGATGACCGTGTGGCAGTCGAACTCGGTGCCGACCCCGGACCGTCGCCTTGTCGTGAAGGTGATGGCCCTGGCGTCCTCCATCCAGGACACGTGCCCGGCCAGGTCGGCGAGCACGGCCCACACGGTTTCGGGTGGCGCGGCGATGTGCCGGCTCACCTCGACCCTGGCCATCCGCCGAGGGTAGGGCTACCGACCCGCTCCTGCCGTCGCGTGCACGCCGCCCCAGCGGATGTGGTCGTCGGCACGCGACGGTTCGGGGGCCGGGTGCGGGGCGCCGCGCCGATCCGAGGTTTTCGCGATCGACCACCGTCACGGTGGTCAAGCGCGGTAGCCACGGCTGGTGCGGGTGCGGGCCGGCCGTCCGTTCGTTGTCACACCCCCTGGTCATACTCCGGAGCATGAACGAACCCATCACCGATACCACCACCCGGTGCCCAGAGTGCCGTGACGATCTCGAGCACTGCCACGAGCCGTCGATCGAGCACGGCGACGGCCTCACCGAGTGTCTCGACGCCTCCTGCGACCTGGCCCACTCGCTCCACACGTGGCAGCTGTCGTGCTCGGTTTTCGACCCTCCGTGCCCGTGCGCTCCCGACGAACACGAGGTCGCGCCATTGCTCGCCTTCGCGGCATGAGCACGCGGGGAAAATCGCAGCTCAGCCGGGCCGGGCGATCACCTCGGTCGCCTCCGGCCGCCGGACCGCGTTGAGCCGCCGGGCCGCCAGTTCCGGCGGCACGATGTTGATCAACACGCCCGTGCCCTGCTCGAAGCCGGCAACGCTCGTGATCCGCGGCAGCACGTGCATGTGCCAGTGAAACGCAGCATCGTCCTCGTGATGCGGGGCGGTGTGGAAGACCACGTTGTAGGCCGGATCGTCGACGCCGCGGCGCAGCCGGTCGAGCGCGGTCCGGAGGGCATGGCCGACGGCGGCCACGTCCCGAGGCGTCGACCGGGCCAGGTGGGCGTTGTGGGTCTTGGGCACGATCAACATCTCATACGGCGAGCCGCTCCAGAATGGGCAGAACACCGACACCCGCTCGTCGTCGAGCACGATCCGGTGGCCGGCGTCTCGCTCGGCCCGCCACGTGGTGCACAACAGACACGCCCCGTCGCGTAACCGGGCGAACCCGCTCAGCTCCTCGATCAACTCGCCGGGCACGAACGGCATGCCGAGCAGCTGGCCGTGGGGGTGCTCGAGGGAAGCGCCGGCCTCGCGACCGTGGTTGACCAGCACCTGCGTGTAGCGGATCGCGGCGTGGCGGGCGTGCTCTTCGAGCCGGTCTCGCACGGCCGCCATGACCAGCCCGGCCTGACGGTCGTCGAACTCGGGCAGCTCCCGGTCGTGCGCGGGCGAGAGCACGAGCACCTCGTGGAGCCCGCTGGCCGGCGCCTCGACCCACACCGGGCCGAGGTGGGCGAGGGTCATGGGCTCCGACCCGTCGAACGCGGGATACAGGTTGGGCACGATCCGCACCAGCCACTGGCCGGCCGGGCCGTAGGCCTCGAGGGCGGGCGGTGTCGCCTCCTCGTTGCCAGGACAGAACGGGCAGGGACGGGGCGGCCCCGACTCGACCGGAAGGTGACGGGTATCGAGGTCGGCCGGCCGGGCGGCTCGTTCGAGGGCGATGTTGACCCATCGGCCGGTGAGCGGGTTGAGCCGGAGCTGGCTCACGGAGCGGTGGCACCGGGGTGCACCAGAGAAACCTACCGTTCAGCTTGGGCCGACCGGCGCAGGCCATACGCCGAGACGTGGAGCGTGCTGGTGTCGTCGAACGGCTGGTCACGCCAGCCGGCCCACCGATCGACGAGCGAGAGCCCCGCGGCCCCCGCCATGGCGTCGAGTTGCGGTGGGGTGAGGAAGCGGATGCTCCAGGGCCTGAGTCGGTTGCCGCGCACGCTGAGCTCGACGTGGTTCCCGTCGACGACCTGGTCGTCGGGTCTGACCCGGCTCACGTTCAGCACGACCCGGTCGGTCTCGATCCGACCGACCTCGACGACACCGGTCGAGGGCAGGCGCGGCAACGAGGGGACGAACGCCTCGATCACAACGCGACCGCCCGGGGCCAGTCGGCGGGCGGCCCCGGCCAGGCATCGGGCCTGGGCCGCCTCCGAGGTGAGGTTGAAGAACGTGTTGAACGCCGCGACGACGAGACGGAATCGACGATCACCGAGCGCCTCCGCGCCGACGCCGCGGGGTTCGGTCGCCCGCTCGACGTCGGTGCCTTCGGTGCCGGTGCCGGTGCCGGTGCCGGGGCTTGTGCCGGGGCCTACGGCCACGCCCGTGCCGGTACGGGTGCCGTCGCTGTCGACGCCGAGGCCAACGTCGGCCATGTCCGCCACGACGGCGCGCACCCGGTCGCCGCCGGGCTTGCCGGCCAGCCGCTCGAGCATCGCCGGCGAGGCGTCGACCCCCCACACCTCGAAGCCGAGGTCGGCGAGCGGGATGGCGAGCCGGCCGGTCCCGACGCCGAGCTCGAGGATGGCCACGTCGGCAGGCGGCTCGCGCCCAGGCCCCGGCTCGCCCAAGCC
>JBOGGX010000151.1:0-9621 GCA_050744245.1 Acidimicrobiales bacterium
GTCGGGGCCACCAGGCACCCGGCCTGGCGCAGGCGGCGGCGCTGCTCGGCCAGCCCCTGAGGATCGGCCGAGGTGCCGAGCACGTGCGCGATCACCGCCGGGCCGCCGCCCGACGTGATCCGCTCGCACGCCGGCGCCAGCACGCCGGCCGGGTCGTCGTGGGCGCCGAGGCCGAGCACGACGTCGAGCAGGATGGCGGCGACCGATCCGTCGCCCCCGGCCTCGTCGAGCCACGCCAACCTCGCCTCAGGGTCGATCATCGGGTGCGGGCGCCCGCGCGTGTACTCCTCCTCCCCGAGATCGAGGCAGACGTCGGCGCCGGGCGGGGCGGGCAGGCCCAGTGACGGGTCGAGCGGGGTGTTCGAGTGGACCCGCCGGCCCGTTCTGCCCAGGAGAACCAGCGCCTCGTAGCACAGCGTGCCGCCCGAGAACAGACCCCTTATCGCCGAACGAGACGGGTCGAGCGGCGCCATCGCGGTCTTGACATCGGCCGCCAGGTCGGCCACGACATCGGGCGGGTCGTGGCCGAGCACGCGGAGCGCCTCGGCCGCCCCCGCCTCGAGCGTGGTCACCACGCGATGCCGCGGGTCGACGTCGATGGGCGCCGGCGGTCCGATCAGCGCGGCGACGAGCGGTGTCGTCGTCGCCTCGCCGATCACCGCCCGGGCCACGTCGTCGGCCGGCGGCTTCGACACGAGCAGGATCACGTCGGTGGCGGGATCGGCGTCGAGCGCCCGCACTGCGGCCCGGGCCATGCGCCCGCCGACCCGGTGCGAGAGGTCTCGACCGCCGACGCCGATCACCTGGGTCACGCCCTGGCCCCACCGGTCGAGCAGGCTCATGACCTCCTGGGCGCCGGTGCCGGCGGCGGCCACCACCCCGACCCGGCCCGGCGCGACCACATTGGCGAACCCGAGCCCGCAACCACCGAGCACAGCCGTCCCCGCCCCGGGCCCCATCACCAGCCGACCGAGCGCCAGCGCCCGGTCCTTGAGCTCGACCTCCTCCTCGACCGCGACGTCGTCGCTGAACAGGAGCACGTGCAGTCCCCGCCCGAGGGCGTGGTGCGCCTCGATCGCGGCGTATGGCCCGGGAACCGACACCACCGCGACGTTGGCCTCGGGCAGGCGCGCCCCGGCCTGCTCGATCGTCCGGGCCGGCGCCTCGGCCCCGGCACCGTTCGACGACCGGCGCCGGCAGGCCGCGAACAGCGCCGCCTCCCCCGCGTCGATGGCCGCCGCCCCGGCCTCGGGGTCGGCCGAGTCGACCGCGAGCACGAGATCGTTGGCCGACACGCGGGCCAGCGCCGGGTCGTCGATGCCCGCCCGACGGATGTCGTCGACGTTGGCCGGCGTCGCCATGACCACCGTGGCGAACCGCACCGCAGGGTTCTCGCGCATGGCCCTCGTCGCCCCGAGCAACAGGACGGAGTCGACGTAGGTGTCGGAATGGACTCGAACGGGACTCACGCCTCGCTCACGCCTCGCTCGCCTCGACCGTCGTGTCCGATCGGACGATGCGGGTTCCGGCCAACCCCTCGAGCGGCGACACCGGGCCCTCCAGGGTGGCCACCACGAGCCTGGGCGTGGTGATCACCGCCACCGAGCCGCCGTCGCGCAGGAACCGGATCGAGGCGTCGACCTTGGGCCCCATGCTGCCCGCCGCGAACTGGCCGCGGGCCAGGTGGCGTTCGGCCTCGTCGACGGTCAGCACATGCTCCGGACGCTGGCTGGGCGTGCCGAAGTCGAGCTGGACGTTGGGCACGCCGGTCACCAGCACGAGCGCCTCGGCCGCGATCGCGGTGGCCAGGCGCTGGGCCGCATAGTCCTTGTCGACCACGGCGTCGACTCCCTCGTAGCCCCGGTCGGTCATGGCGACGGGCACGCCGCCCCCGCCGCACGCGATGACGAGGTAGCCGGCGCCGGTCAACGCCTCGATGGCGGGAGCCTCGACGACGGCCAGGGGTTCCGGCGACGGCACGACCCGGCGCAGACCCCGCCCGGCGTCGTCGGCGACGGTCCAGCCGTTCGTGGAGGCGGCGGCGGCGGCCTCGTCCGCTTCCATGAATGGACCGATCGGCTTCGACGGTGCGGCGAACGCCGGGTCGTCGGGCTGGACGACCACGTGGGTCGTGACACTCACGACGCCCACGATCTCACCGCCGAGCTGATCGAGCAGCGCCAGCGTGAGCAGGCTGCCGATCTGGCCCTGCGTCATGGCGACCAGCGAGAACAGCGGCTGGGCCGGAACGACCGTGGCGCCGGCGCGCTGCTGGATGGCGAGCTGGCCGACGTGGGGCCCGTTGCCGTGGGCGATGACCACCCGCCAGTCGCCGCGCCACAGCGCGGCCACGCCCCGAGCCATCTCCCGGGCGTTGGCGAGCTGCTCTTCGTAGGTTCCAGGCTGGCCCTGACGGGTGAGGGCGTTCCCGCCGAGGGCAACGACGGCCGTGCGTGCCATGGTCAGTCACTCCGGGTCGGCCGGTGGGTCCCGTCCACCGCTCGACGCCCTTTCGGATAGTAGAGGCTCTGTCTAGGATCGTAAAGATCGCGTGGGAGGAGTGGTCCATGAGCGAGCCGGGATCCGCGCCCGGTCGACACTCGGCCGTGGTCGCCGGCTGGTCCCGGGCCGAGGCCGCGCTGAGCGGGACCCTCCACTACGACCCGGCCGGCTACCAGGCCGCCATCGCGGCGATGGCCGACGTCCTCGACCACCTCCGCTCGACGTGGACCGATCCCGAGCGACTGGCCGAGGCGGAACACGATGACGCCGTCCTGGCGATCGCCCGGGCCCGTCCCACCGGGGCCGTCGACCCGGCCACGACCGTCGCCGCCGCCCTCGCCGTCCGCCACCGGGAGCTGGTCTACCAGGCCCAGCTCGCCCGGCGCCGGAGCGCGATGAGCCGGGCCGTGGCCGCGGGCCGCGACTGGGTCGAGCTGGTCGACGACGCGGCCCTCGGCACCCGCCAGGAGCTCCACGTTCATCTGGCCACCGGGCTCGGCGTCATCTCGTCGGCCCAGTTCGACCTCGACACCGGCACGCCGGTGTTCGTCGCCCGGACCGTCCGGGTCGACCCGGCCACCGGCGCGGTCGTCGGCCCGGCGGACGAGGTCGGCGGCGAGCGGCTGGCCGACCATCGCGGCGATCTCGATCGCAACATCGCCGAGCTGGTGGCCGCCATCGAAGCGGTTGACAGCGATGAGCGGGTCGAATGAGAGATGTACCCTGTCGGATAGTAGACGGCCGGTCGATCGAAGGGACCCGGTGGACCGCATGCACGACCCGATCGACGAGCCCGTCAACGATCTCGCTCGGCTCGTCTTCCGGCTGCAGAGCGAGGGGTTGCGCGTCGGGGGCGCCACCGAACGCCGGGTCGGCGGCGCCGGGCCGTCCGACGTCGGGATGCTGTGGGTCGACGACATCCCGCTCACGCTCGGCGCGCCGTCGCCCGATGCCGAGCGCCCCCTCGAGCTCCGACCGGACGACGACGGGCTGGCCATCTTCGACGGTGAACAGCGGCTGGCCTCGGCCCGCACCGAGGCCCGGCCCAGGTTCTACGACCTGACCACAGATGACGGCATTCCATATTGGAAGATCGCGCTGCTCCACCTCGACTCCTTGGCCAGCACCGTCCTGCAGACCTGCGCCTACTGGGGCAACGACGACCAGTGCACGTTCTGCGGCATCGGCGTCTCCCTCGACGCCGGCCGCACCATCGCCAGGAAGCAACCGGAGCAGCTGGCCGAGGTGGCCGTGGCCGCGCGAGACCTCGACGGCGCGGTCGACGCCACCCTCACGACCGGGAGCACCCGGGGGCCCGACAAGGGTGCGCTCTACGTGGGCCGCTGTGCCGAGGCGGTCAAGGAGGCATCGGGCCTGCCGGTCGAGGTGCAGTTCGAGCCGCCCGCCGACCTCGACGTCATCGACCGCGTCCACGACATGGGGGCCGACACGGTCGGCATCCACGTCGAGTCGTTCGACCCCGACGCGCTCGCCCGGGTGGCGCCGGCCAAGGCCCGCACCGGCATCGACGGCTACTTCCGGGCGTGGGAACGGGCCGTGGCCAGCTTCGGCGCCGGCCAGGTCACCACCTACGTCATCCTCGGCATGGGCGAGGACCCAGACCTCACCGTCGCGGGCTGCAAACGCGCCGTCGACATCGGCGTCTATCCGTTCATCGTGCCGCTCCGGCCCGTCCAGGGAAGCCTGATGGCCAACTGGTCGCCCCCGAGCGCCGACTACGTGGCCGGCATCGTGGGCCAGGTCACGCCCTACGTGCACGCCGGCGGCATGAGCTCAGGCACCGCGCTGGCCGGCTGCAGCCGTTGCCACGCCTGTTCGCCGATGACCGCGGTCGAGCAGCGACTGAAGATCGGAAGGAAGCCGACCGGTGCCGACCGAGCTCCGATCGCCGTTCTTGGCCCCCGCTGACGATCTCGCCCCGACCGACGCCCGGCCGTTGTCCTGCCGGATCGCCGCCGACCCGTTGGAGGTGGAGCTCCACCACCGGATCCGACGCGAGATCTTCGTCGCCGAACAGGCCATCTTCGCCGGCGACGACCGCGATGCCCGCGACGACGACCCAGAGGTGCTCAAGGTGCTGGGGTTGTGCGGTCCGACCGCGGCCGGGGCCGTCCGCCTCTACCGCATCGACGCCGCCGCCGACACCTGGATGGGCGACCGGCTGGCCGTGCTGCGCCGCTTCCGCCGCCACGGCCTGGGGGCTCCACTCGTGCGCTTCGCCGTCCGCACGGCGGGCCAACGGGGTGGGCGGGTGATGCTGGCCCATATCCAACCGGCCAACGTCCGCTGGTTCGAGAGGCTCGGGTGGGAGCGTTCGGGCGATCCGGAGATCTATGTCGGGCTCCCGCATCAGCCGATGCAGATCGCGCTCGACGCCGCGGCGCCGTCGGGCGTCACGAGCCGGTCGTCGGAGCGGGCGAGCGCAGACCGGTGACGTCTTCTCGACCGAGATCGATCACGGTCCGGCGCTCGCCGTCGCGCGCGAGCTCGATGCGGCCCGTGGCGTCGAGCTCGCCCAACGACGCATAGCTCAGCCCTCGACCCTCGGCCGCGTCGCAGCACCGCGGCTCGAGCTCGGCCGTCGTGCACACGAGGAAGGCGAAGCAGGGGAAGGCGACCAGCCACTGCGCCAGGTCGACGCCTTCCGGACACGGCACCGCCGACTCGGCGATGGCCACGCCACACCCAGAGGGCTCGAGCAGCATCGCCAGCGAGCCGAACATCCCGGCCATGCTGACGTCCTTGGCCGCCACGCACGTGCCGGCGCCGGCCAGCTCCGCCAGCAGCCGGACGTCGCCGCCCAGCCGTTCGCCCCGCTCGACGAACGAACGGAAGAACGGGAAGTCGGTGCGCATCTCACCGTCGAGACAGACGAGCAGCCCCAGCCGCTGCCCGGGCGCGGCCGCGGTCGAGCTCAGCGGGACCGGACACCGTCCGACGGCGAAGGCGGCGACCGACAGGGGCTGGGCGGCGATGGTCAGGTGACCACCGACGATCGGCACCTGGTAGAGCTGCGAGGCGTAGCGCATGCCTTCGAGCGCGCCCCGGCAGGCCGATTCCTCGCCGACGATCGTGTCGACGACGGCGAGAGGGACACCACCCATGGCGGCCACGTCGTTGACGTTGGTGAGCACGGCGGCCACACCCGCCCCATACGGATCGGTCGCCGCGAACGGCGGGTACATGGCCTCTCCGCACACGACCAGGCGCCCGTCGCCGTCGTCGACGACCGCGCCGTCGTCGCCGGGACCGGCGATCCAGTCGGTGGCGCCGAACACCTCCCGGACCATGGCGATGGGCCGTTTCGACCGCAGTCCGGCGTGGTCGCGCAGCCGCGAAACCAGCTCGTCGAGCGTCAGATCGGCCATGGTGCGTGCGATGTCACGTGGGCTTCCCCGCATTGCACAATAGTCACCCCCGCATTTACCATAGGAAACGTGGGGCGCCCGACGTTCCTCGACCTTCCGGAGCGTCCGGGCCGCCCGCGGAGCACCGGTCTCACCGTCGTCATCGACGGCGGTGTGCCGGTGAGCGACGTGGCGTCGCTCCTGGCGTCGATGGGTGCGCACGTCGACGTGTGGAAGCTGGGCTGGGGCGGCGCCTATCTCGACCCGGCCGTCGCCGGGAAGCTGAGCCTCGTGACCGAGCATGGGATCACGGGCTGCGTCGGCGGCACGCTGATCGAGCTCGCCGCCCGGGCCGGTCGCGTCGACGAATGCCTCGCCTGGGCGTCCGAGTCCGGATTCGCCGCGGTCGAGGTGTCGAACGGCCTGCGCCAGCTGACAAGGGAAGCCAAGTCGGAGATCATCGCCCGCGCCACGCGCCGGTTCACGGTCGTGGCCGAGATCGGCGCCAAGGACGAGACGGTGGTTCCCAACCCGTCCGAGTGGGCCGCCGAAGCCGCGGACGACCTGGCCGCGGGCGCGTCACTGTTCATCACCGAGGGTCGGGAGAGCGGCACGGTCGGGCTCTTCGACCCGCGGGGTGCGGCCCGCCTCGACGTGCTCGACGCGGTGCTGGCCGTCGCCGATCCAGAGGTGCTCGTGTTCGAAGCACCGCGTCGCGAGCAGCAGGCGTGGTTCATCGCCCGTTTCGGTCCCAACGTGAACCTGGCCAACATCGCGCCCAGGGACGTGCTCGGGCTCGAGGCCCTCCGGCTCGGCCTGCGGGCCGACACCGCCCACCTGTCGGCGCCCGTGGTCGCATCCGACATGGCGCGGTCGTGACCAACGTCGTTCCGAGCGCCTACCGAGGCGTCGCCGTGGCCGATGTCGACGTTCCGATCGAGGCCGCGGCCCTGGTGGCCTGCTTCGTCGGCCGCGAGTGCTACCGGCACACCCGTTTCATCGTCGTCCGGAACGGGAGCGCGGCGGCGCTGCTTCGGGTCGAGGCGGCCGACCGGGGACCCCTCTTCTCCCCGATCATCGCGGTCGAGGTGATGGCCGGGTCCGACGAAACCGTTGTGGTCCAACGGCCCGAGATCGACACCGCGGTGCCGTCGCAGCTGGCCCTGGCCGCCGATGGGGCGCCGGCAGACGCCCGAGCCATCGTCGTCTTCGGCCGGTACGGGCACGTGAGCTTCCTGCTCGACCCGGAGCCCGTCCGGATCCAGGTCCGCGACGTCGTGCCCCCCCGGCCGGCCAAGCTCCTCGACCAGGCCCGGCGGGTGCTCGAGGTGGCCGAGGATCTCCCCCCGACCGTGCTCGTTCCCGACCTGCTCGACCTCGGCGAGGTGGTGCCAGCCGACGGCGACGTCCTCCTCCCCTGCCGGGGCAGCGGGATCGAGTTGGCCGGACGCCGGCAGTGGTTCCTCGATGAGCACCCCGCCAAGCGCGACTGGACCCTGGTCGGCTGCGCCCGGTCCCACGAGATCCACCGCTGGTTCTACGACGACGAGCCAGGCTCGTCGGTCGATCTATGCCCGAGCCGGCGAGTCCGGCCCGCCGGCGACGACCCCGAGCCGACGATGGTGCTGACGAAATGCTGCCTCCAGGAGACCGAGGTGCGCTACGGCGACGGCATCGCGATCGTCCCGTGGGGAGCCACCCTCGACCAGGTGCGCGAGGCGCTCGGCGTCCTCATCCGCGAGGCGGAGCCGGCGTGGGCGCCCGTCTGACCGACGCCGGTCCCTTCGCCCATCTGTGGGGCAGCGACGAGGTGCGCGCCCTGCTCGACGACGACGGCCGGCTCAGGATCTGGCTTGCGATACTCGCCGCCCTGGCCGACGCCCAGGCCGAGCTCGGCATCATTCCCCGGCCGGCGGCCATTGCCATCGCCGGGGTCGCCCCCGACCAGCTCGACCAGAACCTCATCACGGCCGAGACGAGACGGACCTCGCACTCCACCCTGGGTCTGATCCGGGCCGTTCAGCAGGTGCTCCCGGCGGAAGCAGCCGAGTTCGTGTACTACGGCGTCACCGTGCAGGACCTCACCGACACGTGGACGGCGCTGACGATTCGCGAGGTCGGGGCGATCGCCTGGCGCGACCTCCACACCATCGAGCTCGGCCTGGTCGACCTGGCCGTCGCCCACCGGTCGACGGTGATGGCCGGGCGGACCCACGGCCAGCCGGGGGCGCCGATCACGTTCGGGATGAAGGCGGCGTCCTGGGCCGACGAGGTCCGTCGCCACATCGAGCGGCTGGCCCAGGGACGCGACCGATGGCTCGTGGCGCAGCTCGGCGGCGCGGTGGGCACCCTCGGCTTCTTCGGTGACGACGGTCCCCGCCTGCGCGCCCTGTTCAGCCAACGCTTGGGGCTGGCCGATCCCGGGGTCCCCTGGCTCACCAGCCGCGACCGGATCGCCGAGTTCGGGCTCCTCCTGGCGATGGTCGCCTCGACCCTGGCCCGCATCGGCGGCGAGGTCTATGAGCTCCAGCGACCGGAGATCGGCGAGCTCGGTGAGCCGTCCGGCCCGGACACGGTCGGCAGCATCACCATGCCCCACAAGCGCAACCCGGAGAGCAGCGAGCACCTCGACACGCTGGCCCGCCTGACCCGAGCCAATGCCGGGGTGCTGCTCGAAGCGATGGTGCAGGCCCACGAGCGCGACGGGCGGGGATGGAAGGCCGAGTGGGCCGCGTTTCCCGAGGTGTGCCTGCTGACCTCGACAGCCCTTCGTCTCGGCGCCGACCTCGTCGCCGGCCTCGTCGTCGACCGGGAGGCGATGCGGCGCAACGTCGAGGCCAGCGGCGGCTACCTGGCGTCGGAGCAGGTGCTCGGGGCCCTGGCCCGCGGTCTCGGCAAGCACCGGGCCCAGGCCCTGCTGCGGGAGGCGTTCGTCGCGGGTCGGTCCCGCGGCCGGTCGCTGGTCGAGTCGGTGGCCGCCACCGGCGCCATGCCCGTCGACGATGCGGCCCGCCTCGTCGCCGCGCCCGCCATCGCCTCGGCCGAGGCCGCGGTCGACACGGTCGTCGATCGCGCCCACCGGGCCCGGGCGGCCGAGTCGGAGCGCTGGCCGTGAGCGAGCGCGGCGAGCGAACGCCCGTGGCTTTCGCGGACGACCACCGCCACGGTGGTTCAGCGCGCACACCTCGCCGGGGCTCACGGTGAACGACTTCGGCGGGCTGCCCCGCTGGCCGCTCGCGGTGCTGCCCACCCCCCTGGTCAGGGCGCCGAGGCTCGGCGAACGGCTCGGCCTCGACCTGTGGATCAAGCGCGACGACCTCACCGGGTTCGGGCCGGCCGGCAACAAGGCCAGGGCGCTCGAGCTGCTCATGGGCGACGCCCTGGGCTCCGGCTGCAACCACATGATCGGCTGCGGCGGCCCGGCGTCCAACCTGTGTGCCGGGCTGGCCCTGGCCGCGGCCACCGCCGGGCTGCGCTGCACGCTCGTGCTCCACGGCGACGCCTCCGGGCCGGGCCATCTCAACCTGGCGATCGCCGCCGCCGCGGGGGCGTCGGTCCTGTACACCGGAGACCCCAACCGGGAGACGGTCGAGCCCATGGCGGCCGAGGTTGCCGCCGACCTGACCGCTCGCGGCGAGCGCCCCTATGTCGTGCCGCGGGGTGGCGCAACGGCGCGGAGCGCGGCCAGCTTCGCCATCGCCGCGGCCGAGCTCGTCGCCCAGCTCCCGGGGCGGGAGGCGCGGCTCGTGAT
>JBOGGX010000152.1:0-6623 GCA_050744245.1 Acidimicrobiales bacterium
CAACCACCCCACATTCGGGCGGACGGGCGCGGGTGGCGCGAGGTCAGGTGAGCTGGTTGATGCGGTTGGCCAGGGTGAGGCACCGGTCGGTGATGCCGCCGGCGGCATGGCTGACCACGTCGATCACCACGCGGTTCCACGAGTTCGACCAGTCGGGGTGATGGTCGAGCTTCTCGGCGGCGAGCGCCACCCGGGTCACGAACCCGAACGCCTCACTGAAGTCGGCGAACTCGAACTCGCGGTGCAGTCGGCCGTCGACGATCGACCACCCGTCGGCGTCGCCGTTCGCCAGCCGCTCGCGCACCGCATCGTCGGAGAGGGCATCGGTCATGACCCCGGTCTAGCCCAGCCCGCCCCCGCCCCGCCCACCTCGGTGATCTGGGCAGGTCGCGCCTAACCTTTACCAGGTGACGACGGGCACGGGCGGGTCAACCAACCGCGGCCCGCGCCAAACGAGCGTGGCATCGGGGCTGTGGGGAACCGTGCTGCTCCTGGTGGGCGGGCTGGTGGCCGTCGGCGTGGCGACCGTCGCCACCTTCGTGATCGCCGTCGGCCAGCTCGACGACGTCGCCAACCGGTGGGCGCCCCTCGATCGGCTCAACGATCGGCTGCGGGAGACGGCGACCGTGGCCCAGACGTCACTGCGGGCCAACCTCGTGTCCGGCAATCCCGAGCAGCTCAGGGCGTTCAACCGGGCCAGACGGGAGTTCCAGGATCGCATCGACGAGGCCAACACGCTGGTCGGCGACGACGTGCAGGTGCGGGCGAGCCTGGACGACCAGCGGCGGGCATTCGACGAGTGGGTCACGGTAGTGGCCGAGCCGGCCCTGGCCGACCAGGTGCTGGACCCGGCGGTGGCGTACGCCCGCGTCACCAACCAGGAGGCCCTCGAGTTGGCGAACGACTACACCGTCGCCAACGATGACACCGAGAACCGCATCGCCATCCGGCGGGGGGCGGTTCGCCGGCAGATGGACGAGTTCCTGCGCGGCATGCTGTTCGTCGTCGCCGGCGTGGTCGTGCTCGCCATCCTCGCCGCCCTGTACCGGGCCCACCGGCTGCGGCGGTCGCTCGTCCTCCCGCTGCGCGACATCCAGACCACCGTGTCCCGGCTCGGGTCCGGCGATCTGGACGCCAGGGCGCCGATCGACGGGTTCGCCGAGGTGCAGTCGGTCGCCGAGTCGGTGAACGCCCTGGCCGACGAGAACCAGCGCCTGTCCGCCCGGCAGACCCGACGCATCGAGCGGGAGCGGCAGGGGCGGCGGCTGGCCGCCAGCCTGCACGAGCATCTCGAGCTGACCCGGATCCTCTCGATGGCCGGCGCCGCCATCGGGGAGACCCTGCACGTCGACCGGGTCGTCTTCCGCCTGGCCAGCGACGACGGGTTCGGCTCGCCCGTTCTCGAATGGCTGGCCGCCGGCGTGGCGCCGATCGACGGCAAGGCCGACCGGGCCCTCCCGCACACCCATCCGCTCGTCGACCCGCTGTTCGAGGGGCGGGAGGCGGCGGTGAGCCTCCTCGCGACCGACGCCCGCCTGCCCGCCGAGGCCAAGGCACTGCTCAAGGAGCTCGGCACCCGCTCCGTGCTGGCGGTGCCCGCCCTGGCCGGTGACCTCATCGTCGCCCTGGTCGTGGTGCACGAGACGACCGACGACCGCACCTGGCTGCCGACCGAGATCGACACGGTGCAGGCGATCGCCGACGAGCTCGGGTCGGCCATCCGCCACTCCCAGCTGTACGAGGCCGAGCGGAGCATGGTCGAGCAGCTCAGGGAGCTCGACGAGGTCAAGAGCGACTTCGTGTCGTCGGTCTCCCACGAGCTGCGGACCCCGCTCACCAGCGTCATGGGCTACCTGGAGATGCTGCGCGACCGGGAGGGGGGCCCGCTCACCCAGGAACAGGACCGCATGCTCGACATCGTCGAGCGCAACACCGAGCGGCTGCTGGCCCTGATCGAGGACCTGCTCGCCCTGGCCCGCATCGAGTCCGGCCGGTTCAAGGTGGTGCCCGTCCCCCTCGAGCTCCCGCCGCTGGTCGACGAGGCGATCGACGCCATCCGCCCCGAACTGGCCAAGCGCCAGCTGCGCCTCCTGATCGACGTGCCGCCCGGTCTGCCGCTCGTCATGGGCGACGGTCGCCAGCTCGAACGGGTGCTGCTCAACCTGCTCAGCAACGCGGTCAAGTTCACGCCGCCCGGCGGCCAGGTGAGGGTCACCCTGGCGCCGCGGGTGCGCTCGGTCGTGCTGGAGGTGGCCGACACCGGCCTGGGGATCCCCACCGAGGAGCAGGACAAGCTGTTCACCCGCTTCTTCCGCTCGTCGACCTCGCAGGCGCACTCGGTTCCCGGTACCGGGCTAGGCCTCATGATCGTCAAGGCCGTCGTCGACAGCCACGGCGGCACGATCGACGTCCGGTCGGCGGCCGGATTCGGCACGGCGATCACCATCACGCTCCCGGCGGTCCCGGCCGCGGCCAGGGTCGAACCGGCGCACCGATGACCGCGCTCGCCCGCCGGCCCATCCTCGTGGTGGAGGACGACGCCGACGTCCGCGACCTCCTCAGCCGGCGGCTGACCCACCTCGGCCATGTCGTGCTCGCCGCGGCCACGGGCGAGGAGGCGCTCGAGCTGGCCGACGAGTCACCGCCCGCGCTGGTCGTGCTCGACATCCGTCTCCCCGGAATCGACGGATGGGAAGTGCTCCGCCGGCTGCGGGCCCGGCCGGCCACGTCGGGCGCCGGCGTGCTCGTCGTGTCCGTGCTCGACCCGACCGACAACCACCCGGAGGTCGACGGCTACCTGGTCAAGCCGTTCCGGATCACCAGCATCGACCGGCTGGTCGCCGGCATTCTCAGCGGCGTCGGTCCCCGGAACCACGACGATCCTCGTCGGCCCCACCCGGCCCACGACGGCGACAACGGAGTGACACCACGATGAACGAGGCCGTGCCCACCGTGCTGGTCGCAGACGACGACCCCGACATCCGTGAGCTGGTGTCGTTCAAGCTCGAGCAGGCCGGCTATCGCGTCCACTCGGTCGCCGACGGCGAGGCCGCGCTGGCGGCGGCGACGGCCCTCGCGCCCAGCCTGGTGCTCCTCGACGTGATGATGCCGGGGATCAACGGCTTCGAGGTGTGCCGCAGGCTGCGGAACCAGGACGCCACGGCCACGATCCCGGTGATCATGCTCACGGCGCGGGCCCAGGAGGGTGACGTCGAGACCGGGTTCGCGGTCGGGGTCGAGGACTACATCGCCAAGCCGTTCAGCCCGCGGGAGTTGCTGACCAGGGTCAACAACGTCCTGGCCCGCACGACGTGACGCGCCTGGCTCGTCAACGGGTTGCCACCGCATGACCGTGGTCGTCGTGGTCGCGGCCGGCGTCGTCGTCGGCGCCGCCATCGCCCTGGTGGTGCTGCTCGTCGTCGCCCGGGCGGTGCGGACCGGCCGCCAGCGGCGAAGGGCGCAGGAGCGGGCCGGGCTGCGGCCGCTCCTGATCGAGGTGCTGGCCGGCGATCGCGACACGGCGGCCGTGCGTCGGCTCAACCGGGAGGAGGCATCGCTGTTCCAGACGTTGGCCATCGAGTTCCTCACCAAGGTGCGGGGCGAGGGTCGCGATCGGCTGGCCGCCTTCTTCGTCGAGACCGGCGCGGTGGCGGAGGCGGAGCGTCGCTGCCTGCGATCGGGCGTCTCGGCGCGGGCGGCGGCGGTCGACTTCCTGGGCACCGTCGGCTCCGACACCAGTGCGGACACGATCCGCCCGCTGCTCAATGACCGCTCGTTCCTGGTGCGCACCGCCGCGGTGAGGACCCTGGGACGGATGGGAACACCGGCCGACGTGCCCCGCCTCCTGGCCGGCCTCGACGGCGAGCGGTCGGTGCCGTTCGCCACCGTCGCCGACGCCCTGACCCAGATCGGCCCGGCGGCCATTCTCCGCCTCCGCGATGGGCTGCGGGCGCCGAACGTCCTGGCCCGGGCCGCCTGCGCCGAGGTCCTCGGTCTGCTGGGCGCGGTCGACGCGGTCGAGGATCTGCTGGCCCATCTGCACCCGGTCGAGGACGACGAGGTACGCATGCGCTGCGCTCGCGCCCTCGGACGGATCGGCACGCCTCGGGCGCTGCTACCCCTCACCCGGCTCGTGTCGCCGAGCGAGCCGCCGGGTGTTCGGGCCGTCGCGGTGCAGTCCCTCGGGCGGCTCGGCGGTCGGCGGGCGACGGCGGCGCTGGCCCCCCGCCTCGACGACGACGACCACCGGGTGGCCAGGAACGCCGCGGCCGCGCTGATCGTCCTGGGCGACGCCGGCCTCGAGGCGCTGCGGGATCGGGCCGCTCGCCCGGGGCGAGGGGCTGCCTACGCCCGCCAGGCGCTGGCCCGGGCGTCGACCCAGTCCGGGTCGGCCCCGACGACCGAGCTCCAACGCCGGGCGGCCGAGCCGTGAGCCCCGTCGGCGTGGCGTTGGCGGCGATCGTCTGGGCGGGCATCGCCGTCCTGGTGACGGTGGCCGGCGCCCAGCTGGTCGTGGTCGTTGCCGGGGGACGGGCCCTGGCCGCCGCCGCTCGACGCCTCTCGTCGGCCGAGGACGACGCCGCCATGGCCAGCCCGCTGACCCCACCCGTGTCGCTGATCATGCCCTGGTACCCGGGTGACACGATCGAGCGGCTGAGCGCGGTCCAGGCCTTGCGCTATCCCGATGTCGAGATCATCGTGGTGAGCTCGAACGCGGCGGAGACGGCCCGGTTGCGGGCGGGCCACGGGTTGGTCGAGATCCCCGTCGTCCTCCCGGCCGACCTGCCGAGCCGGGTCGAGGTGATCTCGGCGGCGGTCCCACGCGACGGCTCCGGACTGCTCGTGGTCGAGGTGCGAGGACCGGCCAACTCGGCCGATCTCCTCAATGTGGGCGCCGGGTTGGCCCGCACCGGGCTGTTGTGCGTCGTTCACCCCGGCGTCGTGCTGGCCGACGACACGCTGCTGCGGTTGGCCCTACCCTTCCGCGACCGACCCCGCGACACGCTGGCGGCGACGACGGTCGCCCGGCCGCTCGAGGCCGGCATCATCCGCCAGCATCATGTGGTCGGGCGACGGTGGCCCTCGGGCTGGGAGCATCGGTTCCGGTTGGTCGCCCAGCTCGGGTGTGGGGTGCTCCGGCACGCGGCCAACTTCGACAACCGGGCCCTGAGCGAGGCGGGCGGCCTGCTCCTGGTCCGGCGGGCGCAGACCCTCGACGTCGGCGGCTTCCGGCCCCGGCTGGGCACCGAGGACGACGACCTCCGGCTCAGGGCGACCAGGATGCAGCTCGGCTCGGCTCGACGCACCCGGCGGGTCGCCCCCGTGGCGATCCCCCTGGCGTGGCGGGCGACCGAGGTCGGCGAGACCGATGTGCGCAACGGGCCGGGCCGCCGGCTCAGGATCGGCGGCCCGATCTTTCTCGGAACGCTGGCCGTGGCCGCCCTGGCCGGCCTGCTCGGGCTCGGCCTGGGGCTGCTCGAGTGGCCGCTCCTCGGCCTGTTGGGCGTCACCGGCGTGCTCCTGCCGGCCACCGTCTCGCTGGCCGCTGTGGCCGTCGACGACCTGGCGTTCCCGAAGGAGGGCTCCTCGGCCGACGTGCTGGCCACGGTCGGCGCCGCCCTGGCCGAGCCGTTCGGCCTGGACCGGGCCCTGCTCCCCTGAGCGAGTTTTCCGCGCCAGGGTGGCGCGCCTACCTACCAGTAGGTAGGGTTTCCCGCCATGGATGACGCCACCATGCTCATCGAGCTCGAACCGGTCGCCGAGCGGCTGCTCGAACGCCATCTCGACGGGGCCAAGGAGTGGTTCCCCCACGAAGTCGTGCCGTGGAGCCGCGGTCGCGACTTCGAGCCGGGCGAGGAGTGGGATCCCCACGAGGTCGAGATGTCCGACGCCGTCCGCAGCGCACTGTTCGTGAACCTGCTGACCGAGGACAACCTGCCGTACTACTCGATGACCATCGACCGGACCTTCGGCGGCAACGGTCCGTGGGGCGCATGGGTGCGCCGCTGGACGGCCGAGGAGGGCCGCCACTCGATCGTGATCCGGGACTACCTCACCGTCACCCGGTCGATCGATCCATGGGCGTTGGAGCGGGGGCGGATGGCCCAGGTCAGCGGGGGCGACGTCCCCCAGCCGGCCTCGGCCCACGACGGATTCGTCTACGTGGCCATCCAGGAGCTGGCCACCCGGATCGCCCACCACAACACGGGCAAGCTGCTCGACGACCCCGCCGGTCACGCGGTCATGAAGCGGGTGGTGAGCGACGAGAACCGCCACCACATCTTCTACCGCGACCTGGTCCAGGCCGGCCTCGAGATCGACCCGTCCGGCATGGTCGAGGCCGTCGATCGGCAGGTCCGCACGTTCGAGATGCCGGGCACCGGCATCATCGACTTCGACCGCCATGCCCGGGAGATCGCCAAGGCGGGCATCTACGACTTCGCCGTCCACCACGACCAGATCCTCCAGCCGGTGATCAACCGGCAATGGCGGATCGACACGATCGAAGGCCTCTCGCCCGAGGCCGAGCGGGCCAGGGATCGGATGTACAAGCACATCGACCGGGTCGGCCGGGCCGGGCGGCGGTTCGCCGCCCGTCGGGCCGAGAGCGCAGAGGCCGAGGC